>DAIOFZ010000031.1:0-20520 GCA_036745475.1 Actinomycetota bacterium | reverse complement strand
ACCTCCATGGTCGTCCTCCTGGGCCCCGCCTCACCGGCCGAGGGACCCGGATATGCAGCGGCGCCCACCCGCTCCGGGGTGGACGCCGTCACTCCATGCGGGGAAGGTACCACGGCGGTGCAACCGGACCGGGTTGCGCGAGCGGGTCTCGAGGTCGAGACTCGAAGTCGATGACGACGTTCACCTGACGCTGACGCGCGCTCGCACGTGGCCCGCCGTGGGCGAGGCCCCCTCCGGGCCCCCGGCCGCTAGTGCTCCCTGACGACGTGCCCCGTCTCGTGGACCCTCAGGTCGGTCAGCCCCGAGTGGACCCGGTCGCCCTCGACCAGGATCGCGTCATCGTCCAGGTACCCGAGCTCCTTCAAGCGGGTCAGCACGCGCTGCAGGGATCCCTCGGGCGACTCGACCATCGTGTCGAGTACGAGCTCGGGGTGCTCGGGGACCTCGTACGGGTCGTCCACGCCCGTGAAGCCCTTGATCTCGCCGGCCATGGCCTTCTTGTACAGACCCTTCGGATCGCGGTGCTCCGCGAGCTCCTCCAGCGTGGCGTGGACGTAGACCTCGACGAACTCGCCCACCATCGCCCGCACCCGGTCCCTCGTCTCCTTGTAGGGCGAGATCGGGCAGCAGATCGTCGCCACGCCGTTGCGCGTCAACAGCTCGGCGACGAACCCGATCCGCAGGATGTTCGTGTCCCGGTCCTCCTTGGAGAAGCCGAGACCCTTGGACAGGTTCTGCCGGACCACGTCGCCGTCCAGGATCTCGGTCTTCATCCCCCGCGCCCGGAACTCGTGGAGCAGCATCTCGGCGATCGTCGACTTGCCGGCCCCGGACAGGCCGGTGAACCATACGGTGAACCCCTTCTCCTCGGGATGATGCGTCACAGGAAGCTCCTTCCGACGGCGCCCTCGGCCGCCTCGATGCCGTACAACGACAGGATGGACGGGCCGACGTCGATCAGGTTCAGGTCGCTCACCTCTCCGGTGGACTGACCGGGGAGGCCGGCCATCGCCCACACACCGGTGCGGTCGTGGTTCGCGCCGTCCGGGCCCGTGTCGTTCTCATACGTGTAGATGCTGCGGTTCCCGACGGAACCGACCGAGCGCCAGGCGAGGTCGCCGAAGTACACGATGAGATCCGGCGCGACGCCTCGAACCTCCGGGTACACGTCCTGGGGCTTCAGCACCCTCGTACCGAGGGGCGTGCCGTCGGGACCCGGCGCGGCCTCGAGCTTGGCGATCATCTCGTCGCGGGTCTGCTCGTAGCTGGCCGGATTCAGGACGCCCTGGGGCTCGCGGCCCTTCACGTTCAGGAACAGCCGTCCGTAATAGCCGCCGTCCCCCCAGGCAAGGGTATTGGGCCAGTCGATCGCGACGTCCTTGATCGGCATGACGTGCGACGGCTGGGCTTCGAGCGCGAGGTACCCCTCTCGGGCCAGCCAGTCGTTGAAGCAGAAGCCACCCATCATCGGCCGGGCGCCGTGGTCGCTCATCACGATCGTGACGGCGTCGTCGGGCAAGACCTCCAGCAATGAACCGACCTGCTCATCGAGGAACCGGTAGTAATCCTGGAACGCGCTCTCGTACTTGTTCCCCGGCTCATACAGAGGATGGCTCGTATCCCAGTGCTGCCAGAACACGTGATGGAGGCGGTCGAGCGCGATCTCACACAGCATGAAGAAGTCCCACGGCTTCTCCCGGGCCAGTCGCCGACCCACCTGGAACCTTCGCTCGGTCATCTGGAAGACCTGGTCCAGGACGACGTCGAAGCCCGCCCGCCGGAAGTCCGCGATGTCGAAGATGTACTCGTTCCCCTCACCGAGCTCGGCCACGATCTCCGTCTCGACCTCCCTGGGGAACGCCCAGGATTTCGCCGATGGAGGCGTGAGGAAGCAGCCGACCCGCCACCCGGGGAAGTCGCTCGGCGGAGGGAACGAGGGCGGAACGCCGATCAGGAGCGATCGGAGACCTCGGGCGCCGAGCTCATCCCACACGGCCGGGGCCTGGATCGCGTTCGAGGTGGCGATCGAGAACCCGTCGTACGAGGTGTCCTTGCGGTTGCGGAACCCGTAGATGCCCAGCTCTCCGGGCGTCTTTCCGGTCATGGCGCAGGCCCAGGCCGGGACGGTGATCGGCGGCGTGATGCTCGCGAGGTCGCCCCAGATCCCGCGCTTCATCAGCGCCTGGATGTTCGGCGTCTCGGCTTCGAACTCGCGGAACAGGAGCTGGGGGGTCGCGCAATCCAGCCCGATGATGGCGACCCTGGGCGTTTCGACCATGGAAGGCCCCTGTTCAGGAAAAGGGAGCCCTCGCGGGCTCCGGCGGCCTCATCCTATCAACGCCGCAGTCTGGTGACCTGCGAAGATGGCGCCGTGGACCTTCTGAGGCGCGCGTTGCTCCTGCAGGCGCTCGTGTGGTCGGTGTGTGGCGCTGCGATCGCCGTGGCGCCGCATTTCATCCTCGTCTCGATCTTCGATCTGACCCCTTCCCCCGACTACGGGTATGTGCGCGTCGCGGGGATCTTCTCGTTCAGCCTGGCCCTGCTGATGGTGCTCGTGGCTCGCCGGCTCACGGAGATCTGGTGGTTCGCGTGGGCGTTCGTCATGGCGAGCGCGGGTTCGGCGATCGTCGCGGCGCTGACCGCCCTCTTCGGGCTCCCCGAGGGAGCCTCGCCGGTTCTCTGGTGGCTGTTCGCGGCCGCGAGCACGACGTTCACGGTCGGACTCCTTGCCGGACTGGCGAAAACCGGGACCGAACGCCCGCCGTTCTGAGGTCAGGGGGGCGCAAAACGAGGGGACCGGTGACCCGGCCCCCTCGTGGGATGCTCGATGCCCGCTGCGGTCAGTGCATGTGACCCTGACCACCCGCGGCAGCGGGCTCCTCTTCCTCCGGCTTCTCCACCACGGCGCTCTCGGCCGTGATGACGATCGCCGCGATCGAGGCCGCGTTCTGCAGCGCGGAGCGCGTGACCTTGGCCGGGTCGAGGATGCCGGTCTTGAACATGTCGACCCATTCGCCCTTCGAGGCGTCGTAGCCACGAGCGTCGCCCTCGGTGCGGATCCGCTCGACGATCACGGCCCCCTCGACGCCGGCGTTGTCGGCGATCAGGCGGGCAGGCTCGGACAGGGAGTCCCGAACGATCCTCGCCCCCGTCGCTTCGTCGCCGTCGAGGTCGATCTTGTCGAGCGCGGCCTCCGCGCGGATCAGCGCGACGCCTCCGCCCGGCACGATGCCCTCTTCGATCGCCGCGCGTGTCGCGGACAGCGCGTCCTCGATCCGGTGCTTCTTCTCCTTGAGCTCGACCTCGGTCGCGGCACCCACCTTGACCACCGCGACGCCACCGGCGAGCTTCGCGAGGCGCTCCTGGAGCTTCTCGCGGTCCCAGTCCGAGTCGGTCTTGTCGATCTCGGCCTTGATCTGGTTGATGCGGCCCTTGACCTCGTCCTGGCCGCCCGCGCCCTCGACGATCGTGGTGTCGTCCTTGGTCGCGATGACCTTCCTCGCGCTGCCCAGCAGGTCGAGCCCGACGTTCTCCAGCTTGAGCCCCACCTCCTCACTGATGACCTGGCCACCGGCAAGGGTCGCGATGTCCTGCAGCATCGCCTTACGGCGATCGCCGAACCCGGGAGCCTTGACCGCGACGACGTTGAAGGTCCCGCGGATCTTGTTGACGACGAGGGTGGCCAACGCCTCCCCCTCGACGTCCTCGGCGATCAGGAGGAGCGGCTTGCCGGCCTGCAGCACCTTCTCCAGGAGCGGGAGCAGCTCCTGGACGCTGGAGATCTTCTTGTTCACGAGCGCGATGTACGGCTCGTCCAGGACCGACTCCATGCTCTCCTGGTCCGTGACGAAGTAGGGCGAGATGTAGCCCTTGTCGAATTGCATCCCCTCGACGAACTCGAGCTCCATGCCGAAGGTGTTCGACTCGTCGACCGTGACGACGCCGTCCTTGCCGACCTTGTCGAGCGCCTCGGCGAGCACGTCGCCGATCGCGGGATCGGCCGCGGAGATCGAGGCGACATTCGAGATGTCCTCGCGCGACCCGACGTCCTTGGCCTGGTCCTTGATCGCGTCGACGGCGGCGATGACCGCCTTCTCGATGCCGCGCTTGAGGGCCATCGGGTTCGCGCCGGCTGCGACGTTGCGCATCCCGCGGTGGACCATCGAGCGTGCGAGCACGGTCGCCGTCGTGGTGCCGTCACCGGCGACGTCGTTCGTCTTGGTGGCGACCTCCTTGGCCAGCTGGGCGCCCATGTTCTCCCACGGGTCCTCGAGCTCGACCTCCTTGGCGATCGTGACGCCATCGTTGGTGATCGTGGGCGCACCCCACTTCTTGTCCAGGACAACGTTGTGTCCCTTCGGGCCGAGCGTGAGGGCGACCGTGTCCGCCAGCTTGTTCACGCCGGCCTCGAGCGAGCGACGGGCGTCCTCACTGAACTTCAGGAGCTTCGATGCCATGGATCGTCCCCTTTCAAGCAGAATCGGGGGCCGGCGCGTGCGCGCGAGGCCCCCGATCGATGATCCCGTGGATCCGGTTATTTGCCGATGACGGCAAGGACATCACGTGCCGAGAGGATCAGGTAATCCTCGCCCTCGACCTTGACCTCCGTGCCCCCGTACTTCGAGTAGATGACCGTGTCGCCGACGGCGACGTCGAGGGGCACTCGCTCTCCCTCTTCGAATCGCCCGGGGCCGACGGCCACGACGGAGCCCTCCTGCGGCTTCTCCTTGGCCGTGTCCGGGATCACGATGCCGGAGACCGTCGTCTCCTCCTCGTCGCCCGGCTTGACGACGATCCGGTCTTCCAGGGGCTTCAGGTTGAAGTCCTTCTTTGCCATCCCTCTCCTCCTTGGCGCGTTAGCACTCGGCTACGGTGAGTGCTAACAGGATATCGAGGCGAGTGCCAAGGGTCAATCCTACGGATTGGCCTACGGATTGGCCGGATCGCTCGGCCCAGGCGCCGTGATACGTTCGAGAGGCCGGACCGGCGATAGGCTCTACCCATGGGCCGACACACCAATGACTCCGTGACCACCAAAGCGTCGGCGCGTGGCAACGAGAGCCTCGCTTCGCTCAAGGAGTTGCGCCAGCTGCACCCGATGCCCCTCGAACCGCTCGACCTCGACGTTCTCGTCTCGGTGCTCATCACGAACTACAACTACGGAGGGTTCATCGGGCAGGCCCTCGACAGTGCCAGCAAGCAGACGTACCCGCGCCTCGAGATCGTCGTCTGCGACGACGGGTCGACCGACGACTCATGCGACGTCGTCGAGGCCGCCGCAGCACGCGACGATCGGATCCGGCTCATCCGCCAAGCGAACGCCGGGCAGGCAGCGGCGTTCAACGCCGCCTACGCGGCGTCGCACGGCGACGTCCTGTGCTTCCTGGACGCGGACGACCTCTTCCTGCCTCACAAGGTGCAGACCGTCCTCGATACGTTCCGCCGGGACCGATCCGGGCTCCTCGTACACCACATGATGATCGTGGATTCGGACGGGAATGAGCTGCAGCGGATCCCGACATTTACGAGGCTCGAGAGTGGATGGATCGGACAAAGGGTGATCCGTCGAGGTGGGCGTTGGCGATGGATGCCGACCAGTGGCATGTGCCTCCGACGTGAGGCTGCCTCAGCGGTCTTCCCGGTCCCTGAAGAGCCGTTCCGCATCGACGCGGATACATTCATTCTTGAACTCGGTTCACTGCTGACGAGGGTTGTGGGTGTCGAAGAGATCCTGGGCCTCTACCGGCTCCACGGCGCCAACGCCTACAGCCGTGCTCGGGTCGACAGCTCCTCGATCGAGCGGACGATCCGTTCGATCTCGACGGCAGTAGACCAGGTCAATCAACGGCTCGACCGGCTCGACCTGGATCCGGTTCGTCTCGACGCGAAGCGGAACGTTGAACTGATAGAACAGCGGTTCCTCGCAGATGCCCTCGGTGGACGGGTATCACGCACGAATCTCTCGGTGCGCTACCTGGCCATGATGCGCAAGGTCATCCTCGACGACCTCTACGGCGGCGCGCAGAAGCTGTGGGCGGCGATGCTGTACGGACTCGTGATCATCCTTCCGACCCAGTTGCGAGCGAAGTGGGCGTCAGGAAGCCTCGGCATCTCACACGCCAAGGAACGTCTCCGCCAACTCCGAGAGAAGGCAGGAAGAGGCTCCTGAGCGCCGAGCGAGTTTCGTCAGTCCGAGGCTGAGCCGGTGCGCCGCGGGCCGCCAGCCTCGCGCGGGGTGACTGGCTCGTGCTCGGTCTCGCCGTTCGAGTCAGGCAGGCTCGATGGTCGGGGTGAGAGCCGTTCGTAATCCTCGTACCGGGCGTGGTGGTAACCATGGAATCGTCCCGGAACCACCTTCGTCGCCACGACCCCGACCATGGGAGCGGCAACCGATCGTAGCTGACGCGCGCTCTCCTCGATCTCACCCCAAGACGCCGTGCCCACGTCCACCACCATCAGCACGCCTTCCATCGTGGGCGCGAGCTCGAGCGCATCCGAGAGGCTCAATACGGGAGTCGAATCGAGGATCACGAGGTCGGCGACGGCCTCCAGGCGTTTTACGATCTCGTGCACAGCTGATGCGCTGAACCCTCCGACCGGCAACGCTCCCGAGGAGGAGGAAACCATCGAAACATGCTCGACGCTCGTCGGTGTGATGGCGTCGTTGAGGAGTCCCGGTT
Source organism: Actinomycetota bacterium (assembly GCA_036745475.1). Lineage (GTDB taxonomy): Bacteria > Actinomycetota > UBA4738 > UBA4738 > HRBIN12 > DASSJM01. The sequence goes on along the minus strand of DAIOFZ010000031.1, from coordinate 13,840 downwards.
CCATGAGGACATCGGTGAACCCGATCGCGTCCTGCCCGGGGAAGTACGCGCCCAGCCCTCGGTTGTGGAGGTCGGCATCCACAAGCACGACACGTTTGCCTGCCTCGGCCATCGCGACCGCGAGGCTCGCTGCCGTTGTGGTCTTCCCTTCCCCTTGCGTCGGGCTCGTGATCAACAAGCTGTGAAGGGGGCGCTGCGAGGCGGCGAACAGGATACGAGCCCGCAGAGCTCGGAATGCCTCGGCCACACGCGGATCCGAGTCGAGCCCACCGGACACGCCCACACGAACGGGCCGACGGACCCACGGGACGGTCGCGAGCAACGGCGCGTCGGCAGCCTCCTCTAGATCGTCGCGTCCCCGGACCCGGGGGTCCAGACGCTCGCGGAGGAATGCGAGTCCCAAACCGACGAGGAAGCCGACAGCCCCCCCGAGCACCACAGCTTTCACCTGGTTGGGGCTCGACGGCGAGTCGGGCAGGGATGCCGGTGCGAGAATCTCCCCGACTTCGGCGGTCCGTAGGAGCTCGAGGTCATCGAGGCGCGCCTGATGCTCGCTCACCTGTGTCGTGAGGGTACTGACCTTGAACTGCAGGTCCGCGGCCTCTGTGCCGGACGCATCCTGAAGCATCTCACGAGCATCCGCGATCTCAGCATTCAGCTGAGCGATGACCTCCTCCAAGGCGTTCGCTGCCGCATCGACGTTCTCGAGCTGGGTCCTCGTCCGGAACTCCAGATAGGCGTCGGTGTACGCATCGGCAGTGGCTTGAGCGAAGCGTGGATCGGATGACGCGGACGAGAACACGAGGGTCTGAGTCTCGGGAGGATTGTCGACAGACGTTGGCGCCGCCTCTCCCTCGATCGCCAGCCGATCCTGAGCAAGTTCCCGGACGGCAAATGAGTCAGCGATCCGCAGCTCGTTCTCGATCAGGATCGGTGCCGGGGCGAGGCTCGACGGGTCGCGCACAGGCAGGACCAGGACCTCCGAGGTGGAAACATAGGAGGGCTCCTGTCGCTCCGACAACACCAACGCGAGGGAAATGCCGAGGATCGTGGGAAGGATGATCGACCATTTCCGTCGCCATAGCACATCGAGGTACTCGGGCAGACCTGATCCCTGGGACTCCATCAGGGTAGTGTCCCATGCTCGGATCTCGACCGTCATGGAGCGCGTCTGCCGCTCCTTTCAATCTGCGCGGCGGTCGATGAGCACAGAGCGAAGGGGCCAAGGGGAACCTGGGCCCGACGCCACCGAGCACGGCTACAGATCTTCCGGTCGACCACGCGGACCGCATGAGGGCCACGCCCGAGCGGACAAGACACCGGCGCTAGCGGTGGACTCTACCCACCACTCCTCGACGCTCCACGGCGGTGTCGTAAGCCCAGAGGAGCCGTTCTCGGAACGACGTCATGCCGTCGGAGGGACCGTCCGGAATCGGCGCAGGGGTCGCAAGGAACGTATCCACCGCGGCGGCCAGTTTCCTGGCTGTTTCTTCCGGGGTCGTTGGCGGGATTCGCGCGGAAGCGGCGTCCGGCCAGCACCGAACGAGCTCAGCCGGGCCGCCATGGTCAAGACATACCACTGGCGTGCCGAGCGAGAGTGCCTCTGCGATGCAGAGTCCCGCCTCCTCGTGAAGCGAGGGGTGGACCAGCACGCCGGCCCCGGCGATCTCTCGCAGCAGCGCATCTCGAGGAACCCAGTCGTCGAACGCGACCCGCGACGTCAGTCCCCACCTGCGGGCCATCCGTTGGAGACGCCGCCGCTCCGGACCATCACCGCAGAACCGCAACAGTGCACCCGGATGCCGGACGTGCCGCATCATCCTGAGCGCCAAAGCCGGGCCCTTCCATGGGAGGAGCCGCCCGACGACCAGGATCTCCGCGGAACGCCGCGTGGGCGACCGATATCCGTTCACTCCAGCTGCGAGCCCGTTGGACAGGATCACGACGCGACTGCCATCACCGAGAGCTCGCTTCGTCGCCTCGTTCTGCGCGAACGCGACGCGAGAGACCGACCTCGCGTAACGAATGGGAGGCATTCGAGCGACGACAGGCCGAACCAACAGCCGGCCCACGTCCTCCACGATCCCTCGAGGGCCGAGCTCCGTCATCAAGCGCAACGGGGGGTTCACTCCTCCGCCGACGGGTCCCCACACGAAGGGCTTGCCGAGGATCGCCACCCCCGCGCGCGTCCAGTAGCTCGCAAGGGTCACGTGATGGGCCACGTCGAAGCCCACCGCCCGATCCAGTGCAATGGCACGCTTCCCAACGTCTCGTTGCCACCGATCGTAGAACCATTGGAACCGAACCATGCTCAGGTGGTCGAACTCGTCGCCGCTTACGCCGAAATCAACACCTTCGACATGCACCCGGGGGCCCACCGGATCGTCCTCGAGGGCTCGCCTGATGGACGGTACGCTCGGGCTAAGAGTCAGAAGCCACACCTCGTGGGCGCTCGCCGCCGCGCGCGCAGCTTGGAATCCGACCTCGTTCTCAGATCCCTGACCCGGCTGGCAGGCGAATGCTGAAACCAGCACCCGCATCGGGGAGAGCCGAGGCAACGAATGCTCGTTAGTGGACGTCACGCGCCTGGAAGTCGTATCGGGGATGGTCGACAGGTCTGTGCCGGTTCCCAGACGGCGCATTGCGCCGCCTCGTGCCCTTCGATCCGATGGCGACTTCGGTTCGCAACGCACTCGTCACGGAGTCGAGCGCATTTAGGCACGTCAGGTTTGCCCCTGACTCGGCTGGCAGTTCTTCCTTTATCCGGCGGATGCTCTCGTCGATCATTAGAATCTCGTCCTTCATTGCTGCGGCCAGCCCAAGTCCGCGGGCATCAACGCCAGTTTCCAGCGGCCCTGTGAATCGGGCCGTCGTTTCGATATTCCTGCTCGAAGACGACCTCACCATGGATCGCACATTTTCAACCCTCGAATCCGTGCATGCTGTCCTACTCACCGTATTCCTGCACGTCTCCATCGTTCGGCCGGGTAAGCCGCAGGTTCAATATCTGCAATAGGTCACGCGGAAGTACATCATGCAGAGGACGAGGTGCCCATACGACTTCACAGCAGGGGCGGCGAGCCAGCCAGGCGGTCGGTACCGTAGGCACATGCGGATCGCGCAGTTGGTGCCGCGGGGAGAATACCCATGGTCGGGCATCCTGACCGTGATGGTTCATCTGAGCGCGGCCCTCGCGAGGCGAGGGCACGACGTGGAGCTGTGGATGCTAAGTCGGTGGGACGAGGCGTACGCCACCCACGCCGACCGTTTGCGTGCGGCTGGTGTGAGGTGCGTCGAAATCCCGTTTCGGGGAGGATGGCTCGGGATGGGGTCGGCCGTAGCGCGTCACGCGGCGAACTCGAATATCGAGCTCATTCACCTTCATGGAGCGTTCAACCGGACGAACACTGTCGTCTCGTTTGCGCTTGAGACACCATTCGTCTTTTCTCCCCACAGCGGATATGATCCGATTTCCTTGCGGCGCAGTCGGATACGCAAGCAGCTATACGCACTCGCGTTCGAACGCCGCATGCTGGCTCGGGCTTCGATACTTGTGGCACTGACCGAGCATGAGCGCGATCAGCTTCGAGCATTCGGTGCCACCGGTCGATGCGTGGTGATCCCAAACGGTGTCGAACGGCCGGCACGGCCTGCCGACGGGAACGCCTTTCGCCGGCAGATCCGCGTCGACATCGGGACGCCACTCGCCGTTTACGTAGGGCGGATCGACGTGCACCGGAAGGGCCTGGACATGCTGCTAGAGGGGATCGCGTCCGCCCCGCATTGGCATCTGGCGCTGATCGGCGCCGAGGAACGAGGCGACCTTGCCAAGCTCAGGGCACGCATCGAACAGCTCGGTGTCGGGACCCGCGTGACCATCGTCGAAGTGCTGCACGAGCCCGAAGTGAGTCAGGCGCTCGCTGCAGCGCAAGTCTTCACGCTGCTGTCTCGCTGGGAGGGATTGCCTATGGCTCTGCTCGAGGCGCTATCGCACGGGACACCTGCACTCGTGAGCCCTGAGGTGGAGCGCCTGATCGGTGTGGCGGCCGAAGGAGCTGGATGGGTGGCCTCGTTCGGATCCGTCGGTCGCGTGCTGAAGGAGGTCGGAGCTACGGACGAGCGGACCTGGCGACAAGCGAGCGAGGCGGCGGTGGAACTCGCGAGTCGGTACGACTGGACACAGGTCGCGGCAGCGTACGAGGATGTTTATGCGTCAGTAGCGTCCCGTACCTCCTGACACTCGTCCCTGAGCGACGCACGGATCGATCCGAGGATCCGCGCGACGCGATCGGCAAAGTTGTCGCCGTCGCCGAGTCGATTATGGGTGTCGTTTGTTGGATCCGACGGTAGGGACCACACTCGAGACTAGCGTCCTCAAACGAGCCTGATCGGATAGCGATACCGATGCAAAAGGGGGAGCGATAGAGCTACCACGAAGGCTCGCCGCAACGGGGATTGCGAGCTCTTCCACTCGTCATCCTCGCGTATCTCGATCCTCCCGGTCCTGAAGCGGCTTGGATTGCCCGAGACTGTGTGGTTCTCTCGGACGTGTGCGATCCGTTCATCGGCGAACGGCAGTGTTCTGTCCGTCCCGCCTACGAACCGGACGATGCCGCCGACCGTGTCTTGAGGCTTGGCCATTAGGTCCTCGTAGCGCAGCAGGTAGGACCTCCGCGGATGGCGGCGCCTGAGTGCCTCACCGGCGGCGTTGAAGGCTAGCCAATTCAACGAGCTTTTCGTCAGGCCGAAGCGCGGCATCCCCTCGGCCTCGTGCAAATCCAGGCGTGCCTTCTGCCGCTGCCACGAGAAAGCCGATGCCCTCGGATCGCGCACGAGCTGCAAGAAGAACGGTTCGATCCCAGGCATCAGCTCGAGGAGTGCAGCGTTCGAAGGCACCTTCGATGAGTCCACGACAACCTCAGCACCGGTCACCTCACCGACCTTTCGATAGAGCCGTTCCATGACATCCGCGGATCTGAGGAGCGCTCGGGATGGCACGCGGTCGCCTGACGAGGAACGCATCACCCGCCAGGTATGCCTGGTGCGCAGTTCCTCGTTCTGCCACCGAATGATTTCAGCCAAGTTCAGGCTGCCGGGATCAGAGAAGACGCCCGCAAGGACCTCACTCCACACGGGACACGCGACGACTGGCCGGCCGCAGCCGCACTTCCGACCCTCGGTCAGACCCTCCTGCCAAATGTTGTGGAGTTCCCCGCTCGAGAAGAACCCGTCCACCTCGCCAAGCAGGGTATCCAGCAGCGTGCTTCCGCTCCGGCCCCATCCGATCACGTAGAGTACCTTTTGGCGACCTGTGCGTTCCGTCGTCACGAGCGGGCCCTCATTCGGTTCGACGACGAGGGTTCATCGTCCGGATGCATGGCTGCAACCGCGTTAAAACGGTTGTGCCTCGATGAGCCACGACGAACTGCACGCGACGGCTGGTCATTATCCATGTGTGATCGAGGCTACACGACGCTCTCTCGTCGAGGCGCCGAGTCGCTGGATAAGGCTAACGAGATCGGCAGCGTCGGCCGCCGTCGGCGAACACGATGCCTGCTCGCACCAGACGTCGCGGAACGCCATTCCGCTCAAAACGCCGTCGAGAACGACAGCACATCGATGCCGGGTGCCACCTCAGGATCTCGTGAACTCCCCCCTGAAGGTGACCAATCTTCGAGACATGGTCTGACCGGTATCCGGATCCGCGACGGCGACGGTCGCCAGTCCGCCATGCGTGGGACACTCGAACGTGAAACCGTTTGAACGGTAACGGCATCGTCGCTGCGAGCTCGCACGTATCGATGGGTGTAGGGTCTCTTGGCTTCAACCCGGAGCCGACCAGAGGGGGAATCGTGGCCGGTATCGTCGGGAGGGTTCCGTTCGCTCGGTGTTCATCACGGCGTGCCCCGCAGCCGTCAAGCGGCGAGCCCCGAACGGCGAAGACCCCGAGGGAGGTCTTCGATCGCTTACGACGGGGAGGAACACCGTATGCGTGCATCGAAGAGCCTGATCATCGCGTTGATCATCGCGGCGACGGTCGTGCTGCCCACAGATCCATCGAACGCCGCACCGGCCATCGAGATCGGGTCCATCGTCTACAACCCCGCAGGCAAAGACACGGGTACAAACTCACACCTCAACAAGGAGAAGATCATCGTTCGCAATCTCGGCGATCGAACGATCAACCTGCGTGGCTGGCGGATCAGCGAATCCGATGGGAAGAAGTACCGCTTCGGCAGCTTCAACCTCGCGGCAGACTCGAAGGTTGTTCTGCACTCGGGAAGAGGGCACGACACCCGACGCGATCTGTATTGGGATCGTGGACGTTACGTCTGGCACAACAAGGCTGATGTTGCCAGGCTCATGAAGGCGGGCGGCGGTCTAGTCGATCGATGCCGCTACAATGGCGCAGGAAGATCGACCACGTGTGCGAGTGTGGGTGGCGGCGGAGGCGCGGTCGAGATCGAACCGGGTGCCGACATCCAAACCGCGATCGACGCCAACCCCGCAGGCACGAAATTCCTGCTGTCCGGGAATTACACGATCTCTACGACGATCGTGCCGAAGACCGGGAACCGCTTCGTCGGTCCGGCTACGATCGTAGGCGCCGGTGCCGAGGTCGCGTTCCAGGCCAAGACGGGCTCCGGCGGGGCCGCCGACGTGCGCTTCATCGATCTGGATGTTTCTGGGTTCGCGCAAGGGATCTGGTGTTGGAAGGGGACGCAAGTGATCGGCGGTCGCTACCACGACAACACGCGCAACGGGATCGGCTGCGGCCTGGAAGGTGGGGGCGTGCTGATCGACGGCGTCGAGGTCGACCACAACGGCTCGCAAGCGGACCTAGGCTCGGGCGCTTCCGGCCTGAAGTTCGCGCAGGGCAACGGGATCGTTGTGCGCGACTCCTACATCCACGACAACCTCGGCAATGGCGTGTGGTGCGACGTGCAGTGCGGCGACTACACGGTGATCGACAACCGCATCATCCACAACTACCGCAAGGGCGTTCATTACGAGAAGTCGGGTGAGTCCGACTTCAACGGGATCTCCTTCGTCGGTTCTGCCTACATCGCGCGCAACGTGGTCCAAGGCAACGGCTGGGAGGAGGCGGGGTTGGCCAACGCCGGCATCATGGCGGTCAGCTCGAAGAACATCCTGATCGAGGACAACGTGCTCGGTGACAACAACAGCGTCGGCATAAGGGTCCACCAGGACGACCGCCTGTCCGGCGACAAGCACGGGTGGTTCGTGTCCAACGTCGTGATCCTGGACAATCGAATGAACGGCGACGAAATCGACGGATGCAATCTGAACGGGGTGACGTGCCGATGATGCCACCCGCACTCCATGCACAATGGGGGAGCTCGATGATCACGAGCAGGCGCGTGCCGCGAGGAGTGTCATAAGGAGGAGGGACCAGCTACTCCTCGCAGGTCCCGTCTTCGTCGCCTTTAGCGCGGCCCTCGCCCCATCCTGCGGTCCTCCTCTCGGCCGCCGCCGGACGACGGGGTTCCCCGCCGACGCCGTCCGCAGTTCATCTTCGAGCTCTGTGCCGCCGTCCACCGGCGTGCAGGTCGTCGCCCAAACGCGATCCTGGAGGCGATCGACGCCAACCCCGCAGGCACGAAATTCCTGCTGTCCGGGAATTACACGATCTCTACGACGATCGTGCCGAAGACCGGGAACCGCTTCGTCGGTCCGGCTACGATCGTAGGCGCCGGTGCCGAGGTCGCGTTCCAGGCCAAGACGGGCTCCGGCGGGGCCGCCGACGTGCGCTTCATCGATCTGGATGTTTCTGGGTTCGCGCAAGGGATCTGGTGTTGGAAGGGGACGCAAGTGATCGGCGGTCGCTACCACGACAACACGCGCAACGGGATCGGCTGCGGCCTGGAAGGTGGGGGCGTGCTGATCGACGGCGTCGAGGTCGACCACAACGGCTCGCAAGCGGACCTAGGCTCGGGCGCTTCCGGCCTGAAGTTCGCGCAGGGCAACGGGATCGTTGTGCGCGACTCCTACATCCACGACAACCTCGGCAATGGCGTGTGGTGCGACGTGCAGTGCGGCGACTACACGGTGATCGACAACCGCATCATCCACAACTACCGCAAGGGCGTTCATTACGAGAAGTCGGGTGAGTCCGACTTCAACGGGATCTCCTTCGTCGGTTCTGCCTACATCGCGCGCAACGTGGTCCAAGGCAACGGCTGGGAGGAGGCGGGGTTGGCCAACGCCGGCATCATGGCGGTCAGCTCGAAGAACATCCTGATCGAGGACAACGTGCTCGGTGACAACAACAGCGTCGGCATAAGGGTCCACCAGGACGACCGCCTGTCCGGCGACAAGCACGGGTGGTTCGTGTCCAACGTCGTGATCCTGGACAATCGAATGAACGGCGACGAAATCGACGGATGCAATCTGAGGTGGTGCGATCTGCTTGCAGCGCGCGTGAGGACGTACGCGTCAATCCGGGTAGCCGTAGCGGATCATGCGGCTCCCGACCCCCATCCGGAACCGAGCGAGCAATTCCTCGTCCATCTGTTGTCGCCACCCGCCGATGGCCCCGCTGCGGAACGTTGGGCTGTCGCTCGAGAAGAGTCGAGCGCATACGCGTTCCACCAGCCGGGTATCTGCGTCGACGCCCAGATGCCGGTAGATATCGGCGACAATCGCACGCTGACGGTCTCGTTCCCCTCCTCCGCCTGGCCCGACGAGATCCTCGAACCGCACAACGAGGTCGGCCCCACTCAGCCACCCCTCGTACAGGTCGAGGCGCTGCGCGATCGACATCAGACCCACAGCCGTATCGCCATCGATCGCCACCTCGATCCGTCCACGCAAATCGGGTGCTTGCGCGAAGGCTTCGTGGAACGGATGACCTGGGTGCTTCACGGCGTAGTGAGCCTGTGAGAGCACGATGTCCCTTGGATCCCGGATGAGGAACAGCGCGGTCGTCCGCGCCTGCTCGAGCACCTCTGGATATCCCTCTCGGAACGGGATGTGCGCGACCGCGATCTGCGCCGGGGACAACGTCCGGAGCAGTCCGGCAAGCTCTCCACGACGTGCCAATGCCTCCGGCCACACCGTCGGCAGGAGCTTTCGATAAAGGCTTGGGTGGAGGCAGAGCGCACGCTCGAGAAGGTGCGTGCCTGCCTTCGGTAGAGACACGGAGAGCACACGTGGTGACCTCCGATCACCGGTCACTCGGTGCATCAATTTCGACGGGGTCAAGCCGAACCGCTCCAGGGTCCATCGGTTCCTGGGCACGGACGAGGCACGCGCCCTCCACCCCGAAACCGACTCGTGGACGTCACGCATCGTCATGTTCCATCGCGTAGCCGTACCGGCCGAGCCATGGTAGCGATATCGCGGTCACGAGCGATCGCGAAGCATTGGTCGCCGAACGCCATTCGTCGTCCAGCTTCAGCTCGACCTCGCCACGAGAGAACCTGCTTCGGTTACCCGACACGGAGTGGTTCGGCTCCAGTTTCACAACGTGATCCGCCACGAAGGGAAGCGAGCCGATGGGCTCCCCGACGAAACGAATGATCCGACGCACCGAATCCTCCGGGTTGGCTACGAAGTCCTCGTAGCGAAGGAGCATCCGACGGTCCTTCGCCACGCGGTGTCGAACCACGTCGCCGAGCACGTTCGTCGCGATCCAGCGCCCCGTGGTCCGGATGGGTCCGGGACGGTAATCGCGTGGGCCACGAGTACCCTCTCCACCGGGATGACCCCGCTTCCACGAGTAAGCCACTCCCCGCGGGTCGCGGACCAGGTGAACGAGGTACAGCTCGACCTCCTCGAGGTGGCTCAAGATCACCGAGGCCGATGGCGTCTTCGAGGAGTCGACCACCACCCGCCCGCCACCGACGCGAGCGATCTCCGGATAAAGCCTGCGCATCAGGTCGACATAGCGATCGAGCGAAGGGCGTCCGGTCCTCGGCCACGACCGAATCAGCAGGAGCCTAGGGGCGTGCAGCATCCTGACTTCGTCACGTTGCAAGCGGTCGACCTCCAGTGGATCTGCCGGAGCGCCAGCCGCGGTCATGATCTGGGTCCAGACGCGACACGAGGCGACCTCGTCGCCGCACCCACACCGATACCCGCGATCCATGCCACGCCAGAGCATGTGCACCTCACCGGCTGCGAAGAAGCCTGGGACGCTCCCGAGGACGTTTTCGAGGATCGTGGATCCACAGCGCGTGGTGCCCAGGATGAAGAGCAGCTTCACGGGGTTGCCCATGACTCCCTGTCGCCCTCAGGTCGACTCGGCCCGGATGCGATCCGAGCTCGTGAGTAGCCCGGCGTCGGACGACGCCGAACCCCACCTCCCTTTGGGGTAGCCGCCGCCCGGATCGCCGGGGCGATCGTCATCCCCGCGATGACCCAGACCGGGATGGCGGCGAACGGAGTCTCGTAGAAGTTCGAGAACGTCGCCACGGTCGTCGACAGCACGAGGAAGGGCACGCCGAACGGAGCGCCGGTGATCCCGTCGGCGCGCCACAGGAGCGATCCGAGCGCGACCAGGAGGAATACGAACAAAGATACTCCCAACCAGCCGCCGTAGCCGAGCGTGTACATGAACCAGTTGTGCGGCGTCCTGAGCAGCGGGTCGCTCGACCTCAAATGTGCATCGCTCGTGAGCTCGAACCCGTACCCCGTACCCACCGCTGTGCGCACTGCATCGTCGTTGGTGGCGTCCCAGATCCCGGCCCACCATGCCTTCCGCCACTCGACGGTCCCGGCGAAGTTGCGGGCGTCGGACGAGAATCCAGCGGCGGTCTCCTCGTCGAATGGAGCGAGCACCGCCGCGATCACATTGCCGGCCGAGAACTCGCTCGCTCCCCGGGAGAATTCAATCCGGAAATCGAGCAACCAGCCGGCCGTGAGCAGGACGGCGATCATGCTCAGAACCAGGACCATCCGGCCGATGCGCTTTGACATCACCGCCCACGCGAGCAGTCCCGCCACGAACCCGGCGTACGCCGCGCGGTTCTGGATCCCTAACAGAACGAGCAGGTTCAGGGTGAACGGCATCCACATGCGCGCACCCTTTGGACGAAAGGCCAGCAGCGCCAGTAGCGCCGCTCCCTGACCGAGCGGCCCGCGAAACAGCTCGAGGCCGGTTCCGGGAATCACGAGTTCGGAGCGGTTCAGGAAGCCGACGTAGAGCGTGCCGTAGATGCCGGTCACCCACGATAGGCCGAGCACGAACCGTTCCAGGAGCCGTGGGTCGCGTTCCGCGATCCACAGGCCGAGGAGGACGTAGAGCGGGTAGATGTTGAATACGAGCTCCTGGAGGATGTACAGCCCCGGATACGACGCGGTGTAGCCCCGCACCGCGAGGACGACGCCGTACACCAACAGGAAGAAGATAGCCCATGCGACTGCCCCCAGCGGACCTGGGCGAAGCAGGGCGGCCGCGAGCCTATGGACGGACACCCCCGGATGGAGCACCACGAACGCCAACAGGAGCACCTCACCGGCGTACACCGGCACACCCGGTACGTTCAGGAGGTATGCGAAGGACCGTTGGAGCACCATGTAGCCACCGACCACGAAGAGGGTGACGACGGCCCAGCTTCGAGCAGGATCGGCGGCAGCGCGGATGCCTCTCGCATCGAACAACCGCTCGGTGGATGCGTCCCTGGCCTGTCTCGCGCGGCGGGGTTGACGACCTGTGGTCGGGCGACTCATGACGCGGGGCTGGAGGTGGCCCGATGCGAGGACCGTGGGCGCTTCCAAGAGGCGCGGAGACGGGTTCGGACCTCAGCGAGCCGGATACGGGCCTTGGCGAACGCCAGTCGAGCCTCGATCCCGCGAGGTCGCGGTTCCCCCGAGACCTCGTATCCGAAGGACGCTAGCAGGCCCCCGGCGACCGCCTCGAACGCTGCGACGTCCTCCGATGGCATCGACCTCCGCCAGTCCCTGATCCCTCTGACGATCGGCTTGTCCGCGTTCAAGTGATGGACCCGGCGTTCGGCGGGCAGTGCCTCCGAGACGGTGTCCTGGTAACGCAGCATGACGTCGGCGAACGGCAGTTCGATGAAGTCGCAAACCGCGCGAAGGTTCGCCTCGGGGTGGTCGATGAGATCCTCATATCGGACCTCGAGGTATCGTCGCGACCCGAGCCCCGCCCCAGCATTCCGCCCGCTCGACACGTGCCGGAGCCAGTAGTACGCCTGAGATACTGAGTCCTTCGGCGGGCCGAATGGGACGCTAGAGAATGACAGGGCGACGTCTCGTCCATCACGGATGAGATGGATGAACCGGGCGTCCGGCAGGATCGCTGCCAGGCCTTCCATGCAGGTCACGTATGGGGGAGTCTTGTCTCCCCAACGCCTCTTGCCATGGGCCCATGCGTAGGTCGAGAAGACGAGGTCGGCGGCTTCGGCGAGCGTGCGAGGTGGACGTGACGCCGTGTGCGACCGCACGGTTTCCGCGTCCACTCCCCAGTCGGCGAAGCGATCGGATGAAAGCGCGACCGCGATGAGCTTTGACGGAGTGACCCCCCGAGGGTGCTCCGCGGGATACCGAAGGAAATGGGACTCCGGCGGCACGGCTAGATCCGGATGCGCGTTCAGCATCAGACGCAGCACCGTCGTGCCGGATCGTCCACAGCCGACTACGAATGGGATCGGTGTTCCGGCTCGCATCTCAAGGATGGTAGCGCCAGTAACGGCTGCTAGCATCCGCTCATGCTGCTCGCGAGCGAAGAGACGCTGCACCTGCCGCCCCGCGAGCATCACCCGGGCCGGACGACCTCGGGGGGCCCAGCCTGGCCCGTGTCGGTCGCGTCGAAGCTCCGGCGAGCACGGTTCCGGAGCCGAGTCCTGCGCGCCCCGATCGTACGGTACCGGCATCGGGGGATCCGACCACAGGACGGAATGCTGGCTTCTTACCCGCGATCGGGCACGACGTGGTTGCGATTCATGCTGACGGAGGTGCTGACGGGGGAAGAAGCACGGTTCGGCCCTGATGACCAGCCCATCATCTACGTCGGAGCCCACGCCGCGGCGCCCGACCTGCTGCCCGGCGGAGGGCGGCTGATCTTCACGCACGAGACCGTGCCAGTCGGCGATCGACGAGTGATCTACGTGGTTCGCGATCCACGTAGCGTCGCAGTGTCGGAACACCGATGGCTGCTTCGGCGCGGGCTGGCGCCGGCGACCTTCGACCGATTCATCGATGACTTCCTGCGGGGTCGCTCGAACCCATGGGGTCGCTGGGACGCACACGTTGACGGCTGGCTCGATGGCGAGGCGGCGAAGGCTAATCACCTTCGCGTCGTTCGTTTCGAGACGCTTCGAGCGGCACCCGAGTCGGAGGTGACTGAGGTGCTCAGGGTGCTGGGCACAAGGTCCGATCCTGCAACCGTAGCGCGCGCGGTGGCGAACAATACCCTCGAGCGGATGCGCGAGAAGGAGGAGCAGGCACCCGACCGGGCGTTCGTGCCGGGTGTTCGCCGCGACGTTCGGTTCGTGCAGGAAGGCGCGGCGGGGGGATGGAGGAACGAGCTGTCGACCGCACACGCACACGAGATCGTGCGGACGTTTCGAGCCGCCATGATGCGACTGGGCTACGACACGGACGGCTAGCGTCAGCATCTATCGGCCCTCCCGCGCGCGCTGGTAGGCGGCTTCGAGCGATCTGAGCGCCGGCTCGGGACCGAACCGGTTGCCCCATACGCGAGCTGCGTTCGCTCCGAGTTCTATCGAAAGCCGATCGTCGGTCAAGCGTGTCGCCGCTGCCGCCCACCCTTCTGACGAGCCGGCATGGACGAGGTAGCCTGTGCGGCCGTGCTCGACCACCTCCGCGAGCGCTCCGATGCGGCTGGCGAGAA
>DAIOFZ010000030.1:0-20736 GCA_036745475.1 Actinomycetota bacterium | reverse complement strand
GAAACGCCATGGCCTCGTCGTCGAACACCGGCGCGACCCACCCGCCGCGCTCGAATCCGCCGCGGCGGTCCTCCTCCGGCGCGCCGAGTCCCTGCATCACGCCGTCGAGGGTGATCATCGTGATGGTCGTCAGTTTCATGGTCCCGGGTCCCTTCTCGCTGATTCGGTCGTCGTTCGGACGGATCGGGCTCGTCGATCTAAGTCGGTTCCCGCCAGTCGCCGACGCCAGGGGGGCCGTCGAGCACGGTGGGGACGTACTCGAGCAACTGGAGCCGATCGTCGAACGTGCGGCTCTCGACCAGGTCGAGGGCGATGTCGGGATACCCGTCGAAGATGCGCTCCTTCCCGGTGGCGCCCGTGATGACCGGGAAGACGACCACACGGAAGCGGTCGACCACGCCGGCACCGAGGAGCGACCGGCACAAGCTGAGGCTGCCGACGGTCCGCATCGGTCGCGAGTCGCACCGCTTCATGTCCTTCACGGTCTCGACGGCGTCTTCGTCGACCAGCTCGCTGTTGGCCCACGCGAGTGGTGCCTCCAAGGTGGTGGAGAACACCACCTTCGGCAGCGCGGTCAATGCGGCGACGCCGGGATCGTTGGGCAACTCCGCGGCGAACCCCGACATCAGCCTGTAGGTCGTCGCGCCCATGAGGGCGATGTGCTCGTTCTCGGCTTCCTCCGTGATCCACGCGAGATACTCAGGCCCCTCCATGCCCCAGTAGCCGGGCCAGCCGTCCGCGGAGGCGTACCCGTCGAGCGAGATGATGAAGTCCACCATGAGGTTCGACATCGTTCTTCCCTTCCTCTTCGCTGTCGTCGCCTAGCTCGGGTCTGGCTGCCCTCACCGCGCGTCCGCCTCCCGATCCAAGATCGTGTCGATCTGGCCGATCGCTTGCGTCATGCCTTCCTCCACCCCCATCGCGGCGAGCTGTTCCATCGCCTCGACGGTCGGGAACTCGGTCTCGATCGACATCCGGGTCCTCCCGCCGCCGATCTCCTGGATGCTCACCCGCACGGTCGTCATCGGAAGCTCGTTGTTCGGCGTGCCGTCCTCGTTCGCGAAGCCGTCGCGGAAGACCAGCTGGTGGGGTGGCTGGACCTCGTCCACCTCCCAGAAGCCGCGCGGCTGATCGCCTTCCGGGCCGGTCATGTGGTACTCCACGCGGCCGCCGGGGCGCAGATCGTGCGCATCGACCGTCGCCGGGTAGGTCGGCGGTCCCCACCAGCGCTCCAGCTGGCGCGGGTCGGCCCAGAGCTGCCAGATCCGCTCCGCCGAGGCGTCGAACTCGGCCTCCAGCGTCAGCGTTCGCGACTGCGGGTCCTTCCGAACGTCGGTGACGGTCATCGGTCTTCCTCCTTCGGGGATCCCTGGAGGAGCTGGTCCATGCGCTCGACGCGCCTCTGCCATAGCTCCTCGTATCGGTCGAGCAGCCGCCGTGCCGTGCGGAGCGCCTCGAGGTTGGTGCGGACGACCTTGCGCCGCCCGATGCGGTGCTTGTGCACGAGGCCGGCCCGCTCGAGCACCGCGACGTGCTTCTGTACCGCCGCGAAGCTCATCGGGTAGTGACTGGCGAGCTCGGCCACGCCCTCTTCCCCGTCGATCGCGCGGCGGAGGATGTCACGCCGGGTGCCGTCCCCCAGCGCGCCGAAGATGCGGTCGTGGTCGAGGGTGAGCCGCACCGGTACAACCGTACGGTTGTATGTAGGTGTCGTCAAGTCTCTTGCCTGAGCCAGCACGCACGGGCTCACGTGAACGCCGCCGCCTTCCGCTCAGCCGGACTGGTCGTCGCGCCCCGTCGGGGCGCTACTTGTGATCGTCCCCGGCCTCGTTGAGGTGCATGACGATCCTGAACGCGCGGCGGGTCGCCTCGACCTCGGCTTGACGGTCACCGCGCTTCTCGGCGATGGCCGCATCGAGCTTGGCTCCTCCCAGACGCACCGCTCGCACCGCGCGATCGAGCGCCTGGTCCTTCCGATCGTCGTCGCCTCCGACGAGGTCCGTTCGACCGGCGAGCGCCGCCACGTACGCGAGCTCCTCGTCGGCCCTCTCGAGGTAGCGCTCCGCGTGCACACGCACGGCGGGGTCCGCAAGCTCCTCACGTGCTCGCATCGCCGCCAGCGCGATCCGAAGCCCGTCGAGCGGGTCGCCGTTACCTTCCTCGTGTTTCATCGGTTCCTCCTCGGTTCGACAGCGCAAGGTTCGCACGTCGGCCTGCCGTGGCGCTGCCGCGTAGCGGCCGAGGATCGCGGACAAGCGTGACTGAGTAGCATCGGCTCGGGCGAAGGTCGTGGGGAGCTCGCTGCGTGTGGCCGTGCTCGGCCCGCTCGAGATCCGCGACGACGGACGAGTCGGCCCACCTCCTCCACGAGATGGGCGGTGTCAAGCATCAGCCGGAGCCACCGTCAAGCATCAGGCGAAGCCACCGTCAAGGATCAGCCGGAACTCCGTCAAGGATCAGGTGACGCCGGAACGTCGAGCATCACCCGGAAGACGACACTGGAACGGTGGGCCCCCGGGGACTCGAACCCCGAACCTGCGGATTAAGAGTCCGTTGCTCTGCCAGATTGAGCTAGAGGCCCGCCGCAGTGTAACAAGCGGTCGGTCGCCTCATGGCCCTGCCAGCAGCGCCTTGACGCCAACGATCATCGAGGCGATGAGCAGAGCGATCGCCCCGTGGCCGATCGCTCGATGGTGACGGACGCCGCCCGCGCGCGCGACGGCGTAGGCCGTGACGCCAACCAACGCGGCCGTCGCGAAGGCCGCGACGTCCAGAGCCCGCTCGAGCGGCATGAACAGGAGCGGGATCGAGACGGCCGCGGCGACGGCGATCGCCGCGGCGAGCTGGACCAGGGCCGCGATCGCGGCCTCGGATCGACGCCGCCCGCCCCAAAACAAGCGCCCGGCGAGATCGAACGCGAACACGTGCGCCAGCGCCAGGCCGATCGTCGTTGCCCAGATCGTGGCGAGCACGATGCCCTCACTGTCCGCGAGATCGCCCACCGCGACGAACTCCGCAGCCAGCACGAGACACACGTAGAGGGCCATCGTGACCCCCTCGTGCTGGGCCTCGGTGGGCAGCGCCTTCAGGCTGGGGCGATCCACTGCTGGAGGACCTCCGACGGCTCGGGCTCGGGGTGACCGAGGGGACTCGAACCCCCAACCCCCAGGACCACAACCTGGTGCTCTGACCACTTGAGCTACGGCCACCGCGTTCGGTCGCGATTGTACCCGCGGCCCCGCTCGGTCCTTGCCGACCCCGCCGCCCTCTGGCATGATTGAACGGCCATTCAAACGGGCGGCTGCGCAGGAGGAACGAGGCCATGGCGGTTCGCGAGTCTGTCGAGATCGACCTGGACAGGGTCGACCGCCTCATCCAGGAGCAGGAGGCGGAGCTCGAGCCCCGGCACCGGGCCTCGATCGAGTACCGGAAGAACGCCGAGCTCCACGTGGCCGGGGGCGTGGCCTCCTCGTGGCAGGACGCGCCGCCACACGCGATCTTCATCGATCGGGGTGACGGTAGCCGCATCTGGGACATCGACGGCAACGAGTACATCGACTACCACCTCGGCTACGGGGCGATGGTGGTCGGTCACGCGCACCCGGCGATCGTCGAGGCGATCCAGCGGCAGGCGTCGCGTGGGACGCACTTCGCGCAGCCGACCCGAGACCTGGACGTGATCGGGGAGAACCTGGCGGACCGCTTCTCGCTCCCGTTGTGGCGGTTCTGCAACTCGGGGACCGAGGCGACGCTTGAGGCCGCTCGGCTGATGCGCGCCAAGACCGGTCGCGACCGGCTGATCAAGATCGAGGGGACCTACCACGGGCATCACGACTCGCTGATGTTCAGCGTGATCCCGGATCCGGAGCTGATGGGGCCGCGCGAGCATCCGGTGACCGTCCCCCAGGCGCCCGGCATCCCGCAGGCGTTCGCCGACCTCGTGCGGGTGGTGCCGTTCAACGATCTCGCGGCCGCCCGGCAGGCGTTCGAGGAGCGCCCGGGGGAGGTGGCCGGGATGATCGTCGAGCCGGCGATGATGAACTGCGGGGTCGTCCTGCCCGAACCCGGGTACCTGCAGGGTCTGGCCGATCTGTGCCACGAGTTCGGCGCGTACCTCGCGTTCGACGAGGTGAAGACGGGCGCCGCGCTCGCGTACGGCGGGGCCGTCGAGGCGTTCGGGGTCGTGCCCGACATCGTGTGCCTGGCCAAGGCGATGGGCGGAGGGACGCCGTGCGGCGCGATCGGCGCGACCGAGGAGCTGTTCGCGCTCGTGGTGGGTGGCGAGTACGACATGGCGGGGACCTTCAACGGCAACCCGCTCACGATGGCCGCCACGCGCGCGACCCTCACCCGGGTGCTCACGCGCGACGCATACCCCGCCCTGGACCGCCTCCACGGTCTCCTGCACGAGCGGCTGTCCGCCGTGATCGAGCGCCACCGGCTGCCCGCCTACGTGACGGGCCTCGGCGCGAAGGGCTCGGTGATCTACTCGCCGACGCCGGTGCGCGAGTACCGGGACGCACTCGGCATCGACGAGCGGATCACGTACCTCGCGTGGCTGTTCCAGCAGAACGGCGGCGTGTTCAAGTCCCCGTGGTCCAAGCAGGAGACCTGGACGCTCTCCGTCGCACATACCGACGGGGACGTGCAGCGCTACGTCGAGAACTTCGAGACGTTCGCGCGGGCCGTCACCACCTAGCGGCACCGACGCGCCGAACGGCCTATCCTGCGGGTTCCCGAGCAGGAGGCGGCGTGACCGACATCGACCCGGCCCGCGTGGCCGAGCTCACCGAGCGCGAACGCGCACGGGTCGCCGAGCGCCTGCCGCGCTCGATCGCGTTCGCCAAGCGGGCGAGCCAGAGCCTAGCCGGTGGCGTGGCCTGTTCGTGGCACGCGCTGGACCCGTTCACGATCTACGGCGACCGGGGCGCGGGCTCGCGGATGTGGGACCTCGACGGCAACGCGTACGTCGACCTGCACGCCGGCTACGGCGTCATGGTGGTCGGTCACGCGCACCCCAAGGTCGTCGAGGCGGTCCGGACGCGCGTCGCGCTCGGGACGCACTTCGCGATGCCGGTCGAGGACACGGTCGTGGTCGCCGAACTGCTCGCCGAACGCTTCGGACTCCCGCTGTGGCGGTTCAAGAACTCGGGTTCGGAGGCGACGATGGACGCATGCCGGATCATGCGCGCCGCGACCGGGCGCGACCTCGTGATCAAGGTCGAGGGGTGCTACCACGGCAGCTCGGACGGGCTCGCCTTCTCGTACTGGATCGACGTGGACGAGGCGGGTCCCGCCGACCGGCCGGTGCCGGTCCCGAACACGGCAGGCGTGGCCGAGCTCTACGGTCGGGCGCTCCGGGTGGTGCCGTTCAACGACCTCGGCGCGGTGGAGCGCGTCCTGGACGAGGACGGCGACCGCGTAGCGGGGATGATCCTCGAGCCGGTTCCGATGAACGTCGGCGTGCTCGAGCCCGAACCGGGTTACCTCCAGGGTCTCGCCCAACTCCTGCATCGGTACGGCGCCCTGCTCGCGTTCGACGAGGTCAAGACCGGGGCGACCATCGCGGCGGGCGGAGCGCGCGAGCGGTTCGGCGCCACACCCGACGTGGTCGCGCTCGCCAAGGCGATCGGAGGAGGCGTGCCCATCGGGGCGGTCGGTGGGACCGAGGAGGCGATGCGGGTGCTCGCGGACGGCACGATGGAGGGGGAGGGGACCTTCAACGGCAATCCCCTGTCGATGGCGGCGGCGCGGGTGGTCCTGTCGGAGATCCTGACCCCGGACGCCTACGTGCGCCTCGAGGAACGTGGTCGGTCGTACGCGGACGGGGTCCGTGGCGTGATCGATCGTCACGGCCTGTCGGCGACCGTCTCCGCCGTCGGCTGCCGCGGATCCGTGCACCAGCGAGCCGGGGCGCCGAGGAACTTCCGCGAGGCCGTCGACGCCGATGCGGACATCGCGACCCTCGCGTGGCTGTTCCAGATCAACGCCGGCGTGTTCATGCCGTCGGGTGACCCCTGGACGATCGGGATCGCGCACACCGAGGACGATCTGGCCCGCTCGGTCGAGGCGTTCGACGCGTTCGCGACCGCCGTCACCGCATGAGCCACGCACGCGGCGCCGAGGGGTCCGTAGACTGATGCGCGGAGACCGGGAGGAGGCGCCAGGGTGACCACGCAGGAGCGTGTTGGCACGACCCAGCCCAGAACCTCGCAGGAACACATCGATCTCGTCGAGCGGACGACCGCGCACAACTACCACCCGCTTCCGGTCGTCGTGGCCGAGGCCGAGGGCTGCTGGGTCACCGACGTCGAGGGCAGGCGGTACCTCGACATGCTGGCCGCGTACTCGGCGCTGAACTTCGGCCACCGTCACCCCGACCTGATACGGGCGGCCAAGGAGCAGCTCGACCGGGTGACGCTCACGAGCCGCGCATTCCACAACGATCAGATGGGCCCGTTCCTGCGCGACCTCACCGAGCTGTGCGGCATGGACCTGGCGCTGCTGATGAACTCCGGCGCGGAGGCGGTCGAGACCGCGATCAAGACCGCGCGCAAGTGGGGCTACGAGGTCAAGGGCGTGGCGCCCGATCGTGCCAAGGTCATCGTCGCCGGCGGCAACTTCCACGGACGGACGATCACGATCATCAGCTTCTCGACCGACGAGGGCTCGAGCCGGAACTTCGGGCCGCTCACCCCCGGGTTCGAGGTGGTGCCGTACGGCGACGCGGCCGCGCTCGAGGCGGCGATCGACCAGGACACGGTGGCGTTCCTCGTCGAACCCATCCAGGGCGAGGCCGGCGTC
This sequence comes from Actinomycetota bacterium, assembly GCA_036745475.1. Lineage (GTDB taxonomy): Bacteria > Actinomycetota > UBA4738 > UBA4738 > HRBIN12 > DASSJM01. The sequence goes on along the minus strand of DAIOFZ010000030.1, from coordinate 13,932 downwards.
GTCGTTCCGCCCGAGGGCTACCTCCGCCGCGCGCGAGAGCTCTGCACCGAGGGGAACGTGCTGCTCCTCGCGGACGAGATCCAGACCGGGCTCGGGCGGACGGGGACGACGTTCGCCTGCGAACACGACGGCGTCCGCCCGGACGTCTTCATCCTGGGCAAGGCGCTCGCGGGGGGGATCGTGCCGCTGTCCGCGGTCGCCGCCGACGAGGCGATCCTCGGGGTGTTCAAGCCGGGGGAGCACGGCAGCACGTTCGGGGGCAACCCCGTCGCCTGCGCGATCGGCCGACGAGTCGTCGCGATGCTCCGGACCGGCGAGTTCCAGGAGGCGTCGGCGCGGCTCGGCGCGTACCTGCATTCGGCGCTGCGGGCCGGGGACCTCCCGACCGTCGAGGAGGTCCGCGGACGCGGCCTCTGGGCCGGGATCCAGCTCGTCGAGTCCGCGCGGCCGGCTCGTCGTTCGGCCGAACGGCTGCTGGGGGAGGGCGTCCTGGCGAAGGACACGCAGGAGAGCACCCTCCGGCTCGCCCCACCGCTCGTGATCTCGCAGGAGGAGCTCGAGTGGGGTCTCGAGCGGATCCTGCCGGTGCTCGAACGCGCCTCGGCGGATTGATCCCGCGGCCGCGAGGCGTTCAGGCGAAGTGGTCGGGGCTCGAGTACCCGGTCGCCCCCTGCATCTGACCCGCGGATGAGGACATCTCACGCGCATCGACGATGCTCGGCCTCGCGATCAGGTAGATCAGGATCCCGAACAGCGGCAGGATGAAGATCAGGACGACCCACCCGGCCTTCGCCCCGCCCGAGAGGTCCTTGCGACGGAAGATGTCCGCGAAGACCATGATGAACATCCAGATCAACATGAACCAGAAGAAGAACGCGAACATCGTCCACAGGAAATCGCCGAAGTCGTAGTCCGCCAGCATCGTCGCTCCTCCGTTCCTCGAGATGGTTCCGGTTACCTGTGTTGTGCGTCCAGGGTCCGTCCACCTTCGTCGTGGGCTTCCAGCGCCGCGTCGATGTCGTACCCGAGCGCCAGCGCGACCGCCGGTGCGGCGGAGGCCACCCTCGCCAGCCCGACCGTCTGCGCCACGGCGATCAGCACGCCGACGATCTCATCGACGGTCGCGCCCGATGCGAGCGCGGTCGCGGCGTCCCACTGGAACGAGGACTGGGAGGCGTCGAGCGCGATCAGGGCCCCGAGGCGCACGAGCGCATGGGTCTTCGGATCCAGGCCCGAGGCGTCGACGTTGCTCAGCTGCATCGCCAGCACATCCTTGACGAACCGCTCGTCCCCGAGCGCCATGCATCGGAGCGCGTCCTCGTGCTTGGCCATCGCCGCCGTCCCCTCGGTTCGCCATTCGACCGTCCGGTGGCAGGCGAGGCATCGTCCCGACGGGATGAAACCGGGTTGCGCCTTGGAGCGAGCGCCTACGTTTCGAGCAGGCGGAGGTCGCGAGCGGCCTGGACCGCGTCCGAGCGCGTGGAGACCCCCAGCTTGCGGTAGATCGAGATCGCCTGGGTCTTCACGGTGTTCGGCGAGATGAACAGGCGAGCGCCGATCTCTCGAAACGACAGGTGGGTGGGCAGGAACGTGAGGAGGCGGAGCTCGGCGGCCGTCAGGGTCGTGGGGCCGGGCGACCATCCCGAGCGCACCGACCCGATGTGCGTTCGGAGCTCCACCGCCTGCGTCGTCAGCGTGCCGAGATCCGGCCGGTGGGCGAGGATCTCGTCGACCTCGGCGAGGAGCGTCCGGGCGCCGGGGCCGTCGGACAGGCCCACGTGCACGCGCGCCAGCTCGAGTCTCGTCTGGACCGCGATCGTGGGGAACGCCCACGTGAGGATCGGGCGGAGACGGTGGGCCGCGGCCAGCTCCGCGCGTGCCCCGTCGTGGTCGCCCGCGCGAAGGGCCGCACGAGCCGAGGCCACATGCACCGGCCCCGTCGTGATGTGCTCGTCGAGGTGGGCCTCCCGGACGACGAAGCGTGCGCGTTCGGCAAGGTCCTCAGCCGCGGCGCCCTCGCCACGCGAGGTGGCGATCAGCGATCGTTCGGCCAGGGCGAGCGAGGCGACGGGCATCCCCCCGATCCGGATGCCCACCTCGGATGCATCGGCGAACAGGGAATCGGCGAGGTCATCGTCTCCCCGGATCATCGTCGCGAGTCCGAGAAGGCCGAGCGCCGCAGCCCGGTAGGGGCTCACGCCCGTCTCTTCTCGAACCGCGACCTCCGCGGCCCGGACCATCGCGTCCACACCCCCCAGAGACATGGTGGCGTGCACCATCGCCTCGGTCGATCGCAGCGACGCCGTGCCGTGGAGGGACGGCCCGGCGAGCCCGACGTCGTCGGCGGTGGCCGTCCAGCGTTCGGCGGCCACGGGATCGCCGCCCAGCGCCGCGATCCATGCGGCCATGAGGGCGAGGCCGTTGTTGCGAGCGATCGCGTCCTCGCCGAGCAGGTCGAGCCATCGGCGGAGGCTGGCGATCCGCCCCACCCGGTAGGCGACCAGACCCACGCGCTGCAGGAGGCCCGCGGCGCGGTCCACGTCACCGCTTGCATGCGCGTGCACGAAGGCTTCCTCGAGCATGCCGGCCTCCTCGAACCGATCCGCCGCGCGCCGATGCAGGTCCGGGATCGCGTCGGGCTCGCGCCGTGCGAGCTCGGCGCGGAGCACGTCACGGAAGAGGTTGTGGTAGCGGAACCACTCCCGCTGCCGGTCGAGCGGGACCAGCAGGAGGTTCTGCCGCTCGATCGACTCGAGGGTGCGAGCGGAGCCGGACCGTTGCATGACCGCGTCGCAGACCGACCCGTTGAGGCGATCGAGGATCGAGGTCCGGGTGAGGAAGCGCTGCCGTTCGCGGGACAGCCGCCCGAGCACCTCGGAGCGGACGTAGTCGACGACGAAACGGTCGTCCCCGGTGAACCGGATCGGTGGGAGGGTGGATCGCCGCTGCTCCTGCAGGGACAGCGCCGCCAGATACAGGCCGACCGGCCACCCCTCGGTCGCGTCGGCGAGCTCGGCGGCCTCGTCCTTGGTGGTGCGGACGCCCGCACCGTGGAGCAACCGATAGGCCTGGGGCGGACGCAGAGCGAGATCATCGATCCCCACCTCGATCAGTCGGCCGTCGGCGCGTAGCCGAGGCAGACCCACGTCGGGCACGGCTCGTGCCGCGAGCGCGAGGACGGAGCCCTTCGGGACGTGGTCGGCGATCGACGACACCGCGTCCAGCGGGTCTCCTAGCCGATCGACGTCGTCCAGGACGAGCACGAACGGCCGCGTCCGCGTGGCGAGCGCCGAACTCAGGCGCGAGAGCACCCGGGTGGAGTTGGCTCCCGTCGGCGACGCGATGGACTCGAGCACGTGCGGCCCGAGCGGTTCGATCCGATCGAGCGCGACCGCGACGTGTCCCAGGAACACAACCGGATCGCCGTCGGCCTCGTCCACCGAGACCCACGCGAATGGGCGCCGGTCGCGCTCGGCCCACTCCGCGAGCAGGGTCGTCTTGCCGTACCCGGCGGGTGCCGTGATCGCCACCACGGAAGCCGTCTCGGCGTTGCGCAGACGTTGGACGAGAGCGTTGCGCCGCACGATCCCCGGACGGACGGGCGGTCGGAAGAGCTTGGCCTCGGTAACCACGAACGCGGGCGACATCGCCGCCCCGGGCTCCGGAGCCCGCTTGCGCGCGGCCTCTCGGACCGCCCCTCCCCCCATAGGCGACACAGCGTAGCCCGTCCGGCGTCATCGCGTTCCTCGTGAGCGCAACGCTGAAGAGCCGTCGGACGCACGATCGGGGTCACCCCCGAGCACGATGCGTCAGGACGATGAACGTCCGGCGAATCATCCCTATCGGACGACGACGGACCGATCCCGTAGGGCCAGGCTTAGCGGTACGTTCTTTGTCCGCTCGGATGAGGGAACGGATGGTCGCCAAAACCACCGCGCTGTCGAACGAGGACCTGATCCAGATGATGGAGCTGGTCCGCGGCGCAGACAGCGTCGAGCTCAAGCTCACGATCCACGAGAGCGCCCGGGCCGAAGCCGGGAGGGCGCTCGGCGTCGACGTGCTCGACTCACAGTTGCGCCAGGTGTTCTTCTTCGACACGCCCGAGCTGTCCCTGAACGCGGCGGGGCTGGTCGTTCGGGCGCGACGCCGCCAGAACCAACAGGGAGACACCGTTGTCAAGCTTCGCCCGGTGATCCCAGGCGACCTGCCGGAGGATCTGCGCGCCATGGAGACCTTCAACGTCGAGGTGGACGCGATGCCGGGGGGGTTCGTGTGCTCCGCGTCGTTCAAGGGCGTTGCGGACAACGTGTCGATCCGACAGGCAGCCAACGGTGACCTCCCGATCCGCAAGCTGTTCTCCAAGCAGCAGCGCGCGTTCTACGAGGCGCACGCACCGGACGGGATCGAGCTCGACACGCTCACGACCCTGGGCCCGATCCCGATCATCAAGGTGAAGGTCACGCCGGAGGGGTTCGGCCGAAAGCTGGTCGGCGAGCTGTGGATGTACCCCGACGGGTCGCAGATCGTCGAGCTGTCCACCAAGGCGAGGCCCGACGAGGCGTTCCAGGTGGCGGCGGAGGCGAGGGCGTTCCTGCTCGGCAGGGGGGTGGACCTCTCGGGTGAGCAGCACACGAAGACCAAGACCGCGCTCGAGTTCTTCTCGGGTGCGACGAAAGAGGTGACCAGGGGCTCCTGACGAAGGAGGAGTTCGAGGCGAAAACGAAGCAGATCCGCGGGACCTACTCGAACGTCTGAAGCGGTCGTCGACGATCGCCGGTCGCGAGTGCTTGACTCCGGCGGTCGGTGCGTGAGACTTCGAGTCGGTTCCGAGACGTATCGTCGATGTCCGAGGAGGGGGAGGGAACCATGCAGTCCGAAAGGCAACCGAGCTACTGGGCCGCCGGGTGGGCCACGTTCGCCGGGCTCATGCTGATCCTGCTGGGCGTGTTCCACGCGATCGCGGGGCTCGCCGAGGTTGTCGACCCCAATACCTACGCGGTCACCGAGAACTACGTGTTCAAGTTCTCGAGCTCCACGTGGGGATGGATCCACCTGATCGGTGGGATCATCGTGTTCTTCGCCGGGTTCGCGATCTTCCGCGGGGCCGTGTGGGGTCGGACGGTCGGCGTGATCATCGCGATCGTCAGCGCGGCCACCGCGTTCGCGTGGCTGCCGTATGCGCCCGTCTCGGCGATCGCGATCATCGCGATCGACATCGCCGTGATCTGGGCGCTGACGGCGCACGGTCGCGACGTGACCGCCTGATATCCATCGCCCCCGATCCGAACCGACACAGGAGGCCCGCTCCAGCGGGCTTGCGGAGTCCCCGGGTGCCCCGGCGGGGAGGGTGATCAGATCCCCAGGATCTTCGCCTTCGCGGCCGCGAACTCCTCGTCGCTGAGCGCGCCCGAATCGTGGAGCTGCGCGAGCTTCTGGATCTGCGTAGTGGCGTCCTCCTCCGCCGGCGCGGGGGCGCTGTAGGCGCCCTGCGTCGCGGCGGCCGTCTGCTGCTGCACGTACTGCGCGTCCTGATCGGCGTATCTGTTCGCCTGGCGTCGGGCTACCCGTCCCGATACAGCGGTCGCCGTGCCGGCGACCACCGCCGTCCGTGCCGCCATTCCAACCAGACCTGGACCTCTGCGCATCATGATGGTTCCCCTTTCTCCGACTACTGGTTGGCCTCGGCGAAGTCGACCGCCGCCTGAACGACCTCGTACGGCACCCGCTCGAGATCGAGGAGCTCACCCTTCGCGTTCACGATCGCGTCACGCAACTTCGTCGCCCAGACGTCTTCCCACACCAGGAGCGCCGCGGACGAGTTCGGGTCGAGCTCCTCACCCGCGGCCGCCAAGTCGTCCTGGTTGAGCAGGCCCATCGTCTCGGGCGACAGCGCGTCGAACGCCTTGAAGACGTCCGAATCCAGGTCGGCGAGCTCGGCGGTTCCGACGGCGCCGTCGGCGTCCTTCATGACGAACGCGAGGTCGATGATCCGGATCGTGCCGGCGTCGACCAACTCCTGCAGGGCCGGAACGATCTCGCCCTTGAACTTGTTGCCCGGGAACGCGACGATCATGTACTCCACGGGACCTATCGACATGTGGTTCCCCTTTCCGCGTCGCTCCGACGGTCGGCACCCGCTGTCGGACTGCAGCACTATCTCACGAACCGCCCGGTGGCTTCACCCGTTCCGAACGATGCGGCCCGGGTTCGGATACGTGAGGATGCGAGACGGACCGAGGTGGAGGATCGGATCGGATGAGGGAACGGGGCTCGGGAACCGGCTCGCCCGTGGCGGCGGCGGGGGCTCCCGCGCGTGCAGGACTCGTGCTCGCCACCCTGATCCTGGTCGCGGCGGTCGCCAACCTGAACCTCGCGGTCGCCAACGTCGCCTTGCCATCGATCGGGGCGGCGTTCGACTCGTCCCAGACGACGTTGAACCTGATCGCCGTGGGCTACTCGCTCGGGCTCGCGGCCTCCGTGCTCTGGCTCGGCGCGCTCGGGGACCGGTACGGACGCAAGCTCATGCTCATCCTCGGGACGGCGTTGGCGATCCCCTTCGCGCTGCTCGCCGCGTACGCCCCGAGCGACTCCGTGTTGTTCGTCGCCCGGCTCGGCGGCGGGTTGTCCGCGGGGATGGCGTTCCCGACCACCCTGGCGCTGATCACCGCGCTGTGGTCCGGCCCTCAGCGGACGACGTCGATCGCGCTGTGGTCGGGGATCGGGGGTGCCGTCGCGGCGCTCGGGCCGATGTTCTCGGGCCTGCTGCTCGAGCACTTCTGGTGGGGGTCGGTCTTCCTGATCACGTTGCCGCTCGCGGTCGTGGCGCTGATCCTCGCCCTGCGTCTCGTCCCCGCTCACGTGAACGAGGGGACCGATCCCGTCGACAACCTCGGCGGCGTCCTGTCGGCGCTGCTCGTCGGCGCGTTGATCCTCGGGATCAACTTCGCGGCCGTGCCGAACGAGGGAACCCTCGTCGCCGGCCTCGCGATCGTCGCCCTTGCCTCCGGGATCGCGTTCGTGATCCGGCAGCGGCGAGCCGCCAACCCCCTGTACGACCTCCATATCGCCGGCCGGCGCGTGTTCTGGGTCGCCGCGTGCGCGGGGATCATCGTGTTCGGTTCCCTGATGGGGGCGATGTTCGTCGGTCAGCAGTTCCTGCAGAACGTGCTCGACTACTCGACCTTCGACGCGGGCGTCGCCATCTTGCCGGCCGCGTTCCTGATGGTGATCGTCGCTCCGCGCTCGGCCAAGCTCGTCGAAGCGAGAGGGGCGCGCTTCACCCTCCTGACGGGGTACGCATTCTGCCTGCTCGGGTTCCTCACGATGCTCCTGCTGTGGGACCAGGGGAGCCCGTATTGGGAGGTCGGGCTCGGGTACGCGCTCATCGGCATGGGCGTCGGTTTCGCGGGGACCCCGGCCTCGCACTCGCTCACCGGCTCGGTCCCGGTCCAGCGCGCCGGCATGGCGTCGGGGACGGCCGATCTCCAGCGCGATCTCGGCGGCGCCATCATGCAGTCGATCTTCGGCGCGTTGCTGGCGGCGGGCTACGCGGCCTCCTTCACCGCGGCGATCGCCGCGTCGCCGAACGCCCAGAAGGTGTCCGACAGCGTCGAGGCGCAGCTCACCAAGTCGTTCGCGGGTGCCGAGGCCGTCGCCCAGCAGTACCCGAAGTACGCGGGCCAGATCACCGCGGCGGCGAAGGCGTCGTTCCTGTCGGGCGACCAGTGGGCGTACATCGCGGGCATCGTCGCCGTCGGGCTCGGCGCGGTGCTCGTCTTCCTCGCGTTCCCGAGGAAGGAGGACGAGCGGCGGCTCTTGGCCGAGTACCAACGTCGGGACACATCGTCCGACCCATCGGGCGTCGCATCGTGATGCGTGGGGGATCGATCCCCGACCGGCGCCAACCTGATCCCCTGCTCAGACTCCCATCTTCGCGACGACCCGCCCGCTCGCGGCCGCGTCTTTGAGCGCCTGATAGTCCCGCTCGTTCTGATCGGCGTAGGCCTCGGCGAACCCCGCGATCGAACGATCGAACACGTCCGAAGCACCGAGGTAGGCGGCGATCGCGATCCGGTCGCCCGATCGAGCGTGGGCGCGAGCCAGCGTCCGAGCGCACATCCTCCCGTACACGGTCATCACGCGCGCGTCCATGGCCTCCGGTGGCCACGAGCCCTTCCAGTCGCGCAGCTGCCGGATGTAGAAGTCGCGTTTTTCACCGGACAGGCCCTCGGCCCGTTCCCATCCGAGGAAGATGTCGCTCGCGGCCTGCATCAGCCGCTGCCCCTCCACCACCCGCTGACCCTGATTCGCGAATCGGCTCTTGCCGACGAAAGGAGCGAGTACCGAGTCCTGGGCCTCCTTTGCCTGCAGGAACAGGGGATCGGCGTCGTCGCGACCGAGCATGAGGATGATCCATGCACGGGTGCCGACGCTGCCCACGCCGACCACCTTGTGCGCCATGTGGACGAAGCGGAAGTCCTCCAGGAGGTGCCGGCGATCCCCGAGGAGGCTCCGACGGTAGTTTCGCAGAAGCTCGTGGATCGTCTCCAGGAAGGTCGCGGCTTGGTCGGCCGTCAGGAGCTCCTCGATGGGCACGATGAGTGGCGGGTCGCTCACGATCCGCGGCTCCCCGTCCACGTCGTGGGTGAGCTTGTCGAACGCCTGGATGCTGTCCTTCGTTCGAGCCTTATCGACGAGGCGCTCGGCCTGCTTCAGGCCCTTCTTGTTTAGCATCGACCGGAGCTGCGGGAGCCCCTCCTGGATCTGCATGCGCGAGTACCAGACGTCGAGGTTGCGCATCGAGGCGAACCCTCGCATCGCCGTCCGGTACTCGCCGACCGACGCCGTGAGCATCTGGCCGCGCTCGGCATCGGAGAACCCGTTGTTCCGCCCGGCGACGGCGAGGCTCGCCGCGAGGCGCTTCACATCCCACTCCCACGGCCCGGGCAGGGTCTCGTCGAAATCGTTGATGTCGAACAGCAGCTCCCGCTCGGGGGACCCGAACAGGCCGAAGTTCGACACGTGCGCGTCGCCGCACGCCTGGACGTGGATTCCCGAACGCGGTGTGGAGGCGAGGTCCGCGGCCATGAGGTAGGCCGCACCCCGGTAGAAGGCGAACGGCGAGGCGAGCATCCTGCCGTACCTGACCGGCACGAGCTCGGGGACCCGCGACGTCGCCTGCTCCTCGAGCAGGTCCACCGGCTCCCGGCGGTCCGAGGGCGGATCCCAGCCGGCGTGGCTCGAACGAGGAGCCCTTTCCCGAGCGGCCTTCCCACGGGCCTTGCGCTCCGGCGGGGTCAGGTGGGTGAGGGGGGACGCGGCTCGAGCGCGATCGCCCCGGTCTACGTCGGATCCCTTTGATGGGCGGTTCGTGCGATCGCTCGTCGGCTGTCGCGTCATCGATCCCCCTCGGCGGTTCAACTCTGGCATCTCGCGGCCACGACGGGCTCAGCCCTTTTCGGGGCTCTTGACCTCCGTGTGCAGGGCTCCTTGAGCGGCGCCGGATCCGGCTTGGCCACCCCCACGGCCACGAAGGACGAACGCCGCCCCAACGGCCAGCAGCGCGCCGAATAGTGGTCCTGCCACATAGACCCAGTAATCCATGAAGTTCGCGCCGACGAGGTCTGGGCCGAAGGTTCGAGCGGGGTTCATGGAGGTACCGGAGATCGGGCTCCCCCACAGGCCCGCGAGAGCGATGTAGGCGCCGACGCCGATGCCGCCGAACACCCCGATGTTCTGCGCGCCGGACGCTGTCCCCAGGATCACGCTCACCAAACCGAGTGTGAGCACCGACTCCATCAGGAACGCGTCGAACGAGGAATAACCTGCCGCGGGGTAGTTGGAGCCAAACGTGGCCGACACGTGGATCACGGACTGGAGGAACCAGGCGGCCAGCGCGGCCCCGGCGAGCTGCACGACGATGTACCCGGGGACCCTTGGCCATGGGAAGTCACGACGAAGGGCGAAGGCGATGCTGACCGCCGGGTTGAGGTGGGCGCCGGAAACCTTGCCCATGAACAGGATGATCGCCATCACCATCAGACCCGGCGCGACGACCGCGGCCGTGCGACTGATGGTGTCGGGGAAGGCTTGACCCATCATCCCCCCTCCGGCGGCGACGAGCACGAGGAAGAACGTGCCGAAAAGCTCCGAGAACAGTCGACGCCATTCCTGCGTGGGGTCTTTGAAGTCGTCCATCGGCTGGATGACTTCGCCATCGAGCCAGCTCTCGATCCGGGCGGTCACGTGGGTGTCCTTCTGAGCCATGACTCCTCCCGTCGGACCCGCGAAGGCCGCACAGTAGCGCCCGCCGGGATGCCCGGAATCATCCCATCGGCGTGATGTTCCGCAGCGCATCGGGCGGTGAGATGGCCCGGCAGGCACACGCGGTCGCGAGACGAGGGGGAGAGGCAGCCACGTGAACCCGGAGTTCCTCTCCCGGCTCCAGTTCGCCCTCACCGCGAGCTTCCACTTCATCTTCCCGCCCATCTCGATGGGGCTCGGGATCCTCTTGGTCTGGATGGCCTGGAAGCACGTCCGCACCGGGGACCCCGTTTGGCGGCAGGCCTCTGTCTTCTGGGTGAAGGTCTACGGGCTGGTGTTCGCGATGGGCATCGCGACCGGGCTCGTCCAGGAGTTCGCGTTCGGGATGAACTGGTCGCAGTACTCCCGGTTCGTCGGCAACGTGTTCGGGAGCCTGCTGGCGGCCGAGGGTGTGTTCGCGTTCGCCTTGGAGGGTGGGTTCCTCGGCCTGATGTTGTTCGGCGGCGACCGGCTCGGCCCCAGGATGTGGCTCCTCGCAACCTTCCTAGTCGTGTTCGGGGCGCACTTCAGCGCCCTGTGGATCCTGATGGCCAACTCGTGGATGCAGACCCCGCAGGGGTTCACGACCCACATGACGGAGTGGGGCAACCAGGCGTTCATGACGAACTTCGGAGCGGTGGTGAACACGCCGTCGTTCCTGCCGCGATTACTCCACACATGGGTCGCGTCCTGGATCATCGGGTCGGCACTCGTGCTCTCCGTCAGCGCCTGGTACCTCCTGAAGAACCGTCACCAGGAGTTCGCCAAGAGGAACTTCTCGACCGCGATCAAGGTCTTCACGGTCCTCGCGATCCTCCAGGTGGTCGTCTTCGGCGCACAGATGGCGATCTCGGTGACGAAGAACCAGCCGGAGAAGCTGGCTTCGATCGAGGGCAACTGGACAGCGGAGTCTTGCGCGCCGCTCTACCTCGTGGGCTGGGTGGACGAGAGCTCCGAGAAGACCTACGCCATCGGCGTCCCGTGCCTGCTGAGCCTCCTCTCGTACGGGAGCTTCGACGCGACCGTCCCCGGCATCGAGAAGTTCCCGAAGGACGACTGGGCGCCCGTCAACCTCGCGTTCCAGGCGTACCACCTGATGATCGACCTCGGGTTCCTGCTCCCGCTGATCGGGGTCGTGGCGTGGTTCGTGTGGTGGCGCCGCAAGAAGGAACGCATGCCGCGTTCGCTGTTGTGGGTCTGCATCTCGACGGTGTTCCTGGCCGAGGTGGCGACGATCGCCGGATGGTGGACCGCCGAGGTCGGGCGCCAGCCCTGGCTCGTGTGGAAGGTCCTGCGCACCGACGCCGGGGTCTCGCCGACCCTCACGACGGGGCAGGTCCTCCTGTCGTTGATCACGTTCGCGCTGCTGTACGCGTTGCTCCTCGTGCTGTTCCTGTTCCTGCTGGACCGCAAGATCAAGCACGGCCCGGAGGCACCCGAGGAGCCTCACGAATCGGATCTGCCCAACACCTTCCGCGAGGTGTTCCGGTCACGGAGCCAGGGTCGGGCATCGGGGGAGCTGGAGCTGGAGGAGGACCATGTCCCTGGCTGACTTCTGGTTCATGCTGTTCGTCGCGGTCATCGCCGCCTACATCGTCCTGGACGGGTTCGACCTCGGCGTCGGGATGCTCCATCCGTTCGCCGCCAAGGAGGACCGCGAACGACGGATCGTGCTGAACAGCATCGGGCCGATCTGGGACGGCAACGAGGTGTGGCTCGTCGTCGGAGGTGGCGTGCTGTTCGCGGCGTTCCCGGTCGTCTACGCCTCGATGTTCTCCGGGTTCTACTGGGCGCTGATGTTCGTGCTGATCGCCCTGATCCTGCGGACGGTCGCGATCGAGTTCCGCGGCAAGCGCGAGAGCTCCCGCTGGCGGGGGCTGTGGGACTCGGTCTTCTCCGCGTCGTCGTTCGGCCTGGCCCTGCTGCTCGGTGTGGCGTTCGGGAACGTGGTCACCGGGGTGCCGCTCGACAAGAACGGGGAGGTCCAGATCGACAGCCTCCTCGATCTCCTGCATCCGTTCGTCGTCTTCCTGGGGGTGACGACGGTCGCGATGCTCCTCATGCACGGCGCCCACTACCTGGTCGTGAAGACGGAGGGCGATCTGCAGGCGCGCGTACGACGATGGATTCCCCGGTTCATCGGCCTGTTCACCATCACGGCGGCGATCTCGGCCGTCTGGATCGCGGTGGGAGACTTCGGCCTGACGGACAAGTTCACGGACGACGTGTGGACGATCGTGTTCCCACTGGGCGCCCTGGTCGCCTACGCGCTGATGATCGTCATGGTGCGCCGGGGCCGGGATTTCGCCGCGTTCTTCAGCAGCTCGGCGGTCATCGCGTTCTCGCTGGCGACCATCTCGGCCGGGCTGTACCCGAACATGCTGAAGTCGTCGACGAACCCGGCCTTCAGCATGACGGTCTCGAACGCGTCCGCCGAGCACTACACGCTCACGGTGATGCTGGTCGTCGCGATCATCGGGATCCCGTTCGTGCTCCTGTACACGGCTGGCGTGCAATACCTGTTCAGCGGGAAGGTCACGCTCACACCCAGTAGCTACTGATGGTGTTGAGCGAGAGCGAGAAGGCCGTGCAGCCGTACCCGCCCTCGGGCATACAGCACGAGATCCGCCATGCCGATCAGGTCGCGGTCGTGACCGAGGTCGGCGCGACGCTGCGGGCGTACTCGGCGGGCGAACTCGACGTCCTGGACGGCTTCTCCGTCGACGAGCCCTCGTCGGCCGGTCGGGGGCAGGTGTTGGCCCCGTGGCCGAACCGTCTCGACGGGGGGCGATACGCCTTCGACGGCCGCCCGGGGACGGCCGCGATCGACGAGCCCGAGCGAGGGAACGCGATCCACGGGCTCGTTCGTTGGCTCCCCTGGCTGCTCGCTTCCAAGACCAACGACGCGGTCGCGCTGGGGTGCGTTCTGCACCCACAGCCCGCATACCCATGGCGGCTCGAGCTGGGCCTCGAGTACCGGCTCGAAGGGGACGGGCTTAAGGTCGTTGCACGAGCGACGAACGCCTCCGCCGAGCCGGCTCCGTTCGGGATCGGGTTCCACCCCTACCTGACGATGGGGGTGCCGGTCGACGACGTGCGACTCACGATCCCGGCCACGGGCCGGCTGACCACCGACGACCGAGCCCTTCCGGTCGGCAAGGAGGACGTCGCCGGGACCGAGTTCGACTTCACCGTCGGTCGTCCAGTCGGCGCCACGCGGCTCGACGCATGCTTCACGGGCCTCGCTCGCGGGTCCGACGGCCGGTCGCGCGCCCGGCTCGAGTCGGCCGACGGCGAACGCGGCGTCGAGGTCTGGGCGGACGAGGCGTTCGGCTACCTCCAGGCCTTCACGGGGGACACCCTCGAGCCTGGTTCCCGGCGCCGGCAGGCCCTGGCGATCGAACCGATGACGTGCCCGCCGAACGCGTTCGCGTCCGGGGTCGACGTGATCCGGCTCGAACCGGGCGCCTCGTGGTCGGGGGCGTGGGGGATCGAGCTCCACTAGAGGTAGGGGGGCTCAAAACGAGCGTGACGGGGCCACCGAACGATGGCTCTCTCTAGAGTCGGATGGGCGCTAGAGCCGCTCGAGCAGATGGTCGCCGACCCTGAGCGCGTTCGCCATCGCGGTAA
>DAIOFZ010000029.1:0-21380 GCA_036745475.1 Actinomycetota bacterium | reverse complement strand
GGCATCGCAAGCGAGGTCGCGGGCTAGACTGGTGGCGATGCCTGTTCGGGAACACAACCCGCTCCAGCGACGCCTCTACCTGCCGATCGTCTCGACGGACGGGCCGCCCGCGTCCACCGAACGCAAACCGCCGTGGCTCAAGGTTCGGCTGCAGCGCGGGCCGAACTACCGTGAGCTCGAATCCATCATGCGCACGCGTTCGCTCCACACCGTGTGCGAGGAGGCGATGTGCCCGAACATCTCCGAGTGCTGGGAGGAGCGGGAGGCGACGTTCCTGATCCTCGGGGACACGTGCACGCGGCGTTGCGGCTTCTGCGACGTGAGGACCGCCAAGCCCGACGCGGTGGACGAGGACGAACCGGCAAAGATCGCCGACGCCGTCCGCGAGATGGGGCTCCGTTTCGTCGTGGTGACCGGCGTGGCCCGAGACGACCTCCCCGACGGGGGCGCGCGGATCTGGGCGTCCACGATCCGGGCGATCCGCTCTGCCGTTCCAGGGTGCGGGGTGGAGGTGCTGCCGACCGACTTCAAGGGCGGCGAGCGCGACATCGCGACCGTGATCGAGGCCGGGCCGGACGTGTTCGCGCACAACCTCGAGACCGTTCGCCGGCTGCACGGCCGGATCCGGCCGGCGTTCGGCTACGACCGCACGCTCGAGGTGTTGCGCACCGCGCAGCGGCTGCGCGAGGGCCAGGTCACGAAGTCGAACCTGATCCTGGGCATGGGCGAGCGGGCCGAGGAGATCCCGCAAGCGCTGCGCGACCTCGCCGGGGCCGGCGCGCGGATCGTGACGATCGGCCAGTACCTCCGGCCGACCGAACACCACCTGCCCGTCGACCGGTGGGTCCACCCGGACGAGTTCGCCGGGTGGAAGGAGCTCGGGGAATCCTTCGGGATCGCGCACGTCGAGGCCGGTCCACTGGTGCGGAGCTCATACCACGCCGGCAAGCAGTTCCAGCGGGCGACCTCGTCGGTCTGAGGTGAGGAGGAGCCGGCCTGTACGCCGGATCCTGTCCCGGCCCGAGGGCCGGTGGCGACCATCTGTCTGAGCGCTCTCGCGAGCGCCCCGGGGCCGAAGCCCTCGTGCGGCCTACCCGGGAGCTCGGACGGGCCGTCCTCGAACGCTCCCTGCTTGGCCTAGCTCCGGGTGGGGCTTGCCGAGCCGAGCCGGTCACCCGGCCCGCTGGTGAGCTCTTACCTCACCGTTTCACCCTTACCGCTCGCGCGGCGGTCTGTTCTCTGTGGCGCTTTCCACGGGTCGCCCCGCCTGGGTGTTACCCAGCACCCTGCCCTGCGGAGTCCGGACGTTCCTCGAGCGTTGCCGCCCGCGGCCGCCCGGCCGGCTCCTCCGCACCCAGTCTAGAGAACCACACCGGCCGTATCATCCGCACGATGCGTGCTCGCGCGGCGCTCGTGATCGCGCCGGTCCTCGGGTTGGTACTCGCGCTCGCCGCGTGCGCGAAGGAACCGGTCGGACCCGCTGCGCCGATCGCGCCCGCGCAACTCGCCCCGGGTCCTGCCCTCGAGGCCTCGGCCGCGCGGCAGGCGGTCGTCGAGTTCGTCGAGGCGTATCGGGAATCGCCCGATCAAGGGATCGGGAGGTTGAGGCAGCTCGTCGTCGGCCCCGATCTCCGGTCGTGGGTTCGGTGGCTCGACGTTCAGCATCGCGAGTTCGACGGGACGATCGAGTCCACGGCGGACGTGCGCGACGTCGAGTTCATCGGGGCCGTGATGGCCCGGCGCATCCCCCTTGCCTCGGTCGGATTGTCCGCATCGGTCCTGTTCCGGTTCGATCCGCCCGACGACGACCCGATCGCTCTCGTCCGGGTCCTGGACGGCCCCGTCACGCTGATCCGAACGGCCGCCGGCACCTACCGCGTCGGGGACTTGCTGCGCAACGGCGTCCCGATGTCCGACAGCATCGAGCCCTTCCGGCACCAGGCACGAACGGAGGGCGGCGTGACAGTGCATCTCGATTCGCTCTTCATGTTCGCGCCCAAATGGCAGTTCAACGTGGTGATCGAGAACGCCACTTCCCATGACGTCTCGCTCGATCCCGACGGGGCCGCCCTGTTCGTCGACCGCGGCGACGGCTTCGAACGCGTCGAAGGGGTCCTCACGGCGTCGCTCGCCGTCGTACCGGCGGGCGAAACCGCCGAGGGGCTCATGGTCTTCCAGGCGCAAAGCTCCGCGGACGGGCGCGTGCTCTCCCTCGTCTACGGAAGGGGACCAGGGGCGCTTCGGTTCGAGTTCCCTCTGCAGGACCTCGTCACCGCGGTTCCTCCTCCGGCTCCCACAGACGCGGAGACGGCGGAGACCGCTCCCACGTAGCGCCCTCACCGGCGAGCCAGTCGTCGACGCCCCGGTTCGCGAGCGCGTCCGCCTCCACGTTGCGTTCGCGCCGGACGTGCTCGAAACGAACCTCCTCGAACTCCTTGACCAGTGAGCGAGCCTCCTGGTGGAGCCGCTGGAGGGCCGGGTTCTTCACCCGCCATCGACCGGCGAGCTGTTCGATGAGCAGCCGGCTGTCGGAGCGTAGGAGCACGTGGGTCGCTGCGAGCTCGCGGGCACGCTCGAGGCCGCGGATCGCGGCGGTGTACTCGGCGACGTTGTTGGTCGCGACCCCGATCCCCTCGGCGATCTCGGCGACGACCTCGCCGTCCTCGTCGGTGATTTCCACACCGATCCCGGCCGGCCCGGGGTTGCCGCGGGCGGCGCCGTCGCAGTGCAGGATCAGACGAGGACGACGATCCGGCGGCAGTACTCACACCTCTTCACGCCTTCGGTGCGCCTGAGGCGGTCGAGCTCGACGGCCGAGAGCTTCTCGTGGCAGGCCTGGCACACCCCGTCAACGATCGCGGCGGCGCCGACGCCGTGCTTCTGCTCGCGAAGATCGTCGTAGAGCTCGAGCAGCTCCTCGTCGAAGGCCGGGACGAGCGACCCGCGTTCGGATCGCCTGGTGGCGAGGTCGGCGGAGATATGGTCGAGCTCGCGGACCGCGTCGCCGCCGACCTCCTCGACCCGCGCTCGGGCGGCCTCGGCCTCCGTCTGCGCCTGCGCGGCGCGGGCCTCGACGTCCTCCCTGCGCACCATCTGCTCGAGCAGGTCGTCCTCGGCGCGCGAGCGACGCTCCTTCACGCTTTGGATCTCGTGCTGCAGCGCCTCGAGCT
Organism: Actinomycetota bacterium; assembly: GCA_036745475.1. GTDB lineage: Bacteria > Actinomycetota > UBA4738 > UBA4738 > HRBIN12 > DASSJM01. Next base: position 18,210 of record DAIOFZ010000029.1, on the reverse strand, counting down.
CCTTCGCGTTGGCGATCGAGCCGTCGTACATGCGCTTCTCCTCCGCGTGGAGCTTGTCGCTCATCGAGGCGATCTCGTGCTCGAGGCGGCTCGACTTGCTCGAGATCGAGTCCGACGCCAACCGGAGCTCGCCGAGGCGGGCGTCGGCCTCCTCCATCTCCTTGCGGAGCGACGAGAGCTCCTCGCCTGCCTCGAGCTGTTCGCGGCGGTGTTCCAGGCGGTCGATCGCCGTGTCGAGGTCCTGCAGCTCGAGGATCCGGTCCAGTCCACGCATCGGAGCGCCAGGGTAGCCGATGCCGAGCGCTACACGAGCGTGAGCTGCTCCCCCTGCGCCGCGCCACGATCGCCGCGGGACCTTCCCGAGAAGCGCGAGGGCGGGGCCGGCGCCGGCCGGACGCCACCTAGGGATCGGATCAGGCCCGAGACGCGCCGGCCGAGCGCGTCTCGTTCGGCGGCCGGAGCGTAGGGCTTGCGGTAGAGCCCCTCGTAGCGTTCGACGAGGTCGGGATGGGTCTCGGCGAGCCACGGCAGGAACTCCTCGCGCACGCCGGGGCGAAGATGCAGCAGGATCGGCGAGACGTGTGTGGCACCCGCATCGATCGCGGCCGCGACCACCTCGCGGAGCTGGCGCGGATCGTCGGTGATTCCGGGCAGGATCGGGGCCATCAGGACGCCGCAGGGGATGCCGGCTTCGTTCAGCGCCCGAACGGCCTCGATCCGCTTGTGCGGATGCGGGGTACCGGGCTCGCTCGCGCGCCAGGCGGCCTCGTCGAGCGTCCCGATCGAGAACGCCGTGGAGACAGCGGTGATACGGGCGGCCTCCGCCAGCGGTTCGAGGTCCCGCAGGATCAGCGTGCCCTTGGTCAGGATCGAGAACGGGTTCCGGTAGTCGGTGAGCGCCCGGATGATCCCCGGCATCAGCCGGTAACGGCCCTCGGCACGCTGGTAAGGGTCGGTGTTGGTGCCCATCGCGATGCCCTCGCCCTTCCACCGCTTGGCCGCGAGCTGGCGCCGGAGCACCTCTGGCGCGTTGACCTTGACGACGATCTTCTTCTCGAAGTCCGAGCCCGCGTTCATGTCGAGGAAGGTGTGCGTCGGCCGAGCGAAGCAGTAGCGGCAGGCATGCGAACAACCTCTATACGGGTTGATCGACCAGTTGAACGGCAGGTAGTTGCCGGGGACGTGGTTGATGATCGTCTTGCACTCCGCCTCGATGAACTCCATCCCCCGGAACTCGGGCGTGTCGAACCGGCGTCTCGCGATCTCGAACAGGGGCTCGGGGGCCATCCGGGCACGATAGAACATACGTTCGATTCGGGCAAGCCTCCTCCTCCTACCCGCTCCGGCCTAGGCTTCGGCCTCGATGGCGATCTGGCTGGTTCGGCACGGCGAGACCGAATGGTCGATCTCGGGGCGGCACACGGGAAGCACGGACATCTCGCTCACGCCCGAGGGACGTCTGCAGGCCTCGACGATCGGCAGGCTCCTCGCCGGCCGTCGGTTCGACCACGTGTTCTCGAGCCCGTTGCTCCGCGCGCGGGAGACCGCGCGGCTCGCGGGGTTCGGCGAGCGGATCCGCGTGCACGAGGGGCTGGCCGAGTACGACCACGGCGAGTTCGAGGGTCTCACCACGGAGCAGATCTGTGCGATCCACCCCGGCTGGCGGCTCTTCCGTGACGGCTGCCCGGGGGGCGAGACGCCCGGGCAGATCGCCGAGCGTGTCGACGCCGTGATCGAGGAGCTGCGCGAGCTCGGGGGCAACAGCCTCCTGTTCGGACACGGCCACTGCTTCCGGTCGCTCGCCGTCCGCTTCCTGGACCTGCCGATCCGGTATGCAACGAACCTGCTGCTGGATGCGGGGACGATCTCGATCACCTCGGACGAGCGTGACGAGCCGGCGCTCGTGCTGTGGAACCGCCGGGTCCAGCCTCGCGCGACGCTCGTCGCCGACACCGCCGCCGCGATCGCCCGAACGGTCCCCTAGGCAACTCGGCTACGATTCGCCCGTGGGTTGTCTCTTCGCGATCGTCGCCCTCATCACGCCCCGGTTCATCCTGGTCTTGCTGTGGCTGTTCACGAACTACCTGAACGCCGCCTTCTCGAGCGGCTGGTGGGGGTTGCTCGGGTTCTTCTTCCTCCCGACCACCACGATCGCCTACGCGATCGCCCAGAACGAGTTCACGACCGTGACCGGCGGGGTCGAGGCGACGGGCATCGTGCTCATCGTGCTCGGCATCGTGATCGACGTCGGGCTGCTCGGGGGATCCGGGCGAGGCGTCGCGCGCAGGGGCTGATTGGCCAAGCCCTAAGCGAACCGCACGCGGGGGTCGACGTACGCGTACGCGATGTCGACGCACAGGTTGGCGATCGCAATGAAGAACGCGCCGAAGATCGTCACCCCCATCACCGACGGGAAGTCGTTGCGGAAGATCGATGTCACGGCGTACTGCCCGATCCCCGGCAGGTTGAAGATCGTCTCGGTGATGAACGACCCGGCCAGGACGCCGGCCAAGTCGAGCCCGAACATCGTGACGACCGGTGTGAGCGCCGCGCGGAGTCCGTGCCGGTAGATCACCCGCTGCTCGGACAGCCCCTTGGCCCGTGCCGTGCGGATGTAGTCCTCGCCCATCGTCTCGATGAGGTTGCCCCGCACCATGCGCGCGTAGAACGCGGCGAACGTGAGCGAGACCACGATCCAGGGAAGGATGAATCTCCCTTGAAGCATCGCCTGCCAGACGCTCGTCCCGATCGGGATGCCGGAGGGCGGCGCCCACCCGAGCCGGAACCAGAAGACGTACAGCAGTACGTACCCGAGCCAGAACACGGGCATCGAGACCCCGAGGAGCGCGAACACCATCGCCGCCCGGTCGGTCGCGGTCCCCCGCCGCACCGCCGAGACGATGCCCACCGGGATGCCGATCACGAGCCACGTGATCGCGGCTCCCAGGGCGAGCGTCGCCGAGACCGGGAGGCGGGCGAAGATCTCCTCCTTCACCGGGACGAAGTTGGCGTATGAGTAGTAGACATCCTCGTTCAGGAACAGCCCCGGCCACGGTACGAGGCCCTGCGCGAACCGCGCGTACTGCACGTAGAGAGGCCGGTTCAGCCCGAACGCCTCGCGAGCGGCCTCGATGTTCGCCTCCGTGGTCGCCCTGCCGGTCGCGCGCCGAGCGGGATCGGACGCCGGGAGCTTGACGAAGATGACGAACGTCATCAGCGACACCACGAAGAGCACGAACACCGTGAAGAGCAGCCGCCGGACCAGGAACCTGCCCACGGTCCGAGCGTAAGGACGGCCGCCCGCCGGTACTTCCGGCAAACGTCCCGGGCGTTCTCGGAAACCTGCGCGTTCGTTGCGGTTCCCTGCCCTCGACGACGTGGGATAGGGTCCAGCCGTGGCCGGCGAGGCAACGTTCGTGTTCGAGGAGGCGTCGGTCGAGGAGCTCCGGGCCTCGATGGTGTCGGGCTCGCTCACCTCCCGCCGACTGACCGAGGCCTACCTCCAACGGATCGAGACGGCCGACGCGGCGCTCCGCTCGGTGCTGGAGACGAACCCCGAGGCGCTCGAGATCGCCGACACCCTCGACGCCGAACGCCGTTCGGGCCGCGTCCGGGGGGCGCTCCATGGGATCCCCGTGCTCGTGAAGGACAACATCGATACCGCCGATCGCATGAGGACGACGGCCGGGTCGTTCGCGCTCGGCGAGGTGACGCCGGCGCGCGACGCCTTCCTGATCGATCGGCTGCGGAGGGCCGGGGCGGTGGTCCTCGGCAAGGCCAACCTGTCCGAGTGGGCGAACTTCCGGTCGACGCGCTCGAGCAGCGGGTGGAGCGCCCGCGGCGGCCAGTGCGTGAATCCGTACGACGGGGACCGGAGCCCGTGTGGTTCGAGCTCGGGCTCGGGCGTCGCGGTGTCTGCCAACCTGTCCGCCGTCGCCGTCGGCACCGAGACCGACGGCTCGATCGTCTGCCCGTCCTCGGTCAACGGCATCGTCGGCATCAAGCCCACGGTCGGCCTGGTGAGCCGCTCCGGCGTCGTCCCGGTCTCGCACTCCCAGGACACGCCCGGCCCGATGGCGCGAACGGTCGCCGATGCGGCGGCGCTGCTGACGGAGCTGGCGGGCGCCGACCCGCGCGACGCCGCGACGGCCGGGGAACGTGTCGACCCCGACTACGCCGCGTTCCTCGACCCCGACGGCCTTCGGGCTGCGAGGATCGGGGTCGCCAGGACCCTCGCGGGCTTCAACGACCGCGTCGACCGGCTGTTGGACGAGGCGCTCGCCGCCATGCGCGACCTCGGCGCCGAGATCGTCGACCCCGCCGACGTCCCCCACACCGACGAGCTCGAGGATCCCGAGCTCGAGGTGTTCCTGTACGAGTTCAAGGCCGACCTCGAGGCGTATCTCGGTTCGTACGGCCCGACGCAGCCGCATCGGGCCCTCGCGGACCTGATCGCGTTCAACGCCGAGCACGCGGACGCCGAGATGCCGTTCTTCGGGCAGGAGCTGTTCGAGCGGGCCGAGGAGAAGGGACCCATGACCGAGCCCGCGTACCTCGAGTCGCTCGAGACCTGCCGGCGCCTGTCTCGGACGGAGGGCATCGACGTCGTGATGGACGAGCACCGGCTGGACGCCCTTGTCGCGCCCTCGAACGCGCCTGCGTGGCGCATCGACCACGCGAACGGCGATCACTACACGGGTGGGAACACGACGCCCGCCGCGGTCGCCGGTTATCCGACCGTCACGGTCCCGATGGGGTTCGCGTTCGACCTGCCGATCGGGATCTCCTTCATCGGGCGCGCGTGGAGCGAGGGAACGCTGATCCGGCTGGCCTCGGCGTTCGAGCACGCGACGCGTCACCGGCGTCCGCCGGTCCTCACGTAAACCCGGGCGCTGGAGGACTCGAACCTCCGACCGGCTCGCTTGTAAGGCGAGAACGGGCACATGCCGCTACCGGCGCGTTTTCAACAATCCGCTGATCAGGCCGTGTTCGGACGAGCACAGGGGCTTGAAGAGTCAACTGTCACCAGCCACTCGCCGATAACCACGGTGGGAGCGAGAGGAGCCCCGAGGTGACGCGGTGCCTGAGCAGCAGAGGCAGCAAGCGATGAGAGTCGTCTTGCTCGTCCCGCTGGGGGTGGCCCTTATCCTCATCGTGCTGAACCTCGTGACGCGGCGGGATGAGGAGGAACAGCCGGGAGGACACGGTCGGACAATCCTTGAGGCACTGACCGATCTGCTGAGCTGGCGATGGTAGGCGTCAGTATTCGTGCAGTCAGTTCAGACAGGCGTATCCGACACGCGGGCCAAAGGTTCGACTGCGTAGCCTCCCGTCATGAGACCCGATCAGCTCGAGCGCCAGCTCCGTCAACGCCTAGACGTGCTCGGACCGGGTCCCCGCGCCGAGCCGCTCAACCTACTCATACTCCCCGACTTCGATTACTCCCCGACTTCGATCGCGCCGACCAGATCGGCCAGTTCTGGGGCTATCGACGGAGTCGCTTCGCGGAGCTCCTGGTCGACCGCGAGGAAGACCGGACGCTGCGGGCTCGCCTCGTCGGGGTGCTGCGGGAACCCGATCGGAGACAGCCTCCCGCGTATCTGCCTCTGTTCCTGGGTAACTCCAGTCCGTGCGACGGACTGGCGAGAAGGTCTTCGGAGTGGTCGCCATCGTGGCGGGCTTAGGGCTCATCGCGGCCGTGATCGCAGGCGTCGAGGTGTCCAGAGTCGTCCTGATCTTGATTCCCCTGGTGGTCATCGGCTGGAGCATCTATCACTACGTGGTCATCCGGCCTGCTCCATGGGGCGTGAAGCCCCCAGACGCCTCGCACGATCACGATGAGTAGCGAGGATCGGACGATCGACTGTCAGGAGGATCGGACGCTGCGGGCGGTCCTCATCGGGATGCTGCGGGACGCCGAGCGTGGACGCCAATAGTGCATTGAGCCGAGGATCGCTGGGTAAGTCCTCCGGCACTGGAGCGATCAAAGGACTCGCCGTGTGGATGGGACTGACGCCAAGGGTGAATACCTGAACGCGGACATGATTAAACGGGTCACCGTCGAGGACACGACCCTGATAGCGCACATGCCATCGCGGGAATGCGTGGTGATCTCAACCCACCGGTGGCGGAGGAGAGCTTCGATGCCCTCACGACTCGGAAGGGAGGAGTCGAGTGAGGAGACTGATCGCAGCAGTCGGAGTGGTCGCGTTCCTCGCGGTCGGCGCGGCACCTCGGCAACCGTATGTCAAGTCGATTACCTGTGACCTGCTGCGCGGCAAGTACACGAACTGCCAGGTCACGCTCTGGGACAGGCACCAGAGCCAGTACGTAACCTACCCCGTGTCGGACAAGCGGACCGTGTACTGCTTCGACCAAAAGTTAACGGACTGCGTCCTCCGCGTGTGGCACCCACGGCTGGAGAGGTACAGGTTCTACTGGGGGCTGTCCGTGGACGTCACTCGCGTTCATGGAGGAGGCGGCGGATAGGTGAGGGGCCGGGGCGGAATGGGGTAGCCGAACCTCGGCCGTTCGCGAGGGGACCGGACCCTCGGGGCGGGTGCTGATCGGGATGCTGCGGCGACGCGACTGAACCATCGGATCGAGAAGCACGTACTAAGTCGCACCGTCTCCAATATCAAGACCCCTCTTCGCGGCACGCGGGGGACACCGACGTCGTTTCAATCGAGACGCGAAGCGCTGACCAGCCGCAAAACCCGTGGGCGCTGGAGGACTCGAACCTCCGACCGCTCGCTTGTAAGGCGAGTGCTCTACCTCTGAGCTAAGCGCCCGTCGTCGACCACGCGGGCTCGACCGGCTCGCCCCGGACGTGCCCGCAGGCCCGGCACACGACCTGCCCGAGCATCGCCGTGAGCCGGGTGGCGCCGCAGGACTCGCACCGGTCGAGCTGGACGGCCCAGTCCGGCCGCTCCTCCTGGCATGAGGGGCAGACGAGGACCTGGCGTCCTCCCGAGGTCGCCCGCACCCACGGCCTCTCCCGCTTCTCGGGGTCGTAGGTTGGCCGGCCACAGAGATAGCAGGTCGGCCGGTGCTCCGGCGCGATCGGTTCGTCGGTCGAGACCATGGTGGACAAGGATATCCGCCGGACGACTACCCTCGATCGGACGTCTCGAAGGTCGCGCCCTCCCGATGGATCGAGGTCCCGCCGGCATGGCGGACCATCACACTGCCGAGCCCGTACACGCCCCAGCGGTGCCCATCGCCCAGGATGGCCGTCCGCTCGTCGATCCCCACGAACCACGAGCCCGGTGGGACCCGCGACATCACCACTGACCGAAGGCCCGGGATCACCTTCACCTTGTCCCAGTGCACGCCGAACGAGACGTGCGGCACGAGCCCGAGCCCGAACACCCATCCGGTCCGAACGCCACGTTCGCGCCGCTGCTCGCGCGACTGGCTCGCGATCAGCGCGCCCGCGCTGCATCCCGCGAACACCGCGCCGTCGTCCAGGGCGTCCTGGAGCGCGTCCCACAACCGCGTCCCGAGGATCGTCGCCGCCAGGTGCTGCGGCTTGCCGCCGGAGAAGAAGACCATCGCGGCGCCCTCGAGCGCACGTGCGTGCTCCTCGCGGTCGGCGTCCTCCCGCGTCTTGACCGGCACGAGCCGCGCATCGATCCCCGCCGTCGCGTAGTGCTCGAGCGCCATCCGCCCGCAGCGGCCGAACACGTCATCGCCCTCGGTCGAGCGGGCCGTCGGGAGCACGACGACGGGACCGGTCTGGCCCTCGAGCGCCCCGCCGCCTCGATCTCGTCCGACCACGGCTCGAACTCGCCGGAACCCATCAGCAGGAACGTTCGTCCGTTCGGTCCTTTCAGCGCCACGCGCCGAGGGTACCTACGATAGGGCGAGGAGGTGTCGCGGATGGATCAGCCGGTCGAGGAGCACGCGGAGCAGGGGATCTTGAAGACGGTCGAGGCGGCGGGCGACGTGACGGTCGAGCGCGCGCTGGTCGGCGTCGTGAACGGGCGCGACGTCTCGATCACGCAGGCGGGGGCCGGTCCGATCGCGGCGCAGGGCGACGTTAGGATCCAGCAGGGCGGGTGTGGACCCGTGCTCGTCGGCGGCGACCTCAGGATCCACCAGGGTGGCTGCGGACCGGCCATGGTTCGCGGCAACCTGTCGATCCAGCAGGGCGGGACGCAGAGCGTGCTCGCCGCCGGCAACGCGACGGTCGGCCAGGGTGCGTTCGTCGGGCTCGTCGCGTCGCCGAAGGTCACCATCGAGGAGGGCGCTCGCGTGATGATCGGCGCGCCGGGCGCGTTCGCGGCGGGTGCGGCGGTCGGGGCGCTCGTAGCGATGATCGCGAGCCGGCGTCGCCGGCGTTCGCGTTAAGGCGTTCGCGTTAAGAGGACTCGGCCTCGGCGAGCCGCCGCGCGAGGACCGGCAGCATCCGGACGGCCACGCGCGGCTGGCGTTCGAGCAGCTCCGAGAACGCCATGCGGCTGATCGCGAGACCCTTGACCGGCGTCTTCGCGCGCACGCGAGCGATCCGCGTGATCCCATCGGCTAGCAAGGGCAGCTCGCCGACGAACTCCCCCGGGCCGAGTTCGACGGGCCCCTGCGGTAGCTCCACCGCCACGGTTCCCTCGGTGATGATGAACATGCCCGAACCGGGCTGACCGCGCTCGATCAACACGAAGCCGGCAGGAACCTCGAACTCGGTGGCGAGGTCGGCCACCCGCGTCATCTCGTCGTCGTCGAGCTCGGCGAACATCGGGACCTTCCGAACGAGTTCGACCGTGTCGCTCACAGACCCGCGCCCTCCTCGCCCATCTCGCGTTCGACGATCATCGGCTCCGGTTCTCCCGACGTCGCGGGGATCACCACCGGCATCATGCCACCCTGACGGTGACGGCCCCCCGAGCCGCGTGCTCGTGGAACGGCCCTGCGAGCGCGCCAGATCGCCACCGTGCTCGAACCGAGTCCGAACACCGCCCCGGCGACCCACACGACGCCCCCGACGAACGGGATCGCCGCGACCGCGGCCAGGATCGCCCACCCGATGACGAACGCGAGCATGCGGCTCCGCGGCTCGTGCCAGAACAGGCGGCCGAGCGCGAACGCGCTCCATGCGACACCCACCGAATACAGGAGGAACAGCGAGAGCAGGAGCCCGAGCCCGAGCGGGAGCCATACCAGGGAGAAGACGGCGACCACGCCGGCGAGCGGGAGCGCAACGGAGGCCGCGACCCCCCACCCGACCGAGGCCCACGCCGACCCGTGCGCCGCCGAAGACATCGAGTCGGCAGCCCTGGGACCGGCGAGCAGCAGCAGCAGCCCGAGGGCGAGCACCGAGCACCACACCGCCAGCCACGGCGCGAAGGCGCCGAACGCCTCGATCGGCGCCCGGAACGTGAACGTCACGTCCTCACGGACCTCGCCGTCCACGCGGGCACCGGGAGCCGCGCTCACGCGGCCGTGCGCGAGCACGTCGCCCAGCACGCGCGAGCTCGGTCCGAGCGCGACGGAACCGCCCACGCTCACGACGGCGCCACTGACCTGACCGGTGACGTCGATCCGCCCGTCGAGCACGACCACGTCGCCGCGGACGACCCCCGCGACCATGGCCGTCCCGTGGAGGACGACGACCTCGCCGACCTCCTGGCCGCGCCGGACCTGGACGTCTCCGGACAGGACGATCTGATCTCGCGGCTCGGCCGTGCCCGGCTCGGTCTGGGCGAGAGCCGCGATGGGCACGACGAGCCACAACGCCGACAACAGGAGGAGCGCAGGTCCGGTGCGGGCGCGTTGCATCGCCGAGCATCCTACCGGCGGAGCCCGGACCCCCCGAGGGCCATGTCGTTCGTTCGCGGTACCGTGGGACGGTGAGCCTGGACGGGTTCTCCCCCGCCGTCCGAGCGTGGTTCGAGAGCACGTTCGAGACGCCTACCGCCGCGCAGGCGCAGGGGTGGCCGGCGATCGCCGGCGGCCGCCACAGCCTGATCCTGGCGCCGACCGGCTCGGGCAAGACCCTGGCGGCGTTCCTATGGGCGCTCGATCGCCTGACGACCGATCCGCCCCCGCCCACCGATCGCCGGTGTCGCGTCCTGTATATCTCGCCGCTGCGAGCGCTCGCGGTCGACATCGAGAAGAACCTCCGGACGCCGCTGGTCGGCATCGGCCTGGCGGCGGAGCGGCTCGGCGAGCACGTGCATCAGCCGCGCGTCTCGATGCGCACCGGCGACACCGCCGCCGCCGAACGCCGTCGCATCCAGACGCGCCCGCCCGACGTCCTGATCACGACGCCCGAGTCGCTCTACCTGATGCTCACCTCGCAGGCGCGAGAGCTGCTGCGGAGCGTCCGCTGGGTGATCGTGGACGAGATCCACGCGATGGCCGGCTCCAAGCGCGGCGCCCACCTCGCGCTGTCGCTCGAACGTCTCGAAGAGATCGCGCACGAGCCTCCACAGCGGATCGGCCTGTCCGCGACCCAGCGTCCGCTCGAGGAGATCGCGCGGTTCCTGGGCGGGCAGACCTCGAGCGGTCCGCGTCCGGTGACGATCGTGGACGCCGGGATCCGCAAGCCGATGGAGGTCGAGGTCGTCGTGCCGGTGGAGGACATGGCGGACCTCTCGGACGTCGCGGAGACGCCGCAGCGGATGCCGTCGATGCTCGGGCCGGCGACGCCGGGTACCGCGCCGCCTCAGGCTTCGATCTGGCCGGCGATCCATCCCCAGGTGCTCGAGCTGATCCGGGCCCACCGCTCCACGATCGTGTTCGTGAACGCCCGACGGCTGGCGGAACGCCTCGCCGCCCGCCTCAACGAGCTCGCCGGCGAGGAACTCGCTCGGGCCCATCACGGCTCGATCGCGCGCGAGCAGCGACTGCACATCGAGGACCAGCTCAAGCGCGGGACCCTGAAGGCGATCGTCGCGACGAGCTCGCTCGAGCTCGGGATCGACATGGGCGCGGTCGACCTCGTGATCCAGGTTGAGTCGCCGGGCTCGGTGGCGCGCGGGCTCCAGAGGATCGGTCGCGCCGGCCACCACGTGGGCGAAGCGAGCCGCGGCAAGGTCTTCCCCAAGTTCCGGGGCGACCTGCTCGAGGCGACGGTCGTCGTCCACCGGATGCTGCAGGGGGCGATCGAAGAGACGCACTACCCGCGGAACCCGCTCGACGTGGTCGCGCAGCAGATCGTCGCGATGTGCGCGATGGACGAATGGGGTGTCGGGGATCTCGGCCGCGTGCTGCGGCGTGCGGCGAACTTCGAGGAGCTCTCGGACGACTTGCTCCGCAACGTCCTCGATCTGTTGGCGGGTCGCTACCCCTCCGACGAGTTCGCCGAGCTCCGGCCGCGGATCGTCTGGGACCGCCGGACGGACACGCTCCGGGGGCGCGAGGGTGCCGGCAGGCTTGCGATCGCATCCGGCGGGACGATCCCCGACCGAGGGCTGTTCGGCGTGTTCACGGTCGACGGTCGCCGCGTGGGCGAGCTCGACGAGGAGATGGTGTACGAGAGCCGGCGCGGCGAGGTGTTCATGCTCGGTGCATCGTCGTGGCGGATCGAGGACATCACGCTCGACCGCGTCGTGGTCTCGCCCGCGCCGGGTGAGCCGGGCAAGATGCCGTTCTGGCACGGGGACAAGCCGGGGCGGCCGCTCGAGCTCGGCCGCGCGATCGGCGCCGCCACCCGCGAGCTCTCGTCGTCGGACCACGACGCGGCCGTGGGCCGTCTGCGGACCGAGTTCGGACTGGACGAGCTCGCCGCCGAGAACCTCACCGCCTACCTGGACGACCAGCGGGAGGCGACCGGCGCGGTGCCCGACGACCGAACGATCGTGGTCGAACGGTTCCCCGACGAGATCGGCGACTGGCGCGTATGCGTGCTGTCGCCGTTCGGCGAGCGGGTGCACGCGCCGTGGGCGATGGCGATCGAGGGCAGGCTGGGCGAACGTTACGGGCTCGACGTCCAGGTGCTGTGGAGCGACGACGGCATCGGGATCCGCCTGCCCGAGTCCGAGGAGCGGATCCCGGTCGAGGACCTGCTGTTCGATCCCGACGAGATCGAGGAGCTCGTGGTCGCCCGGCTCCCCGGGACCGCGCTGTTCACGACGATGTTCCGGGAAGCGGCCGCCAGGGCGCTCCTGCTCCCCCGCCGGACGCCGGGGCGACGGACGCCGCTGTGGCAGCAGCGGCAGCGCGGCGCGGATCTGCTCGAGGTCGCCTCCCGTCACCCCACCTTCCCCATCCTGCTCGAGGCCACGCGCGAGGTCCTGCGCGACGTGTTCGACGTGCCCGGGCTGAGGCAGGTGCTCGGCGACGTCAGGGCGAGGCGCATCCACGTGGTCCCGGTCGACACCGCGCGGTCGTCGCCGTTCGCGCAGTCCCTGCTGTTCCGCTGGGTCTCGGTCTACATGTACGAGGCGGACGCACCGATGGCCGAGCGGCGCGCCGCCGCGCTCTCGCTCGATCGGGAGCTCCTGCGCGAGCTCCTCGGCGCCGAGGACCTGCGCGAGCTCATCGACCCGGTCGCGCTCGCCGAGCTCGAGCTCGAGCTGCAGCACCTGGCCGAGGGCCGTCGCGCTCGCAACGCCGACGACGTGCACGACCTGCTCCGCCGACTGGGACACCTGGGCACCGAAGAGGTCTCGGCCCGCTCGAGCGGGGATCCTTCCGGGTGGCTCGACGATCTCGAACGCGACGGGCGTGCGATCCGCATGCGGGTCGCTGGGCAGGACACGTTCGTCGCCGTCGAGGACGCGGGGCGCTACCGGGACGCGCTCGGCGCGTCGCTCCCGCTCGGCGTCCCGGGCGTCTTCATCGAGGCGACGCCCGCGCCGCTCGAGGGGCTCGTCGCGCGGTTCGCCCGGACCCACGGGCCGTTCGTCACCGCCGATGTCGCGGCGCGGTTCGGCATCGGCGAGGATCGGGTCGCCGGCGCCGTCGACTCGCTCGAAGGGCAGGGGCGAGTGGTGCGCGGTGATTTCCGGCCCGCCGGTCTCGAACGCGAGTGGTGCGACGCGGACGTGCTGCGGTCGATCCGCCGGCGCTCGCTCGCCGCGCTGCGAAAGGAGGTCGAACCGGTCGAGGCGCCCGCGCTCGGGAGGTTCGTGCCCGAGTGGCAGGCCGCATCGAGCCCGCGGAACGGCCCGACCGCGCTCATCGAGGCGATCGCGCAGCTGCAGGGCGCCTCGATCCCGGCCTCGATCGTCGAGTCCGAGGTCCTGCGGTTGCGCGTGCGGGGGTACCGCCCGGCCGATCTCGACGCGCTGTGCGCGAGCGGCGACGTCGTGTGGATGGGCGCCGGCGGGATCGGTGCAGACGACGGAAGGATCGCGCTCGGGTTCCGCGAGACGCTCCGGCTCGTCGCGCCGCCCCTGTCCGAGATCCCTCCGGCGGGACCCGTCCACGACGCGATCCGCGACCAGCTGCGAGAACGAGGCGCGTGCTTCTGGCCCGAGCTGCTCGCCACGGCAGGCGTCCCCGACGAGCGGATCGTGCTCGCCGCCCTCTGGGACCTGGTGTGGGCGGGCGAGGTCACCAACGACACGATCGCGCCGATGCGCGCCTTCCTGATCCGCCGACCGACGAAGACCGCCCGCTCCGGGGCCAAGCCCCGGCCGGGAGCCCTCCGGCGCGCCGGCCCCCCCTCGGCCACGGGCCGGTGGTCTCTCGTCCGAACGCCGCTCGAGCCCGAGCCGCCCCCCACCGAGGCCGCGCACGCGCGAGCTACGCAGCTCCTCGAACGCCACGGCGTGCTCACGCGCGAGGCGGTCCTGGCCGAGGGCGCCCCGGGCGGGTTCGCCGGCGTGTACGCGGTGCTGCGGGCCCTGGAGGAGTCGGGCAAGGTCAGGCGGGGGTACTTCGTCGACGGTCTCGGCGCGGCGCAGTTCGCGCTGCCGGGCGCGGTCGAACGGATCCGGGACCTCCGCGAGGCCTCGCGCGAGGCGTCCGTCCTCGCGCTGCCGGCGGCTGACCCGGCCCAGCCGTATGGGGCGGCCCTCCAGTGGCCCCCCGGAACCGGGCCGGGCGGCGGGCGCCCATCGCGGACGGCGGGCGCCTACGTCGTGCTCTCCGACGGCGAGCCCGCGGTGTTCCTCGAGCGCGGGGCTCGGACCCTGCTCACGTTCGCGGCGGGCCGGGACGGGGGGTGGATCGACGCGCTCGCCTCGATGGTCAAAGACGGCCGGCTGCGGCGGATCGAGCTCTCGAAGATCGACGGCGAGCCCGTGGGCGGATCGGCGTTCGCCGAAGACCTGCGCGCGGCGGGGTTCGTCGACGGCTACCGGGGGCTCGTCCTCCGTGGCTCGTAGGCACCATCGCCCCGGACGTGCTGAGATCATCCCGCGACCGGACTACGATCCGTTGCGATGACGAGCGCCCAGCGGGGCCGGCTGCATGCGGGCGTCGAGCCCGAAGACGAGCTCGAACGCCTCCGTGCGCTGCTTCGCGACCTCCCCGGCATGGTCTACGTCGAGGACGCGGATCCGCGGATCGAGCGTCCCGGCCCCTTCCTGTACGTCAGCCCGGCCGTGGAACGGATCCTGGGCTACACGGTCGAGGAGTGGCTCGCGGATCCCTCCGGGTGGGTCGAGCGCCTGCACCCGGACGACGTGCCTGCGATGCGGGCCGCCTACCAGGCCGTCGTCCCCACCGGCGCGCCCTACAGCGCCGACTACCGGATGTTCGCGAAGGACGGCCGGATCGTGTGGATCCACGACGAGGCCGTGCTGGTCCGCGACGAGGACGGCGCCCCGCTCTACTGGCAAGGCGTGATGCACGAGACGGTCGACCGCCCGGCCACGCTCGAACGGCTCCAGGAAGCGGAGCAGCGCTACCGGGCGCTCGTCGAACAGACGCCGGTCGTGACGTACATCGACCCGCACCGGCCCGACCACACGAGCGCATACTTCAGCCCGCAGGTCGAGGCCCTGCTCGGCTACACACCGGACGAGCTGACCCGCGAAATCCCGCTGTGGCCCGAGCTGGTGCACCCCGACGATCGCGAACGGATCCTCGGCGCCTCGACGCTCGCCGAACACACGAACGGCACCTATGACGTCGAGTACCGGATGATCGCGAAGGACGGCCGGATCGTGTGGGTGCACGACCAGGCGGTGCTGATCCGGGACGAGCACGGGAAGCCGAAGTTCTGGCAGGGCGCATGGATCGACCTCACCGAGCAGAAGCGTGCGGCCGAGCTCGAACGGGCACTCCAGGCCGAGCGCGAGGAGGCGGCCGAGCTCCGCGCGATCGACGAGCTCAAGACGACGTTCCTGCAGGCCGTCTCGCACGACCTGCGGACCCCGCTCGCCGCGATCCTCGGGCTCGCCGTGACCCTGGAGAGCCAGACGGACCTCGGGTCGGAAGAGGCGCACGATCTCGCGTCGCGCATCTCGATGAATGCTCGCAAGCTCGCCCGGATCGTCTCGGACCTGCTGGACCTCGACCGGATCTCGCGCGGGATCCTCGAGCCGAACCTGCGCGCCACCGATCTCGATGAGCTCGTCCGGCGCGTCGTGACCGAATCCGACCTTCTCGCGGACCACCCGACGGAGCTGGACCTCGAACCGGTGACGATCGAGGCGGACGCCGGGAAGATCGAGCGCATCTTCGAGAACGTGCTGTCGAACGCAGCCCGCCACACCCCGGCGGGTTCGAAGATCTGGATCCGCGTCGGCCCCGAGGCGGGCGGCGCATTACTCGTCGTCGAGGACGACGGCCCGGGGGTGCCGCACGAGCACCGCGAGGACATCTTCCAGCCGTTCGGTCAGGGCGCAGGCGCGCCCGAGCACTCCCCCGGAGTCGGGATCGGCCTGGCGGTCGTCTCCCGCTTCGCCGAGCTCCACGGCGGCCGCGCGTGGGTGGAGGAACGGGAGGGCGGCGGCGCGTCGTTCAAGGTGTTCCTGCCCGGCAAGCGCTCCCGCGGCGCCTGAGGAGCGGTCTCAGGCGCGCGCGAGCGTGGAGCCGACGTGCCACCTGAGCTCGACGCCCTCCATCGCCGTCTCCAGCTCGAACGAGAGCTCCTCGCCCCGACCCTGGATGCGGCGGCGGAGCTCGGTGACGGGGCTGGCCGTGGGCGCGAGCGAGACGACGGTCGACGAGAGGTCGATCACGCCGTCGTCCACGGCGCCGCCATCGGCCGGCGCGTCGAGCTCCCCGCGTCCGGTTGCCGTCCCTCCATCGAGCCCGACGCTATCACGCACACGCCGTCGGATCGGGTTGGTAGCGTGTCCGCGCATGCCGACCGTCGCGCGCTTCAACGTCACGCCCGTGAAGTCGACCGTGCTCCACCATCCCGAGCACATCCGACTGGACGAGCGCGGCGCGGCCGGGGATCGCCGGTTCTTCTTCGTCGACGCGTTCGGCAAGCGATTCTCCGGCGCGACCAAGGCCCCGATCCTGCCGATCCGAGCCGCCTACGACGAGGCCGCCGACACGCTCGAGCTCCGGCTCCCGAACGGCATCGTCGTGTCCGGCACGGCCGAGCCCGACGGCGAGGCGCTCGAGGTCAACTTCTACGGCCGCCCGGTTGCCGCGCACGTCGTGGGCGGCGACTTCAGCGAGGCGCTGAGCGCCTACGCCGGCCACGAGGTTCGGCTGGCGCGCCCCGACCGCCCGGGCGAGGCGATCGACGTCAGGCCGGTCACGCTGGTGTCGCTCGAATCCGTGGCCGAGCTCGCGCACAGGGGCGGGCACGAGCGGACGCTCGACCCGGGCCGGTTCCGGATGACGATCGAGATCGAGGGCGTCTCTGCGCCGCATGCGGAGGACACGTGGGCGGGGCGGCGGGTTCGCGTGGGCGGCGCCGTGATCCGCGTCGACGAACCGGTCCCCCGATGCGTCGTGACGACGCTCGACCCGGCCACCGGCCTTCGCGACTTCCCGACGCTCAAGGTCATCCGCGACTACCGGGGCATCAACGCGGATCAGCAGCTCGAGTTCGGCGTCTACGCGGACGTCGTCGCGCCGGGTGAGGTCTCGGTGGGCGACCCGGTCGAACCCCTCCCGTGACGCGGGGGCCTCGCCGGCTGATTCGAACTCGTCCGGGAGCGGCTACACCCACGCGTGGCAGACGATCGCTCCCTGCGACAACTTCGTCGTGACGGGCGGGCCGGTCCGGGTTCGCGCACGCACCCGGGCCGAGAGCCGGCGCCGGAGCGGCGTCGGCCGGTCGACGATCTCGACGCGTTCGAAGCCGGCGGCCCGAAGCATCCCGACGACCGCGGGGGGGTTCGGTCCCCACCAGTTGGTGGGATCGCGGTTGGCCTCCGAGCCCTCGTAGAACGCCATCGAGGGCCTGGGCCACCAGGTCATGTCGACGAACGTGCTCATGATGAGTCGTTCCCGTGTCACGCTCCGCACCTTCTCGAGGGCAAGGAGCGGATGCTTCATGTGGTACAGGATCCCGAGCATCAGGACCACGTCGAACGTGCCGACGGTCTCGGGCGACAGGTCGAGCACGTCGATCTCGCGGTCCTCGACCCTCGAGCCCAGCCCCCGCCGTGCCAGCTCGAACCCGTCCTTGGTCCCCCACCCGCCGCCGCCCCAACAGAAGGAATCGGTCGCGAGGACCCGCTCGGCGCCGCGGCGCTCGGCCTCGAACGAGAAGAACCCATCCCAGGCGCCGACGTCGAGGACGCTCTTCCCGTTGAGGTCCTCGGGCAGATGGATCTTCGTCAGGCGGTGCGAGCTGTTGTCGACGCCGGGCGTGACGATGCCCTCCCCGAGCGGGATCGAGTGATACCAGTTGACCCTGGCGATCTCGGTCTGGAGTTCCTCGGTCTCCACGTCAGCTCCCGACGCCTCCGATGGACCGGGTGGCCCATCGAAGCCACTCTATGACGGGACGCGGAGGCCCGACGCGAGGTCCAGCGGCGCGGCTCGGCGCCCTCAGCGGCCGGGACGGTTGCTGCCACCCTGATTCAGCGAGATGGTCGCTCACCGCCTCCAGATGTCGATCGTCTGTTGGCGTGGAGGACGATCGCGCCTATCCGTCGGGCGTGTCGACGGGCTCCGTGTCGGCGATGGGCGGCGAGCCGAAAGGCGGCTGGTTGTCGAAGGGCGGCGGGCCGTAGGGCGGCGGGCCCTCGAAGGGCGGCGGGCCGTAAGGCGGCCCATCGGCCGGCGGCTGATCATCACCGGGCGGGGGATCGACCACGGGCGGAGGCTCGTCGCCAGGCGGGTCGATCACGGGCGGAGGGTCGACCACGGGCGGCGGGTTGTCACCGGGTGGGTCGACCACGGGCG
>DAIOFZ010000028.1:0-21477 GCA_036745475.1 Actinomycetota bacterium | reverse complement strand
TCGGGCTCGACGGTCTTGGCCGCGGCCACGATGCGGACCTCGCCGGGGTCTCGTCCGGCGCGCTCGCATGCGCCCGCGATCTGTTCGCGGATCGTCGTCAGGTTCGCGACGAGGGCGTCGGGCGTGGGGGCGGCCGGCACGTCACGCAAGCTAACAGAAGTCCACACTCATGAGCAGGAGGCACATGAAGAACATGAGCACCACCCCTCCGGTGACGGTGGAGGAGCCTTGGGGCGCGATCCGGTCAAGGAATGGGGGCGGGACCCCGGGCCCCAGAGGCGGGGGAAGGGCGCCTCTGACCGCTCGAAACGATCCCGCCCCCAAGGTGTGGGGCGGCTATTCGACGCTCTAGCTCTTCAAGAAGTCCGGGATGTCGAGATCCTCCTCGGCGTCGAACGCGACGCCCTCCTTCTCGGGCTTGAAGATCTCGTCCTCCTCCTCGACCAGGATCGACGGCATCGGCAAGACGTCGTCGTCGTCGTCGATCGTCACGGATGCCGCCGGGACCTGCTCGATCACCGCCAGGGTCTCGGGCTCCTCGAGGAGGCGCGACAGGCGGCTCTCTGCGAACCGGGACGTCGTCGCGGCGGTCAGCGTCTTGTCGAACCCGGCGGCGATCACGGTCACGCGGATCTCCTCGCCCAGGGCGTCATCGATCACGGCCCCGAAGATGATGTTCGCGTCGGGGTGAGCGACACGGGTGATCGCGTCCGCGGCCTTGTTCACCTCGTGCAGGGTGAGACCCGTGGGCCCGGCGACCGACAGCAACAACCCGCGCGCCCCCTCGATCGAGGATTCCAGCAGCGGCGACGAGATCGCCGACCGAGCGGCCTCCTCGGCGCGGTCCTCGCCCGAGCCCTGACCGATGCCCATCAACGCGGACCCCGCGCCCGTCATGACGGACCTCACGTCTGCGAAATCGAGGTTGATCAGGCCCGGCGTCGTGATGAGCGAGGTGATGCCGTCCACACCCTGGAACAGGACCTGGTCCGCGGTTCGGAACGCGTCGATCATCGGGGTGCTGGGATCGGAGACCTGGAGCAGGCGATCGTTCGGCACGACGATCAACGTGTCAACGGCCTTCTTCAGCTCGGTGATCCCGAGGTCCGCCTGCGTCGCCCGCAGACGACCCTCGAACCCGAACGGCCGCGTCACGACGCCGATCGTGAGCGCGTCGAGCGCGCGGGCGATCTCGGCGACGATCGGCGCGCCTCCGGTCCCGGTGCCCCCGCCCTCGCCCGCCGTGACGAACACCATGTCGGCGCCCTTGAGGATCTCCTCGATCTCGTCGCGGTGCTCCTCGACGGCCCGGCGACCCACCTCGGGATCCGAACCCGCACCGAGGCCGCGCGTCGTCTCGCGGCCGATATCGAGCTTGACCTCCGCATCGGACATCAGCAGCGTCTGCGCGTCCGTGTTCACCGCGATGAACTCGACCCCTCGCAGGCCGCCTTCGATCATGCGGTTGACCGCGTTCACACCACCCCCGCCGATCCCGATCACTTTGATGACGGCGAGGTAGTTCTGAGGAGAATCCATCACCGAAATCTCCGCTCCCCGGGTGAAGCCCCCGGTCTACCTGGGGAAACGCCGTTGTGTCTCCCGAAGGACTGAACCTCAACTGAACGTTGATTGTTATATCTACTTGACGTTGACTAGGGCACGCTACTATCAAAGCCCAGGTCCGTCAATATCCCGCCTGGTCGCGTTAGTCGCGCGTGTAACAAAGCCGTCGATCAGGCCGGATCGACCAACGTCGCGGCCGGCGCGAGCGCGGACACGACCGAGAGGGTTCGAAGTGGTGTTCCCTCGCTCTCGGCCCACGCGAGCATCCACCGGATCGTCGCGGCCTTGCGCTCGGCGTCTGCGGGCGTGCCGAAGCGAACGCTCGGTCCACCCCGCAGGCGGAGCTCGAGCGTCCCGTCCAGCAGGACGCGCACCCGAGCGACCCGCGCCCGCAGGGCAGGCGTCATCGCGCCCAACGCGCGAGCCGCGCCGACCGGACTCCGGACACCTTCCACCCGCCCGGCATTCCCGAGCTCGATCACCGGCAGGCCCCGGGGCGCCGACACCGATCCGAGCGCGGTCCCGTCGGCCGCCATCAACGACGTCAGGCGGCCCTCGGCGACGGCGACCGGGGAGCGTTCGCGGACGACGATCTCGACGTTCAACGGGAAGGTCACACGGACGTCCGCGTCCGCGATCCACGGCTCCGCCTCGAGGCGGCGTTCGGAGACCCCCTCGTCGAGCCAGAGCGCGTTGGTCGACCCGGAGATGCCGGCAACCCGGACGATCTGGGGCCCGTGCAGGTGATGGGAGCCCGATACCTCGACCCCGCGAACGTCGAATGCGGAGGACCGCGACGCGGTGAGCCCACCGATCACGAGCGCGACCGATCCCGCCGCGATCAACGCGGCGCGACGACGGCCTGAGAGCGACCGGAACCGGTCAGCGGGACGCGAGGTCCAGATCCCCAAGCAGATGCACCTCCGGTTCGAGACGAACGCCGGATCGTTGCGCGACGAGGTCCTGGACCTCGCGGATCAGGGACAGGACGTCGTCGGCGGTGGCGCCGTCGGACGCGACGATGAAGTTCGCGTGCTTCGTCGAGATCGAGGCGAGACCGAGACGACGACCCTTGGCTCCCGCCGCCTCGATCAGACGGGCGGCGTGGTCACCGGGCGGATTCTTGAAGACGCTCCCACAGTTCGGTTCGGCGAGCGGTTGCGTCCGACGGCGCCAATCGCGAGCCTCGTCCATCCGACCCCGGATCTCGGTGGGATCGCCCGATCGCAGCCGGACCGTGGCGCCCACGATGACGGCGCCGGACGGGAGGTCGGACCGTCGATACGAGAAGCCCGCGTCGTCCGCGCTCACGCGGTGCGCTGCCCCGTCACCGAGCCCGAACACGTCGACGGACTCGACCACGTCCCCGAGCGTCCCGCCGTGGGCGCCGGCGTTCATCCGCACGGCGCCGCCCAGCGAGGCCGGGATCGCCACCCCGAACTCCAGGCCCGAGAGCCCGTGCGCGAGTGCCACGCCGGCAAGCGCCGGCAGCGGCATCGCGCTCCCGGCGGTGAGCCGCTCGCCGTCTCGGGCCGACCAGCGGTACCCGCGGCCGAGACGCAGCACGAGGCCGGGGAAGCCTTCGTCGGCGACCAGGACGTTCGAGCCCTTCCCGAGCACCGCCACCCCGATACCCGTCTGACGCACGGCCTCGGAGACCGCGACCAGATCGGACTCGGATTCGGGTTCCAGGAAGAGTGCGGCGGGCCCGCCGATCCGGAACGTGGTGAGCGCCGCGAGTTCGAACCGCGTTCGGACCCGTTCGCCACACGCGGCTCGCAGGATCGCCTCCGCCCGACCGACCATGCCGTCCGTGTCCGTCACGACGCCTCCTCGATCCGTTCGATCGCGGCGTCGCCCAGCATCCAGACATCACCGCAACCCATCGTCAGGACCAGGTCGCCCCGACGGACCTCGCGAGCGAGGAACTCGACGACGTCGTTGCGGTGCGGCAGGTAGACGACCCGACGGTCGCACCCGGTGCGGGCGATCCCCTCGACCACCAGCTTGCCGGTCACGCCGGGGATCGGCTCCTGCGCGGCGCCGTAGACGTCGGTCACCACGATGACGTCGGCGCCGACCAGGCTCGCCCCGAGCTCCTTCCACAGCGCCTGCGTCCTGGAGTAGCGGTGCGGCTGGAAGACCGCCAGGACCCGATGGTGGTCGGTCCGCAGAGCGACGTCCAGCGTGACCTCGAGCTCGGTGGGGACGTGGCCGTAGTCGTCGTAGAAGTCGGCGCCGCGCACCGACCCCCGGCACTCGAACCGTCGGTGGACCCCGGCGAACCCGGCGAGCGCCTCGACCGCCGCGTCGGCGGGGACGCCGACCGCCTCGGCGGCCGCCACGGCGGCCGCCGCGTTCAACAGGTTGTGCGCGCCGTCCACGGCCAGCCGGAGATCGTGGGACCGTCCGCCGGCGTCCAGCTTCGCGGATGCGCCCCCCGGCCCGACCGAGGCGACGTCCAGGCGGATCCCGGCGTCCGGTCGCGTGCCGTACGTCGTGACCGGCCGACCCGCCGCCCCGACCGCGCGCATCGCGGACGGATCGTCGGCACAGACGACGACGTGCGCACATCGTCGGGCGAAGGCAGCGAACGCGCTCTCGATCTCCTCGAGCCCGCCCACGTAGAAATCGACGTGATCCAGCTCGATGTTGGTGACGACGCCGACGGCCGGACGACCGAGCAGGAAGGAACCGTCGCTCTCGTCCGCCTCCGTCACGAACAGCTCACCCGACCCCGCGTTCGCCCCGCTGCCGGACTCGTTCATGTCTCCGCCGATCACGTACGTCGGGTCCAGGCCCGCGCGTTCCAACACGAGGGCGATCATCGCGGTCGTGGTCGTCTTGCCGTGGGTCCCGGCGACGGCGATCTCACGCCGGTCGGTCGCGGCGGCGGCGAGCGCCTGCGCCCTCGCCCACGTCGGGATCCCGCGGCGTCGTGCCTCGACGAGCTCGGGGTTGTCGTCGCGGATCGCGCTCGAGACGACGACCGCGTGGGCGTCGCCCAGGTTCGCCCGGGCGTGACCTGTGGCGATCGTTGCCCCCAGCGCACGAAGCTCCTGCACGCCCTCCGAGTCCTTCAGGTCCGAACCGGTCACGCCGAGACCCCGCGCGAGGAACAGCCGAGCGAGGTTGCGCATGCCCGCGCCGCCGATGCCGATCATGTGCAGACGCCGCACGTCGGCCAGGTCCGGCACCTCCAGCGTCGGGATCGAGCCGGGCGGCGGACGGTAGCCGCTCATCCACCATCCCCCGCCGCGAGGACCGTCCGCGCGAGCGCGTTCGCGGCGTCCGGCTTCGACCACGCGCGAGCGCGCTCGCCCATCGAACGCAGGCGCTGCTCGTCGGACAGCAGCCACTCGATCCGGTCCGCGAGGACGGGTCCGTCGAGCTCGTCGTCGAGCACCATCGTCGCGGCTCCGACGCGCTGGAGCGCCCGGGCGTTCGCCTCCTGATGCCTGCCCGTCGCGTACGGGTACGGGACGAGCAGCGACGGGAGCCCGCTGACGCCGATCTCCGCGATCGTCGTCGCGCCGGCGCGAGCCACGACCGCGTCGGCGACCGCGTACGCGAGCTCCATCCGTTCGAGGAACCCCTGCACTCGCACCGTCACGGTTCCGCCGGCCGGGAGCGATGCGCGAACGGCCTCGACGTGGGCCGGACCGGTCAACAGCACCACCTGCAGATCCGATCGGTGCAAGACGCGCAACGCTTCGGCGAGTGCGCGGTTCACCTGGAGGGCACCCTGGCTCCCTCCGAACACGACGATCGTCCGCTTGCCGTCGTCCAGCTCGAGCTCGGCGCGCGCCTCCTTCGCCAGCCGCTCGCGATCGGTCGCGACCGCGAGGATGTCGGCGCGGACGGGGTTGCCCGTGAGAACCGTCCGCGCGCGCCGCGGGAGGGCCCGGCGCGCCTCGGCGAACGCGAGCGCCACCGCCCGCGCCGGCCGAGCGAAGGCCCGGTTGGCGAGCCCGGGAACGGCGTTCTGCTCGTGCAGGACGACCGGCCGCCGCGATCGCAGCGCGGCAAGCACCACCGGGACGCTCACGTACCCGCCCATCCCGACCACGACGTCGGCGGCCTCGACCAGGGGGCGGCACGCCTTCACCGAGCGAACGGCCGCGATGGGCGCCATCACCGCTCTGAGCGAGACCCGGCGTTCGAACGGGCGGGCCTCCACCGCCACGAGCTCGAACCCGGCCTCCGACACCAGGCGTCCCTCCTGCCCACCGGACGTGCCGACGAAGCGGACATCGTGACCCATGGACACGAACTCCCGGGCGAGCGCGATCGCGGGGAACACGTGGCCCGCCGTACCCCCACCCGCGAGGAGCACCTTCATCGCGACGAACCTCGGGTGCGGGCGGGAGTCCGGGCAGACGCGCGTGCGATGCTCACCAACACGCCCACGGCCGCGAGCGAGACAACGAGCGAGGACCCCCCGTACGAGACGAACGGGAGCGGGACGCCGGTGACCGGGAGCAGACCGGTGACCGCCCCGAGGTTGATCAGCGTCTGCAGGCCGAACCACGACACGATCCCGGCCGCGAGCAACCGGCCGAACACGTCCTTCGCGTGTGCCGCGATACGGATACCCGCGAAGATCAGCGCGCCGAACGCGACCAGGACGACGAGCTCGCCGATCAGGCCGAGCTCCTCGCCGAGGATCGAGAAGATGAAGTCGGTATGCGCGTTCGGCACGTACTGCCACTTCTGGCGTGAGGCGCCGAGTCCGACGCCCATCCATCCTCCCGAACCGAGCGCATACAGCGACTGCGCCAACTGGTACCCGGTGTTCTTCACGTCGGCCCATGGATGCAGGAAGGCGAGGAACCGCACCCTGCGGTAGTCCGCGCTCATGATCAGACCCGCCCCGATCACCGCGCCGACGACGCTCACGAACGTCAGGTATCGGAGCCGGACGCCCGCCGCGAACGCCAGCGCGAACATCGTCACGGCGAGGATCACGGTGGTGCCGAGGTCGGGTTGCATCATCACGAGCCCGCACACGAGGACCGAGATCGGCAGGAGCGGGACGGCGAGTTGGCGGACCTCGTCCACCTTGGTTCGATTCCGGGCAAGGGTCGCCGCTGCGAACACGATCAACGAGAGCTTGGCGAGCTCGGACGGTTGCACGGTGACGGGACCGAGCTGGAACCACCGCGAGGAGCCGTAGGCCTCGATCCCGTGCGCCGGGATCAGGACCAGCACGAGCATCGCCATCGTGACGAGCAGGAACGGACCCGCCAGGCGTCGCCAGGCGTCGTGGCGCATCCGTGAGGTCACGAACAACGCGAGGACGCCAACTACCGCGTAGGCGGCCTGGCGCTGGACGAACAGGAAGCTGTCCCCGTACTCGGCGAACGCCGAGACCGAGCTCGCCGAGAGCACCATCACGAGCCCCGACCCCACGAGGAACGCGGTCGAGCCCAACAGCAAAGCGAGGGTCCGGCGGGTCCACAGGTCGGTCCGGGCCCGGGAGGTCGGGCGTTCGTTCGGCCGGACCAGCCGCAGCGCCCACGGCCGGGGGGAAGCGGCGCCGATGCTCACGTCCGCGCGTCCTCCCTCTCGAGCGCGCGCGCCGACGCGGCGAATCGATCCCCGCGCTCGGCGTAGTCGCGGAACATGTCCCAGCTCGCGCAGGCGGGGGCGAGCAGTACCGTGCCTCGTCCGGATGCCATCAGGAAGGCGACCCTCGTCGCCTCCTCGATCGACCCTGCGTCTCGAACGACGACCCGGCCCTCGAACACCGAACGGATGTCACCCGCCGAGGCGCCGATCGCGACGACCCCCGCCAGTCGGGGGGCGAGCGACCCGAGCGGGGTCAGGTCGACGCCCTTGGCGTCGCCCCCGGCGATCAGGACGACCTCCTCCGCGTCCCCGACCGCGGCGATCGTCGCGTGCGGGTTCGTCGCTTTCGAGTTGTCGACGAACCGGACCCCGTCGACGGTGGCGACCGGCTCGCCCCGGTGGGGTTCCGGCGCGAACGTCCCGATCGCCTCCGCGATCGCGTGGTCGCCGATCCCGAACGCGTGGGCCGCGGTGGCGGCGGCCGCGGCGTCGGCGCGCATCGCCGGCGTGTCGAGCGAGAGCGCACCGAGATCAGCGCCACTCCACCCCGCGGTCAGGCGGCCGTCACGGACGCCCGCCCCGTCCTCCGTGGGCTCACCGATCGTGAACCACCGCACCTCACACGGGGCCGAGCGCGAGATCGCGGCGGACGCCCCGTCGTCGAGGTTCCCGACGTGGACGTCGGCCGCACCCTGGAGCGCGAACACCCGCGCCTTCGTCGCCGCGTACGCGTGGAACGAGCCGTGCCAATCCAGATGGTCCGGCGCCAGGTTGAGCAGCACCGAGACCCTCGGGTGGAACGACGTCTGCGTCGCGAGCTGGAAGGAGGAGACCTCGACGACGAGCGCGTCGTGGGGCTCCCTGGCCGTCGTCGGGAACGGCCGCCCGATGTTGCCGCACGCCACGGCGTCCAGACCGGCCGACCGCAAGCACGCGGCGAGCAAGCCGGTGGTGGACGTCTTGCCGTTCGTTCCGGTCACGGCCAGGTACGGCACCCGGGCGAGCCGGGCGCCGAGTTCGATCTCGCCCCACACGGGGAGCGTCCGATCGTGGGCCCACGCGATGATCTCGGCGTGGGGCGGCACCCCCGGGCTCGCGACGACGATCGTCGCGCCGTCGAGATGGCCGGGTGCGTGACCGCCCTCGAGCACCTCGATCCCCTCCGCACGCAGGTCCGAGGCGCCGGACGTCGCGCGACCGGAATCGCTCACGCGGACCGTCGCGCCCTCCGCGAGCAGGACGCGCGCCGCAGCCGCGCCGGCCACACCGGCGCCGACCACGACCACGTGTTCGCCGTCGAACGCACCCATCACTCGAGCCCCAGTCCGCCGCGGCTGACGAAGTCCGTATAGAACAGCCCGAGCCCCACGGCGACGCACAGACCGGTCACGATCCAGAACCGCACGATCACCGTGAACTCGGGCCAACCGGCGAGCTCGAAGTGGTGGTGGATCGGCGACATCCGGAAGACCCGCCGCTTGAAGCCGCGGAACGCGATCACCTGGGCGATGACCGACGCCGTCTCGATCACGAACAGGCCGCCGAGGACGACCAGCAGCAGCTGGGTATTCGTCACGATCGCGAGCGCGCCCATCAACCCGCCGAGTGCGAGCGAGCCCGTATCCCCCATGAAGATCCGGGCCGGCGCGGCGTTCCACCATAGGAACCCGGCGGTCGCCCCGACTCCGGCCCCCGCGACGATCGCCAGATCGAGCGCGGCGTTGACGTCGATCGGATAGCAGGCGGCGCCCGGGATCATCTCGCACGTGTGCCGGAACTGCCAGAACGCGATGAAGACGTAGGCGGAGAGCACCAGGATCGACGCACCGGAGGCGAGGCCGTCAAGCCCGTCGGTCAGGTTCACGGCGTTCGAGGACGCGGCGAGGATCACGAACACCCACAGGTAGAACAGGAGCCCGAGCTCGACGCCGGTGGCGCGGATGAAGGACAGCTCGGTCGGCACCCCCGCCGCCCGGACTGCCACCATGCCGAAGATCAGGGCGACCACGGCCTGGCCCGCGATCTTCGCGGTCTTCGACAGGCCGAGCGATCGCCGCCGGCGCACCTTGATGAAGTCGTCCACGAACCCGAGCAGCCCGAGCAGCACGGTCGCGAGCAGCACCGAGATCCCGGCGGCGGTCACGGTCGTGAACACGACGCGGGTCGCGATGTAGCCTCCGACGATCCCCGCGATGATCACGGTGCCGCCCATCGTCGGCGTCCCCATCTTCTCCAGGTGGGTATGCGGTCCGTCCTCGCGGATCCGCTGACCCCACCCCCACAGTCGGAACAACCGGATCGCAACCGGTGTGCCGAGCAACGTCACCGACAAGCCCACCGCGGCGGCGATGAGGATCTGCCTCACGGGCGCGCCTCATGGCGGTCCCGACCCGCCCTCATCCCAAGGCCTCGGCAACCTGTTCCAGACCCGCCACCCGAGAGCCCTTCACGAGCACCACGTCGCCCGGCCTCGCCCATGCACGGACATCCGCGGCGGCCTCCGACGGGTCCTCGTACGACGCGACGTCCTCGGGCAGCTGCCCCTCGCGGATCGCGGCGCGGGCGATCGTTCGCGCCCGCTCCCCGACCGTGATCAGCCGTTCGACGCCGATCCTGACCACGAGCTGCCCCAGCTTCTCGTGCTCCTCGAACTCGACCTGCCCCAGCTCAGCCATGTGACCGAGCACCGCGACCAGACGCTCGTCCTTGGCTATCCAACGGGCGGACTTCAACGCGGCCGCCATCGACTCGGGGTTCGCGTTGTAGGCGTCGTTCACGATCACGATCCCCGATGTTGCGGTTGAGGTCTCCATCCGCCAGCGGGCGACGCCCGCGCCCTTCAGCGCCGTTGCGGATTCGGCGAGCGTCACGCCGGCCCAGCGCCCGACCGCCGCGGCGGCGAGGGCGTTCGACACCATGTGGTCGCCGGGGACCGCGAGCTCTACCGGCTCGCGCTCGCCGGCAGACCACAGCGTGAACGTGGCTCGCGCATCGGGACCGAGCTCGACGTCCTCGGCCCGGACATCGGCGCCCGGATCCAGACCGAAGGTGATCACCGTCGCGTCGGTCTCCTCGGCGTACGCGCGCGCGACGGGATCGTCCGCGTTCACGATCGCGGTGCCGTTCGCACCGAGCCATTCGACCGGCTCTGACCCGGCCCGGACGATCGCGTCCCACGACCCGAAGATCCCCAGGTGCGCCGTCCCGACGTTCGTCACGACGACCGCGTCGGGCCGGGCGACGTCGCAGAGCAACCGAACGTCCCCCTCTCGTCGCGCCCCCATCTCCGCGACCACGACCTCGACGTCGCGATCGGCGCCGAGCAGCGTCATCGGGAGCCCGACCTCGTTGTTGAACGACGCCGGGCTGGCGTAGGTCCGCAGACGCGTTGCCACCACCGCGGCGGCGAGGTCCTTGACGGAGGTCTTCCCGTTCGAGCCCGTGATCCCGACCACGCGGGTGGCCCTCATGCGGTCGCGCTCGTCGACCGCGAGGTCGAGCAGCGCGCGCCCGGTATCAGCGACCTCGATGACCGTTCCGTCGATCCCGGATCGATGCACGAGCGCGGCGACGGCCCCGCGCGCGACCGCGTCGCCGACGAACGTGTGACCATCCAGGCGCTCCCCCTCGATCGCCACGAACAGGCCTCCCGGCCCGACGGCTCGCGAGTCCGTCTCCACCGAGGACGCGACGGCGTCGGGTCCTCGAAGCGTGCCGTGGACGGCCCCCGCGATCTCCGAGAGCCGGCGTTCGATCACGGCGCCGCCTCCACCGGGCGGGTCGCCTTCCCGATCGACCGAAGCTCGTCCTCGGCGACCGCTCGGTCGTCGAACGGGATCCTCCGGTCCGCGAGCTCCTGGTAGGCCTCGTGCCCCTTGCCGGCGATCACGACGACGTCGCCGGGTGAGGCCTCCTCCATCGCGAGCCGGATCGCGGCCCGCCGATCCGGCTCGACGACGAATCGGCCGCCGCCTTCCTCGGCTCCCCGTTCGGCGCCCGGCGTGATCTCGGCGATGATCTCGAGCGGGTCCTCGCTGCGAGGGTTATCGCTCGTGATGACGGCGAGGTCGGCGTTCGCCGTAGCCGCGCGGCCCATGAGCGGTCGCTTGATGCGGTCCCGATCGCCGCCGGCCCCGAGCACCACGATCAGCTGGCCGTCCGTGAGCGACCGGGCCGCGCGCAGTACGTTTCCCACGCTGTCGGGTGTGTGGGCGTAGTCGACCAGCACGAGGAACCCCTGTCCCGCCTCGACCGTCTCCACGCGTCCGGGTACGACGCGGACCGACGAGATCGCGTCGGCCGCGACGCCCTCCTCGATGCCGAGCGATCGCGCGGTGGCGAACGCGGCCAGGGCGTTCTCGACGTTGAACGACCCGCGGAGCGCCGAGCGGATCGGGACCCCGTCGGCGAGGAAGGCGATCCCCTCGGCCGTCGACCGCACGTCGGTCGCTCGCACGTCCGACCCGAGCGAGAGCCCGTACGTGATCGTCGGCAGACCCGAGCCAGCCAATTCTCGGCCCCGCTCGTCGTCGAGGTTCACGACGGCGCGGTCGCTCATCGCCGGCGTGAACAGGCGCGACTTGGCGAGGAAGTACTCCTGCATCGACGGGTGGTAGTCCAGGTGATCCTGCGTGAGGTTGGTGAACACCGCGACCGAGTACCGGATGCCGTCGACGCGGTGCTGATGCAGCCCGTGCGAGGAGACCTCCATCGCGATCGCGGTCACGCCCTCGTCGGCCATCGTGGCCACGAGCCTTTGCAGGTCCGGCGCCTCAGGGGTCGTCCTCGGGAACGGCTCGGCGCGGCCGTCGATCCGTACGCCGGTGGTGCCGATCACGCCCGGGGTCCTGCCGTCCGCCCGGAGGATCGCCTCGAGCAGGAAGGTCGTCGTGGTCTTCCCGTTCGTGCCGGTCACGCCGACGACGGCCATCCCGTCCGCCGGCCGCCCGTAGAACGCGGCCGAGATCGGACCCATCGCTGCACGCACGTCCGGCACCTTCACCTGGGACACGTCGAGCTCGAGCCAGCGGTCGACGACGATCACCATCGACCCGCGCGCGACCGCGTCCCCCGCGAAGGCATGACCGTCGGACGTGTTCCCGGGGACGCAGAAGAACAAGGCGCCGGGCCGGGCGTCCTGCGAGCGGTAGCAGACGCTCGAGACGAGCACATCCGTACCGCCCCGGAGCTCGGCCCGGGGGAGGTCCCGGACGAGGTCGTCGAGCGTTCGGGAGTGGGGAGGGGCCACGGTTCCTGAGCCTATCGCCTGCGTGTCGGCGCCTTCGCGCGTGGCGGCGTTCATCCGAGCGGCAGGGCGTGCGGCGGCAGGGGCATCCGGTCTGCGGGCGCGATGTCGAGGCGGGCGATGGCCGCGAGCGCGACCCGCTTGAACAGCGGCGCCGCGGCGAGCCCGCCGTACACGGCCGCCGGGCGATCCAGGATCGCCGCGACGACGACCTCCGGGTCCCCCGCCGGGAGGTAGCCGATGAACGACGCGATGTACTGGCCCTCGAGGTAACCGGAGCCGTCTCCGGTCGGGATCCGCGCCGTTCCAGTCTTGCCGGCGACCTGGTATCCGGGGATCTGCGCTTTCGTGCCGGTGCCGTCCTTCACCGCGTACGCGAGCATCCGCGTGACCATCCTCGCCGTGCCGACCGAGACGACCCTTCTCGCGGGGGCGCCCTCGTACGGTTCGAGCGACCCGTCGGAACCGATCGTTCCCCGCACCAGCTTGGGCTGCACCCAGCGGCCCCCGTTCGCGATCGTCGAATAGACCGAGATCATCTGGAGCGGCGTGGCAGCGATCCCTTGGCCGTACGCCGTCGTGGCCAGGATCGTGTCGTTCCACTGATCGAGCTGGGGGATGATGCCGTTGGACTCTCCCGGGAACCCGACGCCGGTCGCACGCCCGAGCCCGAACCGCGCGAGGTAGGTCGCGAGCACCGACGCGCCGACACGGTCCGCGACCATGACCGCGCCGATGTTGCTGGACTCGGCCACGATGTCGCCGAGGGTCATCTGCATCGGTTCGTGCGGCTGCGAGTCGTGAATGATGTAGTCGCCGACCGGCATCGTCCACGGGACCGTGAGGCTCATGCCCAGCGGGATGGCCCGCTCCTGGATCGCGGCCGCGGCCGTGATGATCTTGTTGGTCGAACCGGGTTCGTAGGCGTCCGTCACTGCCCGGTTACGGTAGGTGGCACTCGGCGCGTCCTCGAACGCGTTCGGGTCGAACCACGGGTGGCTCGCCATCGCCAGGACCTCGGCGGTACTCGGATCCATCACGATCACGGTCCCTCCACGCGCGCCCTGTTCCTCGACCGCCTGCTCGAGTGCGGCCTGCGCCTGGAACTGGAGGTCGCGATCGATCGTCGTGACCACGTTCGCGCCCGCGACCGGGGCGCGCTCCTCGTCGACCCCGCTCACGATCGCCTGGCCCGACAGGCCGAGTTCGTTCGTCCGCTCCCCCGGCGTCCCCGCGAGGACGTCCTGGTACCCGAGCTCGAGGCCCGTGAGACCGACCCCGTCGGTCCCGACGAACCCGAGCACCTGGGAGGCGAGCGATCCCGCGGGGTACGAGCGTTTCGAGGTCGGGAGCAGGCCGATGCCGGGCAGGGCGAGGCGTTGGATGCGATCGGATGCGCCGCGCCCGAGCTGCCGGGCGAGGTAGACGAACGTCCCGTCGGAGGTCATCGCGTGCACGAGATCCGGGACGCCGATGCCGAGCAGAGGCGAGAGGCGAGTGGCCGTTGCCCACGGGTCGTCGACCAGCTGCGGGTCCGCGTACACATCGTCGGCGGGCGTCGACAGCGCCAGCCGTGCGCCGTTGCGATCGAGGATCTGCCCGCGCTGCGCCGGCAGGTCGGTCGTGCGCACGCGCTGGTCGAACGCTCGGTCCTGGAGCTCCTGCGCCTGGCTCACCTGAAGGACGACGAGCCGCACGGAGATCGCCGCGAATGCGAACGCCATCAGGGCGAACAGCGCGACCAGCCGTCCGGCGGGTGGGCGGCTCATGTTGGTGGGTCGCCCTTGGCTGCCGACCCATTCGTCCCCTGCGGGTCCGTCGATCTCGAGGAGGGGTCCGCTCCGGCCGGCTCCCCCGAGCCCGAACCGGGCGCGTGGAGGATGCGGATGTCGTCGGGGAGACGCATACCGTGCCGGCTGGCCCAGGCGGAGATCCGGCCGGGAGCGGACAGGATGGCCTGCTCACGCACCAGCTCGAGGTTGTCCTCGGAGAGTTCCTCGAGCCGTCGCTCCGCCTCGCCGATATGGAACGAGGTCTGGGCGAGCAGGACGTTCACGACAACGATGCCGAACACCATCGACCCGATGACGGTCGACGCGAGCACCACGAACCCGATCGATCGGCGGTGGTTCGGTCGCGGGCGGCGGGCTGCGGCGGGCCCCTCACGTGCGGGTGCCACCGGGTGCGTCCGCCTTCGAGCCGGAGCGGGGCGCGCCGAGGGACGCGCAGACGTGGGGGGTGGCGTTCGACGTTCGGCGGGCTCGAGCCGGCGTGCGGGCTGGCTCACGCGGCACGGCTCCGTTCGGCGGCGCGAAGCTTCGCGCTCCGGGACCTGGGGTTCATCGAGGCCTCGGCCGGGGAGGGTCGGAGCGGCTTCCTGGTCAGGACCTCGAGGTCCTCCGCGCCGATGAAGAATCGCTTGACGATGCGATCCTCCAGGGAGTGGTACGCGATCACGACCACGCGGCCACCGGGAGCGAGGATCTCCACCGCCCGAGGCAGGGACGCGGCGAGCTCCTCCAGCTCCCGGTTGACCGCGATGCGGAGCGCCTGGAACGTCCGGCGGGCGGGGTGGGGGCCGCCCCGCCGCGCCCCCAGCGCGCTCGCGACCACGCCCGCGAGCTCGTCCGTGGTCTCGATCGGCGATCGGGACCTCGCTCGCACGATCGCCGCCGCGACCCGGCGCGAGCGTCGTTCCTCGCCGTAGTCGAACACGATCCGCGCGAGCTCCTCCTCGGGCGCCGTGTTCACGATGTCCATCGCCCGTTCGCCGTCGGGGCCCATCCGCATGTCGAGCGGCCCGTCGGCTCGGTAGGAGAACCCCCGTTCGGGACGGTCGAGCTGCATCGAGCTCGCTCCGAGGTCGTAGAGGACGCCGTCGACCCGATTCTCCGCGGGCAGCTGCGAGAACCGGGTCCGCACGGCCGTGAAGCGTTCGCCGAACCGTTCGAGCCGAGACGAGGCGAGCGCGATCGCCTGTGGATCGCGGTCCAGTCCGATCACCCGTTCCACGCCGGCCTCGAGGAGCGCGTCCGCATGACCGCCCCCGCCGAGCGTCGCGTCGATGACCGTGGTGGCCCCACCGAGGAACCGGAGGACCTCGCCCACCATGACCGGTTCGTGACCGCCTTCCACGACCGCCCGGCCCTCATCCCAGCAGGTGGGTGTCGAAGCGGGTGGCCGGCGTCAGGGCGGTCGACGGGATCGACGACAGGCTCCGGCGGAGCTCACCGAGCATGCTCTGATTCATGCCCTGTTCATCCCTCGGGCCCCCGGCGCGAGCGTCCCTGCCTGGTACGCGCCCGCGTGTGCGGCTTCGTACCGCTCGTGCGCGGTCCGATCCCAGATCTCCATGCGGTCCGAGACGCCGAGCACGACCGCCTCCTTGCCGATCCCGGCCTCGTGCCGTAGGCGCTGAGGGACCAGCAGGCGCCCCTGCCCGTCGAGCGTCACGGACTCGGCCTTGCCGAAGAACATCCGCGCGTACGCGCGGCCCTCCGTGTCGGAGAGGGGGAGTTCGCGGATCTCCACGGCCCGCGCCGTCCACTCGGCCCTGGGGAAGCAGAAGAGGCACCCGTCCTGCCCGAGGGTGAGGACGGCACCGTCGGCGAACGCCTCACGGAACCGGCCGGGCAGGCTGATGCGCCCCTTCGGGTCGAGCTGATAGCTGTGCGTGCCGAGCAGTTCGGCCACACGCGTCCTCCCCTTCTCCTCCACTGAGCACCACATTTATTCCACTGTCACTCCACTCCGTCAAGAGTTCCGGTGAAAAATGGGTCAACCAGAGTGACGGCGAGTCAACCGTTGAGGCGTTCGAGGAGCCGGGAGCGGGAGGCGGGAGTGGGAAGCGGGAAGCTTATTAGAGGTAGGGCTCCCACTCGGGTTCGAGGCGGCCGATCGACAGGCGGAACCCGTCCCTCGGCGGGACCGGTCGGCGCGCGAGGCGGATCCCGACCTCCTCGATCAGCCGGTTCTCCTTGCGGGAGTTGCACCGCCGGCACGCCGCGACCACGTTGTCCCATGAGTGCGGTCCCCCGCGCGACCTCGGCACAACGTGGTCGAGGTTCTCCGCGCTTGCCCCGCAGTACTGACATGCCCACTCGTCGCGGGCGAAGACCGCGCGGCGGGTGAGCGGCGCGTGGGACCGGTGGGGGATCTTCACGAACGTCCGCAGGCGCAGGACCGAGGGCGCGTCGACGTGCAGGTGCTCGGATCGGAAGACCTGTCCGTTGGAGACCAGGACCTCGGCCTTCTCCTTCAGCACCAGGATCACGGCCCGTCTCGCGGCCACCACCGCGAGCGGCTGGTGCGACGCGTTGAGCACGAGTGCTCGTCCCACGGCGCGAGTATACGGGGCGTCTCGGCGCGCACCGGCCGCAGGTGCTTGCAACGGTCGAATCCCAGGGTTGTAATCCGCGCGGAGGCGGCGGTGGGCCGCGCTCGAAAGGACGCCTGATAGAGCGAACAAGGGGCCGCGCGGGGCGTCCGGCAGCGGGTGCGCCGCTGCCGCCTCCGCTTCCGCGTCAACGGCGTGCGTCGCCGGGCCGAGCAGGATGCCGCAGGAACCGGACGTAACCCTTCACGTACTCGTGAGTAAGATGTTCCGGCGTCGATCCGCGGAGGTGTGGTTGGAGGCTCGAGAGCCCACGCTCGACTGGCAGCGATACGCGAAGGACTTCCGCGTCATCGAGCAGAACGTCGAGAGGGTCGTTCAAGGCAAGCAGCCGGAGATCCGGCTGGCACTCGCCGCGCTCATGGCCGAGGGTCACATCCTGATCGAGGACGTCCCCGGCGTCGGCAAGACGATGCTTGCCAAGGCGATCGCGCGCTCGATCGACTGCTCGTTCCGCCGCATCCAGTTCACGCCCGACCTGCTGCCGACCGACGTCACCGGCGTCAACGTGTTCAACCAGGAGCGCGGGGACTTCGAGTTCAAGCCGGGTGCGATCTTCGCGAACATCGTCCTCGGGGACGAGATCAACCGCGCGAGCCCGAAGACCCAGTCGGCGCTGCTGGAGTGCATGGAGGAGCGTCAGATCACGGTCGACACCGAGACCTATCAGCTCGGAACGCCCTTCATGGTGATCGCGACGCAGAACCCGATCGAGCACGAGGGGACCTACCCGCTGCCCGAGGCGCAGCTCGACCGCTTCATGATGCGGATCGGGATCGGCTACCCCTCGAGCGAGGTCGAGGCCGAGATCCTCGCGACGCACGGCGTGCGTTCGACGCTTCCCGACATCGGACCGGTCGCCGACGCCCTGTCGGTGCGCGAGATGATCGAACAGACCCGGCAGGTCCACGTCTCACCCGCGGTCCGTCGCTACATCGTCGATCTGGTCGAGGGAACGCGTCGTCACCCGGACGTGTACCTCGGCGCGAGCCCCCGGGCGTCGATCATGCTGCTCCGAGCCTCGCGCGCGCTCGCGGCCGCCGAGGAGCGCGACTACGTGATCCCCGACGACGTGAAGTCACTCGTCACGCCGGTGCTCGCGCACCGCGTGATCGTGACGGCCGACGCCGTCATGGGCGGACGCAGCTCCCAGGCCGTGCTGCAGGACCTCGCCGCCGAGGTGGCGGTACCCGTCACCGGGAACGCCTGACATGCCCTCGGGCCGGGGGGTCCTGGTCTTCGCGACCGGGGTCGCCCTCTGGGTGGCCTCCAGGATGCTCGGGTCACCGACCCTGCACATGGTCTCGGTCGGGATCGTCCTGCTCCCGTTCGCCGCCGCCCTGTTCGCCCGTTGGAGCCGGCAGCGGCTGCGGATCCGGCGACGGCTCTCGGACACGCGCGTGCAACCAGGCCAGCGCGTGCACATCGAGCTCGAGATAGAGAACCAGTCCCCGGCCCAGACCTCCTTCCTCCTGGTGGAGGACCGCCTCCCCGCGCAGCTCGGCCGGTCGGCGCGGCTGGTGGTCGCTTCGCTGCCTCCCCGCGGCAGGCAACGGGTCCGGTACTCGATCGCGCCGCACCAGCGGGGACGCTACGTCCTCGGGCCGCTGACCGCGGACCTGTCCGACCCGTTCGCGCTCACGAAGCTGCGGGTCGAGTTCGACGAGCGTGACGAGCTCGTCGTCGCGCCGGAGGTCGAGCTGCTCGGGAGCGGACCGGACTCACCGTTCGGCATGACGAGCGGGCTCGCGCTTGCCAAGCACCTGTTCCGCACCGGCGACGAGTTCTACACGATGCGGGCCTACGTGGAGGGCGACGACCTGCGCCGGATCCACTGGCCGAGCGTCGCTCGCAGCGGCGAGCTGATGATCCGCCAGGACGAATCCACCCGTCGATCGACCGCCGTCCTGTTCGTCGACACGCGGGACACCGCCGTGGGCCAGACCCAGACACCCTGCTTCGAGAAGGTGATCTCCGCGGCGGCCTCGCTCGGGATCCTGCTGATGCGCTACGGGTTCTCGGTCAAGCTCGCCACCACGCAGATGCCGCCGTCGCGCGTGGCGGAGGAGAGCCTGCTCGACGCGCTCGCGGGGATGACCCACCACTCATCCCGAGCGCTGTCGACCGGACTCACGCGCCTGCGGATGGTCGCCGCGAGCGACACGACCCTGGTCGTGGTCGGTGCGCCTCCCGGCCCCACCGAGCTGCCCTCGTGGCTGCGGGTCGGCGCCATGTTCGGCCCCAAGGTCGGGGTGTTCGTCCACACGACCGAGCCCGACACCCTCCCCCCGGACCGCCGGGCGCAGCTCGAGGGGCGCGCGTCACAAGCCCGGATGTCCCTTTCCCGGACCGGGTGGGAGGTCGTGGCGCTCCCACCGTCGAGGAGATTGCGAGACGTATGGCACGTCGAGCGGACCCAACCCCTGGTCACCAGCGGCTCCTAGGGCTCGCGGCCGTCGCGGCGCTGTCCGTGGCGACGGCGCTCGCGTTCGGTCGCGTGTTCGCTGGCCGGGAGGCAACGATCGAGCTCGTGGCCGCGGCCCTCGCGTCCGTGGCGATCGCGGCCCTGTTCGAACGCCGGGGGCTGCTGCTCGCGACGATCGCGAGCATGGTCGGCCTCGCGTTTGCGATCACCTGGATCGTCCTACCTCAGACGGCCTGGTACGGTCTGCCGTCGATCCAGACGCTCCGAGCCGTGGGGCGCTCGCTCGAGTTCGTCGGGCAGCAGGCGCGCGTGCGCGTGGCGCCCACGCCCCCGCTCCCTCCCCTGATGCTCGCGGCGGTGACGGCGGTGTGGACCGCGGCGTTCTCGTCGCACGCGCTCGCGATCCGCGCCGGGAGCCCGCTCCTGGCCATCCTGCCGCCGGTCGCGCTCGTGGGGTTCGCCGACACGGTGCTCGAGGACGGGGCCCGTCCCTTCTACGCGATCGTGTTGCTCGCCGCCGCGCTCGCGGTCGTGTTCGCGGACGGCGTGCGTCGGGTGCGCCAGTGGGGGCCGGTGTGGTCGGGTTCGA
This sequence comes from Actinomycetota bacterium, assembly GCA_036745475.1. Taxonomy (GTDB): domain Bacteria; phylum Actinomycetota; class UBA4738; order UBA4738; family HRBIN12; genus DASSJM01. The sequence goes on along the minus strand of DAIOFZ010000028.1, from coordinate 1,688 downwards.
GGACGCGACGCCTCGGCACGTCGGTACGAGGCTCGAGACCGGTCGCGTTCGCGGTGATCGCGGCGGCGGTGCTCGTCCCGGGTCTGCTCCCGGGGTTCCGCTCGGAACCGCTCGTCGACTTCTCGACCGCTGGCGACGAGGGGGCCGGCCTGGATCCGTTCATCTCGATCCATGCGCAGCTCACCGACGACGCACCTGTCCGGGACCTGTTCGAGGTCGTGACCTCCGACCCGCAGTACTGGCAGACCTCGACGCTCGACGAGTTCGACGGCGAGGACTGGCGGAGCAGCGACCCGGACGGATCCAAGGACGGCCAGACCGTGACGGTCCCGACGGGTCCCCTGCCTCAACCACAGAGGTACGCTCCCCCGCCCGACACGATCACCGAGCCGTTCACGTTCCGGATCCTCGACAGCCTCAACGACGCGCAGGCGCTGCCGATGGTGCAGACGCCCGAGCAGATCACGGCGGGCGACCTCGGCGACGTGACGTGGGATCCATACCGCGGCCAGGCGTTCGTGGACGGCGGGCTCGACGAGGGGCTGGAGTACGGGATCGTGTCCCGCGTCGTCGTGCCGACCGCCGAGCAGCTCGACCAGGTCCAGGAGCTCACCTCGGTCCAGTACGGACCGTGGACCGAGCTCCCCGCTGACCTCGATCCCCGGATCGAGGACATCGCCCACGAATGGACGCAGGGCGAGGACTCGGACTACGACAAGGTGCTCGCTATCCAGCAGCACTTCCACACGGACGGCTTCCGCTACGACCCAGACGTCGAGGTCGCCGACGACACCGACGCCCTGCTGACGTTCCTCACGCAGACCAAGGCCGGCTTCTGCCAGCAGTACGCCACGACGATGGCGGTGCTCGTCCGCGAGCTCGGCCTGCCGGCGCGGATCGCGGTCGGCTACCAGGCCGGCACGCTCCAGGACGACGGCACCTACCTCGTGCAGTCCAAGAACGCCCACGCCTGGGTCGAGGTCTTCTTCGAGGGGTACGGCTGGCTCCCGTTCGAGCCCACGCCCGGGCACGGCACCCACCCCAGCGCCGAGCCGGGCACCTACCTGAACCCCGTCAAGAGCTCGACGAACCCCGACGGATCGACCACCAACCCCGACGACCCGAACAACCTGGGCGGCGGGGGCGGGGCCGAGTGCGTGGCGGCCGCCGACCTCTCTCCCCGGGAACGCCAGCTCCAGTGTCAGGTCGAGAGGAGGCCCCAGCGACAACCGGGTGCCTTCGTCCCGATCCCGTCGGTCGGCTCCACGGCGCCCGACGGTTCCGGGTACTCGGTGCCATACAGGCTGATCCTCCTCGGCCTCCTGATCCTGCTCGGCGCGCTGCTGATCGTGGTGCCGATCGCGAAGTCCGCCTGGCGTCGCCGGCTGTTGCGTCGCTCTCGGGAGCCTCGCGAGCACGTGCTCGCCGCGTACCGGGTGTTCGACGGGGAGGCCGCCGACCTCGGGTTGGGCCGCCGCGAGGGGGAGACCCTCGACGAGCACCGAGCAAGGCTGGCGGCGGCGATCGCGTTCACCGACGGGCACCTCGGGCGACTGACGACCCAGGCGACGCGAGCGGCGTACGCCGCGGAGGCCCCGTCACCCGAGGAGGCCAGGTCCGCGGTCGAGGACGCCCACGAGGCGATCCGGGAGCTCCGCAAGGACGCGGGCCTGGTCCGCAGGATCGTG
>DAIOFZ010000027.1:0-22231 GCA_036745475.1 Actinomycetota bacterium | reverse complement strand
TTCCGAGAGGGTCTGGCCCGTTTGCTGACGGACGCGGGCTTCGACGTCGTCGGTCAGGCGGCCGATGCCGACGAGCTGCTCGCCATCATCCGCGAGGCGCCGACGGACCGAACGCCGGACGTGGCAGTCGTCGACATCAGGATGCCGCCGTCGCATACGGCTGAGGGCCTCCTCGCCGCAAAGACCATCCGGACGGAGTATCCCGATGTCGGCGTGCTCGTCCTGTCTCAGTACGTCGAGACGGAGCACGCGATGGACCTGCTGGGCGACGGCTCGGGTGGGACGGGATACCTGTTGAAGGACCGGGTCTGGGACCTCGACGGGTTCCGCGACGCCGTATGGCGTGTGGGGGAGGGAAGCTCCGCCGTCGACCCCGAGGTGATCGCGCGGCTCGTGAACCGTCGTCGCGTCGTCGATCCGATCGCCGAGCTCACCGGGCGCGAACGCGAGGTCCTCGGTCTCATGGCCGAGGGTTGTTCGAACCGGGCGATCGGGACCAACCTGTCGCTCAGCGAGAAGACGGTCGAGGCCCACGTACGCGGGATCTTCACGAAGCTCGGCCTCCTGCCGGCCCCGGACGAGAACCGTCGTGTCCTCGCCGTGCTGGCGTTCCTGCGTTCCGACTGAGGGGCGCCCCCCTAGGATGAAGGCATGACCGAGGCCGAGGAAGCGAGGGGACGCGTCCGGCGGATGGGCCGGCTCACCGAGCCGGCCGAGAAGGGCCTTCTCACCTATGGCGAATACCTCGCCGTGCCGGAGCTGATCGGGCTCCAGCGGCTTCGCTCGGATCCCCCCGTGCACGACGAGCTGCTGTTCATCGTCGTGCACCAGGCGTACGAGCTGTGGTTCAAGCAGCTGATCTTCGAGCTCGAGTCGGTGCGCGACCGGATGTTCGAGGACGACGCCGAACGCGCGCGCCACTACCTCACGCGGGTCCACGCGATCGAACGCGTCCTGATCGACCACATCCAGGTGCTCGAGACGATGACGCCGCAGGACTTCCTCGAGTTCCGCTCGCTGCTCACGCCGGCATCGGGGTTCCAGTCGGCCCAGTTCCGCGAGGTCGAGTTCCTCTCCGGGCTTAAGCAGCCCGGGTACCTCCGCGACCTCGCCGCCTCACCGGACGAGCTGGAGCGGCTGTCACGCCGGCTCGACGAGCCCACGGTGTGGGACGGGTTCGTCGCGCTGCTCGCACGCCACGGGCTTGCGATGCCCGAGGACGACGAGCAGGCACGGCGCGAGAGCCTGCTGCGGATGGCCCGCGACGCCGAGCACGCCCCGCTGTTCGCGGTATCGGAGCGGCTCCTGGATCACGACGAAGGGTTCGCGCAGTGGCGCTACCACCACGTGTTGATGGTCGAGCGCGAGATCGGCGCCAAGTCGGGGACGGGCGGTTCCTCCGGCGTCGAGTACCTGCGCTCGACGCTGATCAAGCGCTTCTTCCCGGAGCTGTGGGGCCTGCGCTCGCATCTGTAGCGGTCTACCGCCGGCCCGTCCGCGGCCGGAGCGGCGGGACCCTGTGTCCCTTCGCGGAGTCCTCGATCAGCGTGTCGAGCCGCCGCTCGCGGGTCTCCGGTCTCTTCGCGCTCATCACCCAGTACACGGCGGTGGTCCGGTAGCCCTTCGGCTGCGTCTTGAACCAATCCCAGGCCTTCTTCGTCGAACGGAACTTCCGCTCCTGGGCAGGGTCGAGCTTCGCCTGGTGTCGCTGCTCGTACGCGTAGGTGGCGGTCTTGTCCTCGCGGCGTTCGCGGAACGCCTTCAGGCCCGCGGCCCGCATGCGCCGCTGCCGCGTGAGCTCCTGCACGCGACGGACGTTCACCGCGCTCCAGTTGCTGTTCGGTCTCCTCGGCGTGAACCGGTTCATGTAGCTCTCATCGTCGATCCGTTGCCGGACGCCGTCGATCCAGCCGAAGCACAGGGCCTCGTCCACTGCCTCGGGCCAGGTGATGCTCGGCCGGCCGGAGCTCTTCTTGTACATCCCCATCCACAGCTCGGTGGCCGTCGCATGGTGCTCCTCGAGCCAGGCGCGGAAGGCCTCGCGGTCGGCGAAGAAGACGGGCTTCATGCTCGCGTTCGGGCGTACCCGTCGATCAGCTCCAGCAGTCGGTCCCGGCCGAAGGAGTCGTCGTGGCCGCCGTGCACGATCCGGACCGGCACCCCGCGCAGCCGTTCCATGCTCCGCAGGTAGGTGGGGATGTCCGACTCGGGGAGCTCGTCGAGCAGGACGCCGCTCTCGTACACGCAGTCGCCGGAGAACAACGTCCGCGTCCCCTCCTCCCACAGGCCGAGCTCACCCGGCGTGTGGCCCGGCAGGTGAAGGACCCTGAACGCCCGGTCGCCGAGATCGATCTCGTCGCCCTCGTCGACGATGCGCGTGGGGGCGACCGGCGTCACTGCGTAGGAGGCGAGCTCATACCCCTCACGCGGCACCGCGGTGAGCAGCGAGGCCGGCGCGTCGTACCCCGAGAGCTCCTCGGGCGGGTAGTCCTCGATCACGAGCGAGGCGAACCCGTGTGCGTTCGCGACGGCGTCGGCGTCGTCGCGGTGCACGACGACCTCCTCGAACTCGTACAGCCCGCCGGTGTGGTCGAAGTGCCGGTGCGTCGCCACGGCGATCGTCGGCCGTTCGAACAGGTCGGCGAGCTCCCGTCGCAGCGACCCGATGCCCAGGCCGGTGTCGACCAGGAGGTCGCGGTCGCGCCCGCGGACCAGGAACAGGTTCGCTCGCAGGAACGGGTCGACGTGCGGCTCCGTGATCCGCAGGACGCCCTCGTCGACCTCCTCGTGATCGAACCATCGCTCGGCCACACGCACGCGCGGGATGCTAGCGGCTTGACGCGGCGGTCCTTGCCGGGATACGACCGCTCCCACGCGTCGAAAGGAGGGTCCGAATGGCGACCGATCTATCGATCTCGCTGCCCGACGAGCCGGGTGGGCTCGCGAAGGCCGCGAAGGCGCTCGGGGCGGCCGGGATAAACGTCGAGGGCATCGCGGGTCTGGGGGGCGGCGGGCACGGCCACGTCCACATGCTGGTCGAGGACGCGGGCGCCGCTCGGACCGCGCTCGAGGGCGCGGGGGTCACGATCGAGGGCGAGCGCGAGGCGGTGGTCGTCGACGTCTCGAGCGAGGACCGTCCCGGAAAGCTGGGGGAACTCGCGCAGTCGATCGCGGACGCCGGCGTCAACCTGGCGGCCTGCTACGTGGCATCGCGGTCTCGCGTCGTCTTCTCCTCCGACGATCCGGCAGGGCTGCGCTCGGCGCTCGGAGCCTGAGGCGGAACCGAGGGTTGACGCCGGGTCCCGGCGAGCGTAGACCGACCGGTGACGGGTTGGGTGGTCTCAGCGAAGGAGGTACGGATGAAGGACGTCACGGTCTCCCTCGAGGACCGGCCCGGGACCCTCGCCGATCTGGGCGAGGCGCTCGGCAAGGCCGGGATCAACATCGAGGGACTCACCGCGGTCAGCAGCGAGGGACGAGCGATCGTTCACGTCCTCGTCGAGGACGCGGCCGCGGCACGCGCAGCGCTCGAGGGCGCCGGCGTCAAGGTGGAGGGCGAGGCCGAACCCATGATCTCCGAACTCCCCTCGGATCAGGTCGACCGCCCTGGGGCGATCGGTGCGATGGCCCGCGCGATGGCCGATGCCGGCGTCAACATCCAGGTCGTGTACCTGGCGACAAAGAACCGCGCGGTGGCGGTCACGAGCGACAACGCGAAGGCGCGTCAGGCGCTCGGGATGTGAGGCGGCTCGCCGGGGGCGGCCGGGGCCGCCTCCGACGGCTCGGCCGCGTACGCCCGGTCGAGGATCTCGACGGGGTGCAGGACGCTCATCGCTGACCCGAGCTCGCGGAGCCCGGCCGCGATCTGCATCGTGCAGCCGGTGTTCGCGCTCGCCACGACCTCGGCGCCGGTCGACGCGATGGCCTGCACCTTGCGGCGGCGAAGCTCCGATGACATCTCGGGTTCGAGCACGTTGTAGAGGCCGGCGGCGCCGCAGCATACGCCGCCGTCCGGTACGTCGAGCACCTCGACGCCCTCGAGGACCCGTAGCAAAGCGCGCGGCTGCTCGCGGAGATGCTGCACCCGGAGGGCGTGGCACGCGTCGTGGTACGCGACGCGCTCGAACCCCGGCCGACCCACCGGCGGACGCACGAGCCCCTCGTCGTGCAGGAGCTCCATCACATCGCGAACCCTTCTCGCGAACGACCCCGCCTCGTCGGTCCCGATCAGGTCCACGAGCTGCTGCAGGTGCGCGCCGCATCCGGCCGCGTTCACGACGACCACGTCGACGCCGGCGAAGGCGCGCAGGTTGCGCTCGGTGAGGGCGCGCGCGGTGTCCAGGCGTCCGTGGTGCGCCGCCAGCGCTCCGCAGCACACCTGTTCGCGTGGGACGACGACGCGCCAGCCGTTGCGTGCCAACACGCGGATCGTGGCGCGGTTCACCTCGCGGAACCACCGGTCCTGCACGCACCCGCTCAGCATTGCGACGGTGCCCCGCTCGTCGCCGGCGGCGGGGGTCACGCGGGGGAGGCGGCGGAAGAGCTCGGACCGTCTCGGCGTGAGGGCGCGTACACGTCGGGGGAGGGCGAGGAGGGCCAGCGGCTGCATCGCTGCGGCGAGCCACAGCGCCTTCTTCCGCGGGAGGGCGACGTCGAGCCCGAGCCACCGCAGGAACCGGGCCCAACGCGTACGGAGCGGCTCGATCTGGACGCGCGCGCGCTCCATCATCCGACCGAACGGCACGTGCGACGGGCAGACGTCCTCGCACGCGCGGCAGGCGAGGCAGAGATCCATGAAGCTCGCGAACGCCTCGTCGGGTTGCGCGAGCCCGTCGGCGACCGAACGCATCGCCGTGATCCGCCCGCGTGGGGACGCCGACTCCTCGCCGGTGACCCGGTACGTGGGGCAATGGGGCAGACACAACCCGCAGGCGACGCAGGCGGCCAGGTCCTCGTCGGCCGGCGCGTCGAGCGGGAACCGCCACGCGGGCTCGCGATCCGGCGGCGGGCCGACGAAGCGAACCCCCTCGGGCATCTCCGCTCCCAGCACGCGGCTCGCGGGAAGGACTTCATCGGCCGGTGACACATGCCGATGGTATCCCCAGCGCGTATCGGCGCCGACGCGTACGGATCGGCCGGAGTCGATCTTCGAGGAGGGCGTGTGCAGACACCGACGAGGTCGAGCGACCTACCGAACCCCTCCGAGCCCGGATCGGCATCCGGGCCTGGGCGCCCTCCACGCAGATCCAGGGTCGCCCTGGTGGCGGCTCTCGTCGCGTTCACGCTGGTCGGCGCCTTGCTGATCGGCGTTCTGGTCCTCGGGGGCGAGGAGGGATCGGGCGTCCGATCCCCTCGAGGGGTCGATCCCCACGAGCAGCGGCCCGCGCTCGCTCCGCCCACGTCCGTCGAGGCCTCAGCGCGGCCGTTCGCCGTCATGCTGCGGTGGGCGATGCCCGAGGGTGAGGCCGATCGGTTGGTCGTCTACCGGGACGGGGACCGCCTGGCACCCCTCGAGCCGGATCGGTTGCGGTTCGTGGACGACTCGGTCCTGCCCGCGGTCCGCTACACGTACGTCATCGAAGCCGTCCTTGACGGGAAGGCCGCGAAGAGCGACCCGATCCGGGTGAAGACCCCGCCCGCCCAACTCGGGATGGCCCGGCTGGACGGGACGTTCACGGTGGACCTTCGCGACACCTCGCACTACGGCTTCTCCTCGTTCCCGGGCGACATCGAGTCGGGCTGGAGGTTCAAGCCGAAGTGCTGCCAAGGCGCCTGCGACGTCATGTGGAAGGACGCGCAGGGTGTCGCCCTCGCGGGGGTGCTGCAGAACGCGGGCCCGCGATACGAGGGAACGGCCACGACCCGGCTCGCGTCCTGCGGCGAGCTGCGGGGATCGGGAACCGTCACGGTGATGATCGAGGTCGTCAAGGCCGCTTCGGTTCGAGACGCGTGGCGCGCGACGAGGATCGTCGGCACGTTCGTCGAGCGCTTCCCCGCACAGCTCGGATGCGTGGCCTCGGGAGCCGACTATCAGGTCACGGGCACGCTGATCGCCTGACGTCGCGTCACCCGGGGCGGATACGTGTCGGCATCCCCCTGATGACGAAACGGTGGGGCGACCCGTGGCAGAAGCATCAGATGGTGCGCCGCAACCTCGCAACGAGAACTCCCGGCAGCTGGGTGTAGACGAAGCCGGGCGTCCCCGCCTTCCCGTGTTCGGGACCGACGAGCGGCTCCTCGAGCCCGTCGAGAGCGAACCCGTGGTCGAAGAACGGCTCCAGGATCATCCAGAGCGGCCGGTGGAAGTACCACTGCTCGACGGGCTGGTTGGGGATGGCGACGCCCTTGCCCACGGATGATCGAGAATACGAGGACACCTTCACCGAATAGATCTCCGTGATCGTGCCCTCCGTAACGAACTCGACCGTGGGCCGAACGTTGCCGGAGTTGAACGCAGGGTGCAGCGTCGAGAAGACGAAACGTCCGGCGGGTGTCAGGAGTCGAGCGGACGCCGCCACCATCGATCCGATGGACTCCATGTCCATGATCGCCATGTTGCAGACGACCGCATCGAACGAACCGGGCTCACCGAGAGCGAGGATGGCGGCCTCGTCCATGGCGTCCGTGCGCCGGTAGTCGATGTCGCCCCCGTGCGCTCGCGCCCGCTCGAGCATCCCATCGCTGAAGTCGACGGCCAGGACCTGCCCGCCGAGCTCAGACATCCGGCGTGCGAACTCGCCGTTCCCGCACGCGATCTCGAGGACCCGTTCTCCCGGTTGGAGCAGAAGGAGCCGTTCGACGGCGGGTTGGATGAGGTGTCGCTGCCATGTCGACCCGGCTTCCACGCGCTCGTCCCAGAAGGCGGCCAACTCATCCCAGGTGGAGCGGACCTCATCGTGCAGGTTGTATTCCTCGCTCACGCGTCGAGCGTAGAGCATTGACCCAGGTGTACGGATCAGCGGATCTGGAGGGACGCCGCAATCCCGAGGAAGCCACGTCTGTTGGCGAGTTCTAGTTCGCCGCTCATGCAGCGCGCTACGAGTGACAGCCCCTCGACGAGTGTGTCCGCGCTCCTACGTACCGGATTCTCGGCCGAACGCGCGGAACGGTTCCGGTTCGTACTCGCTCAGCGCGCGCGACCAGTCCGCGAGCGCACCGTGGATCGCCCCATCCTCGCGCACCAACCAGGCGAGATGCCGAAGCCCGTGCTCGACGACCTGAGAGACATGGACGTGGGGGGGCGGCCCGGTCGCGTATCCACGAGCCAGCTCGGCTCGCGCAACGATCTCGACTTCGTAGGCGTTCGGGATCCTCTCGGGTCGCTCGACGGCGACGAGGAAGGTCAGCACGATCAGCTTGCGCTCGACCCTCCACGAGGTCGAATGGACCATGAACGGCTGGAGCCCGAGTTCGGCCACGGTATCGACGATGGCCTCGTGCGGATCCAGGTCCGGATCCCACCGCGCAGCTACGGTTTGCTGACCCGTGGGATACAGATGCCGGATCCCGTCCTCGGCGAGGTAGAGCACGACGGCTTCGAGCGACGGTTCGTTCACACTCGAACCCTACCGACCAGGGAACGGCCCATACCGTTGCTGGACGCACCGCGGGATACCGCAAGACAAATGGTCACCGGACGGCGCCGATTCGATCCCCGGAGTCAGCCGGTGACCGCGATCAACCGCGTGGCCCGATGAAGCGCCGATAGCGGTCACGGCACTCGAGTGCGGGCTCTCCGGAACGGAAGAGGAACGAGGCCGGCGGGAGCTGGTCGCTCGCGTCGTGCCGCTTCAGCACCACGGCATATCGCTCCTCCTCGGGCGTGTCGAGCTCGTAGATCGGGTCGATGAGCTGGTCGGCGACCTCGTTGCCGTTCTCGTCGACGATCACGACATCCGTGACGCTCTCGCGCGGCATGCGTGCGAGCTCGGTGTCGGGATCGTGGTGCGTCCAGTTATCGAGCAGCACGAAGTCCTCAGCCGTCACCGCGACCAGGACGGAGCGGAACTCCCCATCGATGCGCGCGAGGCCCGAGAAGAAGCTCGCCTCCGAGCCGATCGCTCGCAGCTTCTCGCTTCGACGCATCGCCGCCTGTTGACGGAGGTCCCGGTCCGCCGCGAGGTCCGCCATCCTCGCACGGGCGTCCTCGAGCTCGATGTCGTTCAGGATGCTCCAGAGGAGGTAGGCGACGAAGCCGCTCATCGCGGAGCGGAGGAGCCCATACGCGCCTCGGCGGGGAGATCCTCGAGCGGGTCACTCATGCCGGCCTCCGGCAGGTCGAGACGCTGAGCAGACCTGCCCACCGGCCAAGATGGGATGTCGGCGCAGCTCGCCCAGATATGCATTCGAGTGGGGCAGGATCGGGATCGACCCATGCAGGCGATATCGGTTGCGCCGCCTCCCCGCATGAACGCACCGTCGTGCGCGAAATGTCGAAGCGCCGGCAGGGTGCAGGTCGCGATCCTGGTTCGGCCCGATCAGCCCCTCACGACCAAGCCAGCCGACAATACGATCCATGCCAGGCGGTACCCGTTCAGCCCGATCGCGATGTTTCCGAGGATCTGCCCAAGCCGGTCCCACGGAGGAACCTCCGCGCGACCCCAGATACCCAAGATCAACCCCGCGATGTATCCGGCTGCCTGGAGGATCAGGCGAGTCCCCAAAGGCAGAGCGGGGCTCGTCAGCCCCGCCATCACCCACGGGGCGAGCCCCCAGGCAAGGGCAAGAGCGAGGGATATCCACACCTTCGAGGGGAGCCTCGAGGGCGACGAGGTCTCGGGGTCTTTGAAGGGGGCGGGAACCCGCTCAGAGGTCGGCAGGATCCCGTCCGATCCGAATGCATCGCCGAGCCGCCGCAGCGAGATCTCGTCGGGCCGCTCTGGCGCTTTCCGGGCCGGAGCCAAGGCTGGATCCTTGCGGCAGTTCGAGCAGACGGTCGCCTCGTCCGGCAGCTCCTCGGCGCAGTGCGGACACACCTTCACGCTTGTTACTTTCGGCGTCGGGTCGCCGCCGCTGTAGCCGTGGCGTTTGCCCGGGGAGCCTGCGAGTGCCCGGGACAAAACATCGAGGAGCCCAAGCCACTCGTTCTTTGTCGCCCACCACAGCCAGCTGGTGGCGCCGTCGTCGATCTCCGAGGGGAGGGGTGGCAAAGACGTACACTCCAACAGGAACTGGCAGCGATTCCCGTTCTTGACGGGAGACGTAGGAGTCACGGGGATCGCCATCCGCCATCTCGCTCGAGCTGTCCGGCTCGATCTCTCCGTGCCTGAGCGCCCTCGTTCCTGGAATTCGTGCGGATCGATCCCCCACCCGGGTAGCACAACGATCCGAACGAAGGGAAGACTCATGGATGTTCGACTTGAAACGAAGGAGCTTGCTCAGCCGCCCGATGGGCGTGCTTCGCCCGAAATGGGAGCGCGTCGCTCGCCGCGAGGAGACGCGATGAGTGAGCCGCCTCGGATGTGGCTATGGATCGTGGCGATTCTGGTCAGCCTTCCGATCGCGGGATACATCGCAGACCTCGTTCTGGACGGGGTCGATTCCGCTGGAGCGGCGCTCGCCGGTGGACTCATCGTTGGGGCAATCGTCGGGGCGGCGGAGTGGTTCGTTCTGCGGCAGCGGGTCTCGTGGCGCTGGATCCCGGCGACGATCGCGGGGATGGCTGTCGGCCTGGTCGCGGGGGCGGCTCTCGTCGATTACGGGATCGGCCGAGGAGACCTCGCCCTCATGGGTGCTGTGACCGGTCTCGCGGTGGGGACGATGCAGGCGCTGGTGCTCGCACGAGATCGGATCCAGGGTGCGGTGTGGTGGGCCGTTGCGAACCCACCTGCATGGGCGCTCGGCTGGATCGTGAGCTCGTACGTGATCTCGCGGAACATCGATGAGCGGTTCGCGATCTTCGGCGCGAGCGGGGCGCTTGTCTTCGGACTGCTGACCTGGCTCCTCCTAGCACGCCTGTTACGGCCGACTCCCGAAGTCCGGGAACCTGCTGCCACATCTGGTGCGTGAGCGTCGAGGCCGCCGCCGGAGTGGTGCTCATCGTGGCGCCGCTTTGGTTCAACGCCAACTTCGCCCTGCTCGGCAAGCGCTTCGAGTACCCGGACATCCTGCGACGACCCACGTCCGAGATCCTCGAGCGCTTCTGGGCTGGGGGCTCGTCGCTGATTCTCCTGTGGTGGACGTTCATGGTGTCGGGACTCCTACTGATCGCGGCCGCCGTGCTGCTCGGCCAGGTGCTCGGGTTCGAGGGCATCGTGCCGCTTGCGACCACCTTCGGGGTTCTCGCCGGTCTCGTCCAGATGCTGGGCCTCCTTCGGTGGGTCTACGTCGTCCCCGCGCTCGCCCGCGCCTACGCGGACCCGACTCTCAATGCCGAACAGCGAGAAGTACATGTGGCGGTGTTCCGCGCCCTGCACCAATACCTGGGAGTCGGCGTCGGCGAGCACCTCGGCTACCTCTTCACAGGCATCTGGTCCGTGTTGATCGGCATCGGCGTCGTCCAAGGGACGGCGCTGCCCACCTGGCTGGGGTGGCCGGGGATCGTCATCGGCGCCGGACTGGCAGTCGGCTCGGCGGAGTTCCTCGGCCCCAACGAGGAGCGGGGATGGGGCCTGGCAGGAGCAGCGATCCCTATCCTCTACATCGCGTGGTCCGGCTGGCTGCTCGCGATGGGCGTCGCGTTGATCGCATGAGGTTCCCTGAAGGAGGTCGGCCTGTGGACGACAGCGAGAACACCTTCCCGATGGACGTCACCGACCCGTCGTCTCGTCCATGGAACTTCCGGCCGAAGGGCCACCTGGTCGTGATCCTGGCGAGCAGCGAAGAGGCACAACGGGAGACCGCTCTCATTGCAGAAGGGTTCGCCCCACGAGACGTCAAGCTCTACACCGGCAAGGAGATCCTCGACAACCAGGAGGAGTACATGAAGCGCCGGGGTGCCACGAGCAAGATGGTGGGCTCCATGGTCGACGACGTGGAGGGCCGAGATCTCTACTTGGGCTACGCCCGTGAAGATCGGTGTGCGATGTGGGTACGCATCCCGGACGAAGACGATGTCCCGAAGGCTCTTCGTGTCCTCGCCGACCACGACTACCTTCACACGCGCTACTACTGGGCCGAGCAACAGACCGACTTCAACGTGTCCTGACCGCCCAGCATCGGTCGATCAGAGAGTGATGACGACCTTTCCGCGACCGTGTCCGGCCCCGATCTCGGCGATCGCCGCGGGCACCTCGCCGAGTGGGTACCTGGACCCGATCACCGGTCTGATCTTATCCGCCTCGATGAGTTCCCTGAGCGTGTTGAGGTCTGCTGCCTTCGGCCGCGAGAGGAAGTTCGTCATCCTCTGTCCGACGAACGGCGACAGAGCCTTCGCCCGCACGACGCGACCCATCCCGAGCCACCGTCCGGCTCCTTCGCCACCGGCGAGGACGAGCGTCCCCTTCGGGGTCATGGCCTGCCGCAGGTAGGAGACCTCGCGGTTCCCCGCCGTGTCGAAGATCAGGTCGTAGCGGCGGGTCCCGTCGACGATGTCCTCGTGCGTGTAGTCGATGACCTCGTCCGCGCCGATCGACGGCACGAGCTCCACCTTCGATGTGCTGCACACGCCGGTGACGTGCGCGCCGAAAGCCTTGGCAATCTGCACGGCGAACGATCCCACGCCTCCTGCCGCCCCGATGACCAAGACCCTCTGTCCCGAACGCACCTTCCCGACGTCGCGGATGCCCTGCAGCGCCGTGCACCCGGTGGTCGGTACCGTCGCCGCCTCCTCGGAGCCGACGTTCGCGGGCTTCAGCGCGATCTTGTCTGGTCGCGCCGTGGCGTACTCCGCAAACGTCCCGTTCCCGACGCCGAACACCTGGTCGCCCGGATGGAACGCGGCGACCTCGTCGCCGAGGCCCTCGACCACGCCCGCGACATCCTGACCTCGGACCCGCTGCTTGGGTCGCCCTAGCCCGGAGACGAGGCGGATCGCGTACGGCGTGCCGGTCATGACGTGCCAGTCGCCGATGAATGCGCTCGCCGCGACGACGCGGATCAGGACCTCCCCGCGACCCGCGACCGGCGTCTCGACGTCCTCCAACCGCAGAACGTCGGCCGAGCCGTACTCGTCCTGGACGACCGCCTTCATGGTTGCTCTAGGCGACGCCCACGTTGCGCTCCGGGATCACTCGGGGAGGTTCCTCGAGGATCGGAGACGGCCTGAATCCCTTCACCACGAGGTAGATACCCAGCGACAACTCCCAGAGGGCCTCTGGGATCGTCAGGACACCCTGAATCGGACCGCCCGCCTCGATGACGTCGTAGATCACGAGGATCCCGGTGATGCAGAGGAGTGGGCCGCCGATGAGGCCGAGCATGGCCATCCCTCGAGGTACCAGGCCGGACGTATACATCAGCCAGCCCAGGATCAGTCCGTTCCCGACGCCGACGATGAAGCCCGGGCCGATCCGGAACGACCACTCATAGACGGCTTCGAGTCCCTGCCCGAGGGCGGCATCGGTGCCACTCGGGGCATCCTGCCGCAGGGTCAGGATCGCAAGCATGCTGACGATCCCGATCGCGATGAAGACGCACTCGATGACGCGGGCCGTGACGAAGCCGAGAGCGCCAGGCTCGTTCACGCGCTTGTGGATCGAGTAGGGCACAACGGCGGTGCCGACGTTCGAGATGATGAGGAAGAGTTCCAGCACAGCCCCCGTGGCCACGAGCCCCCAGGCGATATCGCCAGCTCCGGTGACGTAGTTGGGCTCATCCCGCACCGGCGCGTAGAAGATGAAACGGGCTGGGATCGAGGTGACGAAGGTGACGATCCACAGCCAGCCGGTGAATGTCGCGATCCTTCGAGTGTCCATGCTCGCGCCTCCTCTCCTCCTTTATGCGATAACCAGGGGGATTCCTGCCTAAACAACCGCTTGTACGCAATGCGGGCCGTCCGTTGGCCCGACCGAGGCACAGCCAAGAGGCCCGATGCCGCTTTCGCTCCAAATTGGCGGGTTCGCTGTGGAGAGGCACGTGAGCCCGGTCGAGGGTCCGGCGTATCCTACGGAGCAGTTCAACGCACCAAGGAGGGGAGCATGTTCCATCGTGCGTTCCGTCTCGTCGCGATCACCGCCGGTTCGGTCGTCGTCGCGCTCATCGGGGCGGCCGGCGCGAGCTCCTCGTCGTCGGCACCTCGCGAGGAGAAGAGCATCATGTAAACGCGCGTGGTCGACCTCAGTCACCGCATCAGCCCCAAGATCCCGCTATGGCCGGGTGACCCCCATGTCGTACTCAAGGTTGTGGCCACGTGGGCGAAGGACGGCTACTACCTGCGCAAGTTCTCCATCGGCGAACACAGCGCGACTCACATGAACGCGCCGAACAGCTTCATCTCCGGCAACACGCAGGCCATCACGAGTTATCCGGCCGAGCAACGCGTGGTCCCCGCCGTCGTGATCGACATCCGCGACAAGACGGCGCACAACCCCGACTATCAACTCACCAAGCAGGACGTCTTGGGCTGGGAGGCACAGAATGGTCAGATCGCCCCAGGATCGTTCGTGATCCTCTTCACGGGGTGGGAAGATCCTCTTCACGGGGTGGGAAGACAAGTGGGACCACCCGAGGGCGTTCATCAACCTCGACGCCCACGGCAACCTGCACTTCCCGGGGTTCGCGGGGCCCACGACGAAGTGGCTGCTCGCCGAACGGCAGATCTCCGGCGTCGGGATCGACACCCACGGGGTCGATCCGGGGCTCGACACGTCTTACGCGACGAACACGCAGATCGCGGAGGCACACAAGATCGCAATCGAGTGCATGGCGAACCTGGACGAGTTGCCACCGACCGGCAGCACGCTCGTACTCGGACCGCTCCGGCTGCGAGGTGGTTCCGGGTCCCCGCTGAGCGTGATGGCGTTCGTACCGTAGCCTCGACCGCCGCCGCCCGTCTTCGGCGCAGGCGGCTCGAAGAGTCGAGCGGCTCCTCGACGAGGCGATCGAGGTCGGGCACGGCCGGTTCAATCCACTGGTCACACACGAACTGACGGCTCGCACCGCCTTCAGTGGCATCTCGTCCTAGTAAAGCGATGACGCTCGACGGGCATTGGCGGTTCGGTTTGTCGCAGCGACACGCGCAAGCCGCTAGAGGCCGGGTCACCTCGGGTAGAGCACTATCATCGATGGATGTCGAAGATCCGACCTTCGCGTAGGGCCTCCTCATTCACCGAGTCGGTCATCCGCGAGATGACCCGGCTTGCCAATGCGCACGGCGCGATCAACCTCTCCCAGGGGTTCCCCGACTTCCCAGCGCCCGAGGAGATCAAGGACGCGGCGCGTGAGGCGATCGCGAACGACATCAATCAGTACCCGCTCACGTGGGGCTCAGAGTCGTTCCGCGTCGCCATCGCCGAGCAGTACCGAACCCGCTACGGCATGTCATGGATCGACCCGGAACGACATGTGACGGCCACGTGCGGTTCGACCGAGGCGATGATCGCCGCGATGCTGGGTGTGCTCGACCCGGGGGACGAGGTCGTCGTGTTCGAGCCGTTCTACGAGAACTACGGGCCCGACACGATCCTCGCGGGCGCCGTCCCCCGCACCGTGACGCTCTCGCCGCCGGACTGGACGTTCGACGAGAGCGAGCTGGCGGCGGCGTTCAGTGCGCGGACCCGCGGCATCGTGATCAACACGCCGAACAACCCGACCGGCAAGGTGTTCACGCGCGAGGAGCTCGGCGTGATCGCCGAGCTGTGCCAGCGCTGGGACGTGGTCGCGTTCACCGACGAGATCTACGAGCACATCACGTACGACGGCTTCCGCCACGTGCCGCCCGGCGCCGTGCCGGGGTTGGAGGACCGGACCGTCACGATCAGCGCGCTCTCGAAGACCTACGCGGTGACCGGGTGGCGGGTCGGCTGGATCGTCGCCCCCGAGGCGCTCACCAGCGGGATCCGCTCGGTGCACGACTTCCTCACGGTGGCCGCGCCGGCGCCGCTGCAGGAGGCCGGGGTGGTCGCGCTCGGGATGGCCGACTCGTTCTACGAGCGACTCGCGATCGAGTACCTCGAGCGGCGCGATACCCTCCTGCGGATCCTCCAGGAGACGGGGTTCGGGTCGCACCCGACGCGCGGCGCCTACTACGTGATGGCCGACGTCTCGCACCTGGGGATGGGCGACGACGTCGACGTCGCACACCGGCTGACGAAGGACGTCGGGGTGGCGGTCGTGCCCGGATCGTCGTTCTTCTCCCGCCCGGAGCTCGGCACGCACCTGGTGCGGTTCGCGTTCTGCAAGCGTGTGGAGACGCTCGAGGAGGCCGGGGCCCGGCTCCGCAAGGCGTTCGCCTAAGCCTGGGCGTCTTCCCAGCCCCGGCCCGGGGCGAGCACCCCGTTCGGATCGAAGGCCTGCTTCAGCCTGCGCTGCACCTCCGGGCCGGTGACGGGAGAGCCCCCCAGACCCCCGGGCCCGCGGACGACCGGCGCGATCCCGCCGATCGCGCGGACGCGGTCGCGGACCTGCACAAGCTCGCCGTTCGGCCACCCCAGCCCGACCCACGCGAGCCCGACGCCGGCGAGCGCGCCCCACGCGTCGCCGACGATCGTCGCGGCGAGCTTCGACGGCGGCACCGCGGCCTCCACGACGACGGGCATCGCCTCCCACGGCCGCTCGAGCGGGAACGGCGCGTCGTCCTCGGGGGTCGCGTGGGCGACGCGCCGGGCGCTCGAGGTCTGTTCCTCGACCTCCTCCGGCCACCCCTCGAGCCGCAGCTCGACCGTACCCGGCGTCGCGAGGACGGCGGTCGAACCGTGCACCGCGCCCACGAGCTCGCGCGCGAGCGCGAGGTCGCCCCCGAACCGGAGCGTCCGCCGCGCGTGGGGGAGCGGTCGTACCTTGATCGCGACCTGCACGATCACGCCGAGCGTCCCGAGCGAGCCGACGATCAGCTTGTGGAGGTCGTACCCCGTCACGTTCTTCACGGTCCGGGCGCCGCTGCGCACCGGCCGGCCGTCCCCCGTCACGATCTCGGCCTCGAGGACCGTGTCGCGGAGCGCGCCGACCTTCAGCCGTCGGTGGCTCGACGCGCCGCTCGCGAGCACGCCGCCGACGGTCGCGTCCGCGGGTGCATCGCTCGGCCACTCCTGGCCGCCGTCCGCCAGGATCCGGTCGAGCTCGCCGATCCGCATCCCGGCCTCGACCACCGCGATCATCTCGGCGGGCTCGTAGGCGACCAGCCGGTCGAGCTGTGTCGTCCAGAGCTCGGCATCGACCTCGGCCGGGTTGCCCTTGTCGACATGCCGCCGCCCGCCGACCACGAGCAGGCGGCGTGCGGTCGCGTTCGCGTCGCGGACCGCCTCCACGACGTCGGTCCTCGAGGCCGGATGGATCAGATCCACGATCCCTCCGGGAGGTCCGCGGCCGTGGGGGCGGCATCCGATCCGCGCGCCATCGCGAAGTCGCCGCACCGGGCCCCGTCGGGCAGCACCTTCTCCGGATTCATCAGCCCCTCGACGTCGAACGCCGACCGAACGCACGCCTGCGCCGAGAGGTCCTCGGCCGAGAACACCAGCGGCATGAAGTCCCGCTTCTCGAGCCCGATCCCGTGCTCGCCCGAGAGCGCCCCGCCCGCCTCGACGCAGAGGCGAACGATCTCCTCGCTGGCGCGCAGGACGCGTTCGAGCGTCCCGGGGACGCCCCGGTCGAACGAGAGGAGCGGGTGCAGGTTCCCGTCGCCGGCGTGGAAGACGTTCGTGACGACCAGCTCGTGGCGCGCGGCGATCTCGTACACGCCGGTGAGCACCTCGACGAGCCGCGTCCGGGGCACGACGCAGTCGTGGAGGTGGTAGTGCGGCGCGATCGTCGCGACCGCGCCGAACGCGTTCTTGCGCCCCTTCCAGATCAGCGCGCGTTCGACCTCGTCCTCGGCGATCCGCACGTTGCGGGTGTGGTTCGCGCGGGCCGCCGCCTGGACCGCCGCCGACTGCGCCTCGACGGCGGCGGCCGTGCCGTCGACCTCGACGATCAGGATCGCGGCCGCGTCGGTCGGGTAGCCGGCGTGCGCGAAGCCCTCGGCCGCCACCACGATGCCGCGGTCCATCATCTCGACGGCGGCGGGGACCACGCCGCTCGCGATGATCCCGCTCACGGTCGCCGCGCAGTCCTCGACGGTCGCGAAGTCGAACAGCATCGTCCGCACGGCGGAGGGGAGCGGCGTGAGCCGAACGCACACCGCCGCCACGATCCCGAGCGTCCCCTCGCTGCCCACCATGAC
This sequence comes from Actinomycetota bacterium, assembly GCA_036745475.1. Taxonomy (GTDB): domain Bacteria; phylum Actinomycetota; class UBA4738; order UBA4738; family HRBIN12; genus DASSJM01. The sequence continues at coordinate 4,977 of DAIOFZ010000027.1, read as the reverse complement.
GGCGCGCAGGTCGTAACCGGCCGCCTCGGGAGCCTCCGAGCCCAGGCGGACGACGCCGCCGTCCGCGAGGACGACGTCGAGCGCGAGGACGTGGTTGGACGTCACGCCGTATGCGAGGCAGTGGGGTCCGCCCGCGTTCGTGCTCACGTTCCCGCCGATCGACGACGTCTGTTGGGAGGACGGATCGGGCGCGAACGTGAACCCGTGCGAGCGGAGCGCGTTCGCGAGGTCGAGGTTCGGGACGCCGGGCTCGACCCAGGCGAGCCGGTCCTCCGGCCGGACCTCGAGGATTGCGGTCATCTTCGTCGTGACGACGACGAGCGCGTCCCCGATCGGCGTGGAGCCGCCGGCCAGGCCGGTCCCAGAACCGCGCGGGACGACGGGCAGCCCGTGGTCGCCGGCGACGCGGACGCACGCGACGATGTCGTCGCGCGAGCGGGGGAACGCGACGAGCGCGCAGCCGCCCTCGACCATCGAGGCGTCGCGCGCGTAGAGGCGGAGCGCCAGCGGGTCCGACAGCACCTCGCCGGCGCCGAGCGCGTCCTCGAGCGCTCGACGGGCGCCCTCGACATCGGCCACGTTCCTAGGGTAGGCCTACCCGGTGGCGACGTGGGCGGAGTTCGAGCGGGCGGACGCGCAACTGGGCGCGTTCGGACGCGAGCGGCTGCACGGCCTCGTCTGCTTCCATGCCACGTTGCGTCGAGACGGTAGCCCTCGCGTCCATCCCGTCGAGCCCTGGATCGCGGCGGGGCTCCTGATGGTTCGGTTCCGCCAGCAGAGCCCGAAGGTGCGGGAGGTCGGCCGCGACGCTCGGTACGCGCTGCACTCACCGATGGACAACCCGGACGGAGTGGGCGGGGAGTTCCTCGTCCGCGGGTGGATGGAGCAGATCTCGCCGGACCATCCCGCAGCGATCGAGATCGCTCGACGAACGCAGACGCCGCTCGCGTTCTACGCGCTCTCCGTCGAGGAAGCCGTCGGCACGACCTACGAGGGCGCAGACCGCGACCCGGTCTACCGGCGCTGGCGTTCGAGCTGAGCGATCAGGCGACGTGACCGGCGGCGCCGTCGGGCGTGGTGAGCGGTCGGCCCTGGTCGGCCCACTCCTCGAGCCCGTGCTCGAGGTTGTGTGCGTCGAACCCGCGTGCGCGCAGCATCAGGGTGGCGAGCTCGCTGCGGTTGCCCGAGCGGCAGACGACGACCGTGGTCTTCGCTGGGTCGAGCTCGCCGGTCTCGCCCGCGAGGATCGTGTTCAGGGGGATGTGGATCGAGCCCTCGATCCGCCCCGCCTGCCACTCGTACGGCTCACGGCAGTCGACCACCTGCACGTCGTCCAGGTGCTCCGCCAGACCGCTCGAGGTTGTGAGGTTCGTCGCCACGTCGGTCATGTCGATGCGAATCCTAGCAGCGAGGCTCGGAACGACCGGAAGAATGCGCGCTCACCGCCCGAGCGCCCGCTCGAACGCGTCGAACGCCTCCCGCCCGAAGAGCACGAACCGGACCTCCTCCACCTGGGTCTCGGTGCCGCGAACGGCCCCGACCGCGACGCTCGCCGCCTCATGGACCGGGTACCCGAACACCCCCGTCGAGATCGCGGGAAAGGCCACCGTCCGCGCCCCGAGCTCATCGGCGACCCGGAGCGACTCCGTGTGACAGGAGGCCAGCTCGCCAGGGGGATCACCGGATGCGGCGTAGACGGGTCCGACGGTGTGGATCACCCAGCGCGCGGCGAGGTCGCCCCCACCGGTGGCCACGGCTCGGCCCGTCGGCAGTCCGTCGGGGAACGTGGTTCGCCGGATCTCTCGGCATTCGGCGAGGATCGAGGGGCCCCCGGCCCGGTGGATCGTGCCGTCGACGCCGCCCCCTCCCAGCAGGGAGCGGTTCGCCGCGTTGACGATCGCGTCGACATCCTGCGTCGTCACGTCGCCCTCGAGGAGCACGATCTTCGGCACGGCCACATCGTAGGTTGTCGACCCATGGTGGACATCGCCGCATCGATCGAGTCCTTGCTGCTCCCACACCCGGCCGTCCGGGGGGTCGAGCTGGTTGGATCGCGCGCCGATGGCTCGCCGACCCCGTTGTCGGACTGGGATTTCGTCGTGGTGACCGACCTTTTCGACGACGTGGCTCGCGCACTCCCCGAGCTGGTCGCGCCGCTCGACCCCCTCGCGCACCAGTGGGATCGGATCAGCGACTACCCGTGCTTCATGCTCATGCTCGAGGGCCCCGTCAAGGTGGACCTGATCTTCCCCGAAGAGCCGTACGAGTCCCTGCCGCCGTGGACCGTGAGCGCTGACACCCTCGACGGCATCGACCAGCACTTCTGGGACTGGATCCTGTGGCTGGCGTCCAAGCGCGAGAAGGGGCAGGACCAACTCGTGCAGGGCGAGCTGGTCAAGATGCGCGACCACCTGCTCCGTCCGATGGGTGTGGATCGGGTCCCCGTGTCCATCGAGGCAGCGGTCGTACGGTATCGGTCCGCCCGGGACGACTGGGAGCGCGAGCTTGGCATCGAGGTCTCGCGGCGCCGCGAGCGCGAGGTGCTCTCGGTCCTGCCGGACGCCTGAGCCGAAGTGTCGACTCGACTGCGGCGCGCCCCCTGCGGTTGAATGGGTCCAGGCCCGGAACCGAGGAGGAGCTGATGGCCGGGATCGTGCTGGACCAGGTCTCGAAGGTCTACGCCGACGGCACCACGGCGGTCTCCGACCTGTCGCTCGAGATCCAGGACGAGGAGTTCATCGTGCTGGTCGGTCCCTCCGGGTGCGGCAAGACGACCGCGCTGCGGATGGTCGCCGGCCTGGAGAGCATCACACACGGGACGATCGCGATCGGCGACAAGGTGGTGAACGCCGTCCCGCCCAAAGAGCGCGACATCGCGATGGTCTTCCAGAACTACGCGCTGTACCCCCACATGACCGTCTACGACAACATGGGTTTCGGCCTCAAGCTGCGAAAGCTCCCGAAGGAAGAGATCGACCGCCGGGTGCGCCGGGCCGCGGAGATCCTCGGGCTCGAGGAGTTCCTCGAACGCAAGCCCAAGGCGCTCTCGGGCGGGCAGCGGCAGCGCGTCGCGATGGGGCGGGCTATCGTCCGGGAGCCGCAGGCGTTCCTGATGGACGAGCCGCTGTCCAACCTCGACGCGAAGCTCCGCGTGCAGATGCGCGCCGAGGTCTCGAAGCTCCAGGACGATCTCGGTACCACGACGATCTATGTCACGCACGATCAGATCGAAGCGATGACGATGGGCGATCGCGTCGCCGTCCTCAGGAAGGGCGAGCTGCAGCAGGTCGACACCCCCCAGGCCCTGTACGACCGTCCGGGGAACCTGTTCGTGGCGGGCTTCATCGGCTCGCCGTCGATGAACATGGTCGAGGCGGACCTGTCGCGGCAGGACGGCGGCCTGTTCGTCACCTTCGGTACGACCAGGCTCCGGGTCGACGACCAGATGGTCATCGACCGTCCCGGGATCCGCGGCTACGAGGGCCGTCGGATCATCGTCGGCATCCGCCCCGAGAACATGGAGGACGCGGCGATCATGCCCGTCATCCCGCAGGACCGGCGGATGAGGGTCGACGTCGTCCTCCGCGAGGCGCTGGGCTCGGAGGTGCTGGTCCACTTCGCGGTCGATGCGCCGCCCGTCCTGACCGAAGACACGAAGGAGTTGGTGGGCGAACAGAGCGGTCCCATGGCGCATGCCAGCGTGGCCGTCCAAGAACTGGAGAAGGCGGCGGCGATCGGGACATCGACGTTCGTCGCGCGGCTCGACCCGCGGACGAAGGCAGCCGAGCGCCAGTCGCTCGAGCTCGCGATCGACACCGCCCGCATCCATTTCTTCGACCCAGAAACGGGGCTCGGCATCTACGACGACGGGTCCTGAAGCCGCGGAAGCGGTTCCATCCTCGTGCCTACCAATCCGGCGATTTGACAGGCCGCGCACCCGGCCTATGGTGAGAGCGCTTCCATCGGTTCTTCGAGGACGGGAGGGGGGGATCCGTGGCCGGGACGCTCGACGAGCTGGCGGCCCTGAGCGGCGTCTCGCGGGCCACCGTCTCGAGGGTCATCAACGGGGGTTCGGTCTCGCCGACCACGCGCGATCGGGTCCTCGCCGTCATCGAACGCACCAACCTCCGACCGAACGCCGCCGCGCGGACCCTGGCGTCCGGGAGATCGGGCGTGGTCGGCGTGGTCATGCACGTCGCCCCGCCGAAGGTGTTCGGGGACCCCTACTTCTCGCAGCTCCTGCACGGCATGAGCGACGCCCTCTCCGAACAGGCCGCCGGGATGATGCTCTGGCTCGGGAATCGTTCGAAGGAGGAGACCCTGAGCCGCATCCTGTGGCTGGGACTCCTGGACGGCGTGATCGTGACGGCCGACAACCTCGATGATCCTCTCGTCGACGGCCTGCTTGCCTCCGATCTTCCCTCGGTGCTCGTTGGGCACCGGCGGGCTGACCGGTCGGCGAGCTACGTCGACGTCGACCACGTCCACGCGGCCGACGTGATGACCTCGCACCTCATCGATCTCGGGAACCGCCGGATCGCCCACGTCACCGGGAGACGGGGGACGGTCTCGGGTGAGGATCGCCTCTCCGGCTACCAACGCGCGATGGAGCGCGCCGGTCTGCCAACCGAAGGCATCGTCGTCGAGGGAGCGTTCAGCCGCGCATCCGGAGCGTCCGCCGCATCCGAGCTCCTCGACCGCGGCGTCGACGCGATCTTCTGTTCGAACGACGCCATGGCCGAGGGCGCCCTCGGGACCATCCGGTCGCGCGGTCTGACGGTCCCGGACGACGTCGCGCTCGCGGGGTTCGACGATCTGGACTTCGCCGCGCATCTCGACCCACCCTTGACGACCATCCGACAGGGCGTGCAACGGCAAGGGGAGGAGGCCGCCCACGTCCTGTTCGAGCTCCTCTCGGACCCCGGCGCCGGCCCTCGGCGGGTGCTCCTGCCGACGGAGCTCGTGGTCCGGGCCTCG
>DAIOFZ010000026.1:0-23920 GCA_036745475.1 Actinomycetota bacterium | reverse complement strand
CGTTCAACAGCTGCGCCGAGACTCACTCGTCGACACCTGGCGGCTCGACGGCGGCAGCCTGGGTGTCGAACTCACGTCCGACGGCCGCCGGCGCATGGACACGTGCGGATGGGCCCTGCGACCCACGTTCGATCTCCTCGACGCGCTCGATGTCGCCACCCGCGCCCGGCTCAGCAACGACCTCCGCGCGTGCGAAGACGCCCTCCGCCCGGAGCACCGCGCCTGGTGGAACGACCCCTTCTGAATAGGTCTGGCAGCATGGTCGGCTGGAGCAGGGGTTCGGAGGGTATCGTTTCGTCGAGTCCGACCCCGGGAAAGGGTGACCCATGGCCTACGTCATCGCCGAACCGTGCATCGACATCAAGGACAAGGCGTGCGTCGACGAGTGCCCGGTCGACTGCATCTACGAGGGCCCTCGGATGCTCTACATCCAGCCGGACGAGTGCGTGGATTGCGACGCCTGCGTGCCGGTCTGCCCCGTCACCGCGATCTTCTCGGACGAGGATCTCCCGAGCGAGTGGAAGCAGTTCGCCGCCGTCAACGCCGAGTGGTTCTCGGATGCCGTGACGGGGCTGGTCTCACCCGGCGGAGCCGCCCAGGTTGGGCCGCAGGACAAGGACCACCCGGTCGTCGCCGGCTGGCCGGCCCTCGCCTGAGCTAGCCGATCACGGTCCGCCGCAGGAAGTCGAGCTGCACCCGCAGGATGTTCTCGGTCACCGAGGTCGAGCGGGTGAGGTGCGTGGCGTTCGGGATCAGCACCAGCTCGTGCCACTTGCCCGCCTCGAACAGCGCCGCCGAGAAGCGGAGCGTATTCGCGACGAACACGTTGTCGTCGGCCAGACCGTGGATCAGCAGCATGGGCCGTGAGAGCGAGGCCGCATCGAGCAGCGGCGAGTTCCGCCGGTAGACCTCCGGCTCGTCCTGGGGCTTCCCCAGGTAACGCTCCGTATAGAAGGTGTCGTACAGGTACTGGTCGGTCACCGGCGCGCCGACCACGCCTGCGTGGAACACGTCCGGCCGGCGCAGGAGCGCCATCGCCGTGAGCTCGCCGCCGAACGACCACCCGCGCATCCCCACGCGTCCCAGGTCGAGGAAGTCGAACCGTTCGGCCGCCGCGTGGAGCGCGTCCACCTGATCCTCGAGCGCCACCATGAAATCGCGGTACATCTCGCGGTCCCACGCCGGCCCGCGGCCGTCGACACCGCGCCCGTCGACCACCAGCACGGCGAACCCCTGGTCGGCGAACCACTGCGAGGTGAGGTGCGCCCCGGCCGCCTTCACCACGCGGGCTCCGTGAGGCCCGCCGTACGGATCCATCAGCACCGGGAGCGGCCCCTCCGGTTCGCGCCCGCCCGGGAGCAGGAGCGCCGCTCGGAGCTCTCGCTCGCCGAGCGTGATGAAGCGCGGCCGAGGTTGGGTGACGGGGATCTCCGACACGTTCTCGACCGTCCCCGCCGGCTCGCCGGACCGGATCACCGTCGCCACCGAACGCACCGCGTTCGGGGTCGCCGAGACCCGCACGAGCACCTCCCCGCCCTCGGCGCCCGAGTGCACCCCCGGCGCCTCGGACAGCCGCAGGGCGCCCTCACGAGGCGTCCACCGCCACAGGTGGATCTCGGTCGGGTCACCGTCGGAGGCCCGGAACAGCACGCCCGCGCCGGCAGACAGGACCTCGCGGACCTGCAGGCCCGGCGGCGTCACGAGATCGCCCGCGACCGTGAGGACGTAGGTTTCGGTCTCGGGGTCGGCGAGGACGTCGACCACCCGGCCGTCGGAAAGGCGGACCGGCGCGCCCTCGACGAGCTCGATCCATCGAGGATCCGTCTGCTGCGACAGGATCGATGTCTCCCCGCTCGCCGGGTCTGCCTCCAGGAGGCGCACGATCCGCTGGTCCCGCGTCTGCACCAGCAGCGTGAGCGGCTCGTGGTCCCACGTCACGCGGGCGAGGTACGGGAACGCCTCGAGATCCCACCGGACCTCGACCCGCTCGCCGCTCTCGACGTCGAACACCCACAGCGTGACGACGGCGTCGTTCGAACCCGCCTGCGGGTAGCGGACGGCGCGAGGCTCGGCGGCCGGATCCGTCGGGTCGCTGAGGTAGCGGATCGACACGTCGCGCTCGTCGACGTGAGCGGCGGCCAGCTTCGAGCCGTCGGGGGACCACCAGTGGCCGCGGTCGCGACCCATCTCCTCGGCCGCGACGAACTCGGCCAGGCCCCAAGAGATGTCGGGGGCGTCGGGCGAGGCCAGCTCGCGCACGCCGCCCTCGATCTCGCGGACGTGAAGCGCCCCTTCGACCACGAACGCGATCCGCCCGCCCGACGGGTTCAGACGCGGGTCGTCGACCGACCCGGGCGCACTCAGCTCGCGGGCGGAGCCCTCCACCAGGTCGGCGAGGAACATCCTGCCGCCGACGGTGAACACAGCCCGCCGCACCGCCTCGTCGGTCGCGTACGCCGTGACGCCCGACGAGCGCTCGCGAGCGCGTTCGCGCCGGGCGCGTTCGGCCTCGGTGAGATCGCGCTCGGCCTCCTCCTCCCCCGGGTCGAACACGAGCCGCTCCTTGGCCCCCGCGACCTCGAACACCCACAGGCAGCTCACGGGGTCGTCGCCCTTCTTCGTGCGGAGATAGACGACGCGCTCGCCGTCGGGCGAGACGGTGAAGGACCGAGGCACCCCGAGTGAGAAGCCCCGCGTCCGGGCGACATGGCGCGGGAACTCCTCGAGCGGGTCCGGCGTCTCGAGCACGGGGCCGAGCCTACCAACGGCGTGTCACACGACGGGCCCCCAACGGCATGGGATTCGTAGGAACGAACGAGGGTGTGGTGCACGAGGGTCTCGACGACGCAGAGCTGATCCTCCGGTCGTCGCGCGAGCCGGAGCTGTTCGGCCTGCTGTTCGAGCGGCACGCCGAGGCGATGCTCGCCTACTTCGCCCGGCGAACGCTTGATGCCGAGTCCGCGGCCGAGCTCGTGGCCGAGACGTTCGCCGAGGCGTTCTCATCCCGGCGCCGGTTCCGAGACGAGGGCGTCGACGGCGTGGGGTGGCTCTACGGGATCGGCAAGCACCTGCTCTCTCGATACTTCCGGGCCGGTGCGGTGGAGGCGAGGGCCCGTCGACGCCTGGGGATGCCCGAGCGCACGCTGAGCGACGACGACTACGAACGGATCGAGGAGCTCATGGATCTCGAGCGGTTCGGCGAGGCGCTCGCCGAGGCGATGAGCGCGCTGCCGGAAGAGCAACGCGAGGCCGTGCGGTTGCGGGTGGTCGACGAGCGGAGCTACGACGAGGTCGCGGCGGAGCTCGGATGCACCGAGCCGACGGCCCGGATGCGCGTCAGCCGGGGGCTCCGACGGATCGCCGGCGTCCTCCAGACCGACCCGTCCGACGCACCGATCGAACTGGAGCGGAGACGATGGCAACGACGATCGAGTACCTGAACCAGCTTCACAGGGACCTCCTGGACGCGGCCGAACGCGAGCAACGCGCAACCAGGCGTCCGCCCTCCCGCCGGATGCCCTCGAGCGGCCTCGTGGCGGCCGCCGTGAGCGTCCTGGTTGCCGCGGGGCTCATCGGCCTGGTCGTGCGGTCGGGTGGGTTCGGATCAGACGATGCCGGAGAAAGCTCCGCGGCGGGATCCACAGGCGGAACCGGAGCCACGGGTGCGCCGGCGGAGGCTCCGAGCGACGAGCTCATCGATCAAGGCGTCCGCGGTCCCGCCGAGGTCCCCGGCGCGCCGGCCCTCTCGCGGGTGATCCGGACCGCCGAGCTGTCCGTGGTGATCCCTCGCGACGCGTTCGACGAGCGGTTCGGCGAGGCGGTCGACGTGGCCGAGGCGCAGGGAGGCTTCGTTGCCGACTCGCGGAGCCGGAGCCGTTCGGGCAGCCTGACGGTGCGCGTGCCCGCGGCGAACTTCGACGAGGCGCTCCATGCGCTGCGTGCGCTCGGGACCGTCGAGGTCGAGTCCGTGCACGGCAGTGACGTCACCGCGGACTACATCGACCTCCGCGCGAACCTGCGGATCGCGAGGGCGCGACGCGAGGTCCTGCTCGGGCTGATGGCCGATGCGGTCTCGATCGAGCAGACGATCCGAGTGCAGAACGCGCTCGACGAAACGCAGCTGCGGATCGAGCAGCTCCAGGGGCAGCTGCGACTGCTCGACGATCGCACGTCGCTGGCTACGATCGGTCTCAGCCTGCGCGAGCAGGGCGTCGAGCCGGAGTCCGAGGTGGAGAAGGCGAGCATCCCGAACGCGTTCGAGCGAGCCGGCGCCGGGTTCGTCGGCGTGATCGCCGCGATCGTGATCGGGCTCGGGTACCTGTTTCCCATCCTGGCGCTCGGGCTCGCCGCGTGGTTCGTGATCGCTCGCGTGCGCCGGCGCCGGACCTCGTAGTCGGAGCGGACGGTACGCTGGAACCCGCATGATCCGTGGGCTCGTGATCGCGCTGGGCGTTCTTATCGCGGTGTGGCTCCTCGCGATCCTGATCCTGGTGATCGCCGGGCGGAAGCAGCAGGCGCGCGAGCTCGCGACGGCGATCCCGAACCTCGTCGTCCTGTTCCGAGGCCTGCTGAGCGACCCACGGGTTCCTCGTGGGTGCAAGATCTGGCTCGTCGTCGCGGTGATCTGGATCGCCTCTCCCATCGACCTGGTGCCGGAGTTCATCCCCGTGCTCGGGCCGGCGGACGATGTGATCGTCGCCGCACTGGTCCTGCGCCACGTGCTCAGACGGACGGACCGGAGCGTCCTGGCCGAGCACTGGAGAGGCGATCCCGCGATGCTCGACAGACTCGTGGGCTCACCGCATCCGTCGGTCAGAAACCAACGTTCTGCGGGAGCGTGATCACGATGATCGTGCCGATCGCGAGCATGACCGCGCCGAGGACCAGCAGGAAGACCTGAGCGCGGAGCGAGTCGAACGTCCCCGCCAGGCCGGAGAAGAACAGGACCGAGGCGAACAGCACCGCGGCCAATACGAAGTCGTCGCTCACCTGATTCGACGTCTGCCCCTCCTGGAACAGCTTCGAGGCGGTGGTCTCGAGGAGCTTCGCTTGCTCCTCCGCGGCCAGGCGGTACTCGGAGCGCTCGAACGGTGTGCTGTGGGGGATCGAACCCGCGGGCGCGGTCTCGAGCCAGGCGTCGAAGGCCGGGAGGAATTCCCGGCGCATCCGTTCGTGGATGTCGTCGGCGAGGTCGTGGTCGCCCGATTGCTCGGCGTCCAGCCAGTTCAGGAAGGTGTCGACGTCGATCAGGATCTGCCGGTTCGCAAGGGTCGATGATCGGACCGACTCGGTGCGGGTGGCCGACGCCTCCGTGTAGTTCCCGGCCTGATCGCCGCTCCACCGGGTGGCCTGGTACGCGCTCCACGCCGTGACCACGGTCGCGGCGGACAACATGATCGCGGCGATCAGCTCGACGCGTCGGTCGCGTCGGACCGTCTCCTTGGTGCCCTCGCTCACGTCACATCTCGCGACGGCCCTCGAGGGCCTGCGACAGGGTCACCTCGTCGGCGTACTCGAGATCCCCACCGACCGGCAGGCCGCTCGCGAGCCGCGTCACCCGCGCCCCGAACGGCTTCAGCATCGCCGCGACGTACATCGCGGTGGCGTTGCCCTCCAGGTTGGGGTTGGTGGCCAGGATCACCTCGGTCACGCCATCGCGCTGGACGCGGTCGAGCAGCTCCTGCACGCGGAGATCCTCGGGGCCGATCCCGTCGAGCGGGCTGATGGCGCCGCCGAGCACGTGGTATCGCCCCTTGATCACGCCCGCCTTCTCGATCGTCGAGACGTCCTTCGGCTCCTCGACGACGCAGAGCGTCGTGCGGTCTCGCCCCTCATCGCGACAGATGCGGCAGAGCTCGCCCTCGGCGACGTTGCCGCACTCCCTGCAGAAGAAGATGCGCTCTTTCGCCTGAACGATCGACTCGGCGAGCCGTTTGGCGTCGTCGGGCGGCGCCTTCACCAGGTGGAACGCGAGGCGCTGCGCCGACTTGGGCCCGATGCCCGGGAGGCGCGAGAGCTCGTCGATCAGGTCCTGGATCGGGCCCTCGTACACCTAGGAGCCGTCCTCGGTGGCGGGCGTGGCGCCGAGCTCGGCCGCGAGACGAGCGAGCGCCTCTTCCTCCGAGAGCGGTTCGTCCTCGACCGGCTCTGCCGGACCGGCAACGGGCTCGCGGATCACGCAGCTGATCGCCGGCGCGATCCCGAACAGGTCCTGCAGCGCCTGCCGGAGCTCGCCCTCGCGCTCGAGCACCTTCTGGACGCCGTAGGGGCGCTCGGGGGGGAAGACCAGCTCGAGCGTCATCCCGTCGAACGCCGCCGGCGTCGCGATCTCGAGGAACGAGGGCAGCACCGCCTTGCCCGAGCCCCGCAGGTGCGAGATCACCCTCGGCCAGTTGCTCCGCAGCATCGACACGTCCACCGCCGAGGTCCCGGCGCCCAGCACGGGTCCGGACGCGTTCTTGGCCACCGCACCGGCCTCGGCCGGACCGGACGCGGCCTCTTCGGCGCTGCTCGCTGCGGTTCGCGTCGTGGGTCGCCTGCCTTCCGTTTCGATTGCCGGGGGCGCCAGGTCGGCCGCGTTTCCGGTTCCGGCCGCGGCCGGCCGCCCTGCCACGGCGGCCTCGTCGGTCGAGGTCACGGCTGCGGGCGACGCAGGGGTTGCGGTAGCGGGCGACTGGGAGCCGCCACCACCGGGGATGCCCGCGACGCGTTCGAGGCGTTCGAGGCGGGAGACGAGGGCCTCGGGGGCGGCGTCGGTCTCGGGGATCGTGGAGCGGATCAGGGCGAGCTCGAGGGAGAGCCGGGGGGACGTGGTCCAGCGCATGTCGGTCTGCGCGGCGAGCAGGAGCGCGATCACGCGGCCGAGCTCGGCCGCCGAGTACTTGGCGGCCTGCGCGGTCAGGCGTTCCGCCTCCTCGTCGGTCGCGTCGAGCAGGTCGTGCTGGCCCGGCGCCGTCTTGACGAGCAGGAGGTCGCGGAAGTGCGCGAGCACCTCGTTGGTGACGTGGCGCAGGTCCTGCCCCTCCTGCACCAGACGGTTCACGAGCTCGAACACCCCCTTGGCGTCCCCGACCGCGACCGCGTCGCCGAGCGCGTGCTGCACGTCCGAACGTCCGCTGCCGATCAGCGACAGAACGATGTCCTCGCCGATCTCGCCGGCCCCCAGCACCGAGGCCTGGTCCAGCAGCGACAGCGCGTCGCGAAACGAGCCCTCGGACTGGCGAGCTATCGCATGCGCGGCCTCACCCGACAGCGCGATGCCTTCCTCTTTGGCGATGCGCTCGATGTACTCGGAGACCAAGTCCATCGAGCCCCTGCGGAAGTCGAACCGCTGGCAGCGACCGACGATCGTGGCCGGCATCTTGTGCGGCTCGGTGGTCGCGAGGACGAACCGGACACCCACCGGCGGCTCCTCGAACACCTTCAGCAGCGCGTCGAACGCCTCGCGCGACAGCCGCTGCGCCTCGTCGATGATGTAGACCTTCTCGCGGCCCTGGACCGGCGCCGTGGGTGCCTTCTCGCGGAGGTCGCGCGCGTCGTCGACGCCGCCGTGAGACGCCGCGTCGATCTCGACCACGTCCAGGTGCTGCCCGTCTCGGACCGAGACGCACTGGTCGCAGGAGCCGCAGGGCTCGGGCGTCGGGCCGGACTCGCAGTTGACCATCTTTGCCAGGATCCGGGCCGTCGAGGTCTTGCCGGTCCCGCGCGGCCCGCAGAGCAGGAACGCATGCGCCAGGCGGCCCTCCCGAACCGCGCCCGAGAGCGCCCGGATCACGTGATCCTGGCCGAGCACTTCGGACGGGCCCTGCGGGCGGTACTTGCGGTACAGCGACTGGTACGGCTTGTCGTCGGCCACATCCACCTCCGGGCGCCGCGCGCCCGCCTCGACCCGCGAGGGGAAGCGCGGGAGGTCCGGCAAGTCTAGGTGGTGGCCGCGCACCCGTCGTCGACCGCGCCGGACTCGAGCGCGTCACCGGCCGGTAGCTCCGGTCAGGTGTCCCCGCGGCACCCGCCAGGGCCCGCTTACGGCTGCTTCCTTCCGGATCTGACCGGGTTCGCAGGTTGGCGTCGCGCGGGACCCGACCTTCGACGCCCCGTACCGGGAGCGACTGCGGACCCGCCGGGCCTCGGACGGGGATTCAGCCCCGCTGAAGCGGATTGCGGGTTCAGGGCACCGCTGGCTCCCCGCCTAGCACGGCCACCTCGGCGAGTATACGCGCGCGCCCGACAGCGCTCGACGACGCAACCGGCCGCCCAGGCTGCTGCTGCTCCCTTCAGGGGAGCAGGGCGCCGAACAGCGCGACGACGCCCGACAGGAACAGCATCCCGAGGACGACCCGGCGGAAGGTCCGTGCGTCGAGTCGCCGGAAGCCGCGTTCGCCGGCGATCGACCCGAGGATCACGCCGGGGAGACCAGCGATCGCCACCGCAACGGCGTCGTGCGTGATCTGCCCGCCGAGGGCGAACAACACCAAGGCGGCCGAGCCCTGCACGAAGAAGATCGCCGAGATCGTCGCTCGGAACACCGCCGGCTCCAGCTGCTTGGCGGAGAGCGCGATCACGATCGGAGGTCCGCTCGTGCCGGTGCTCGTCGACAGGATCCCCGCGGTGAAACCGGCGGCCGCGTCCGTACCACGGCCGGCGGGGACGCGCGCGCCGCGCCACAGCAGCAGCGAGAACGCGATGACCGCGACCGCGATCGCTAAGGTGAGGACGCGATCGTTCGCCAGGACGAGCACCACAAGACCGAGTGGCAGGCCGACGATCGCCGTCGCGGTCACGATACCCACCGTCGAGCGATCCACGTGACCCCGGCCGCGCAGCGACAGCTGGGCGACCAGCACCAGGCCGATCATCGTCAGCCCGACGACCGCCTCCCGGGGACCCGCCAGCACGGCGACGAGCGGCGTGCCGATCAGCGCGAACCCGAAACCGGACACGGCCTGCGCCGCGGCGGCGAGCGCGACCACGCCGAACACGCCGACCCAGACCCACGGCATGCCCGCATCATCACAGGCCGGAGGCGCGGGTACGCTCCCCCGATGCTCGTAGTGAAGGCGCTCCTGGTCGACTTCGACGGCACCGCCTGCCTGCAGGACGTGTCCGAGATGCTGCTGGATACGTTCGGCGAGCCGGGGTGGGACCGGTTCGACGACGCGGTCGACCGCGGCGAGATGGGCCTGCGCGATGCGGGAGAGCACCAGGTCGCCATGCTGCGCGGAGCGCGCGACCAGATGCTCGCGTTCGCGCTCGAACACGCCGAGCTCGCGCCGACCTTCGCGCCGTTCGTGGGATGGGCCCGGGAGCGAGGCCTGCCGCTGACGCTCGCCTCCGACGGGTTCGCTCTCGTAGAGATCTGTGAGCGGGACGGCGTGCCGTATCGGCCGTGGGAGACGTTCGACGACGTGCGGACAGCGCTCGAGACGGCGGACGCCATCCCGGGACCCATCGGACCCGAACGCTGTCCGGGGTGGCGGATCTCGTGACGATCGAGCTGCCCGACAGCCTCACCTCGCGTCCGGCGACCCACGGCGACGCGCCCGCGATCAACGACCTGATCGCCGCGTGCGAGCTCGCCGATGACGGCTCGGTCGAGACGGACGAGGAGGACCTCGTCATGGGGTTCGGCCGGGTCGGGTTCGATCCTTCGGCCGACACGACGATGGTGTTCGACGGGAATCTCCTCGTCGGCTGGGCCGAGGTGTACCGCGGCCGGGCCGAGGTCCAGGTGCTTCCCACCCACCGTGGCCGAGGCCTCGGCGCCGCTCTCGCCGCGTGGACGGAGGGGCGAGCGGTCGCCCTCGGATCGGCCGAGCTGGGCCAGATCGTAACCGTGGCCGACTCGCACGCCAGAGAGCTCTTCCTGGCCGCCGGATACCGAGCGAAGTGGGAGTCGTGGATCCTGCGGATCGACCTGGGTGGGCCCACACAGGTCGCTCCCGCGCCCGTGCTGCCCGAAGGGATCCACATCCGCCCGTACAAGCCCGTACGCGATGAGCGCGACTCCCACCGCGTCTGGGAGGAGGCGATGTCTGCCTTGCGCGGGAGGGCGCCCGAGCCCTTCGACGTGTGGGCATCCCAGACGATCGCCTACCCGAGCTTCGCGCCCGGACTCTCGCGCGTGGCGATCGACGGTGACGAGCTCGTCGGCACGCTCCTCGCGTACGACGTCCCCGACGCCGACGAGGTGTGGATCGGTCAGGTGGCGACCGCCGCCTCGCACCGCCGGAGAGGGATCGCCACCTCGATGCTCCGCGAGGTCTTCGCCGCCGCACGGGATGCCGGTCGGGCGCGATGCGGCCTTTCCACCGACTCTGAGACGGGAGCTCGCGCGCTGTACGAACGGAGCGGCATGCGGGTGGTCCGCACGTATGTGCGGTACGCGAAGAAGCTCACGTGAACGACCGAGCGGTGGCCGCGGGATTCGAACCCGCGAGGCGGTTGCCCACCTACACGCTCTCCAGGCGTGCCCCTTCGTCCGCTCGGGCAGGCCACCGCCGTCGAGTCTAGCGGCGGGGTGACGCCGAACGGCCGCCCTTCCGAGGCGGCCGGTTGGTCTCGCGGAGGCGACAGGATTCGAACCTGTGAGGGGCGGATTAGGCCCCTAACCGCTTTCGAGGCGGTCCCGTTCGTCCGCTCCGGCACGCCTCCGGGGCGAGTCTAGCAAGCAGCATCCCTGCGGCCTGTGCGAGGATTCGACGCGGATCCGAGGGGAAGGTCATGAGAACGGAGGAAGCCCGATGAAGGCCGAGCGTCTGCGCAAGATCCCCTTGTTCGAGGGGCTGAGCGACCACCAGTACGAGCGACTCGAACGATGGACCGACGAGATCGACGTCCCCACCGACAAGCACCTGGTGAACCAGGGGGCCTACCCGCACGAGTTCATGGTGATCGAGACCGGGACGGCGGAGGTCACGCACGACGGGAAGCACCTCGCGGATCTCGGGCCCGGCGACTTCTTCGGCGAGATGGCGCTGCTGCTCAACGTGCCGCGGACCGCCACCGTGGCTGCGACCTCCGAGGTCACCCTTGTCGTCATGCACGACCGGAACTTCCGAGCGATGGAGGAGGAGATCCCCGCGATCGCCAAACGCGTGAACGCGATCATGCAGGAGCGCCGCGCCAAGTCGGCGGAGCAGGGGATCGAGACGTAGGGCTCAGCGGCGATCGGCGAAGAACGCGCGGAGGATATCGCCGCACTCCTTCGCCAACACGCCGACGGTCACGTCGACCTCGTGGTTGAGGCGACCGTCCCGAACGAGATCACCGAGCGACCCCGCGAATCCCGCCTTCGGGTCGCTCGCGCCCAACACCAGCCGATCGAGCCGAGCCAGCACGACCGCGCCCGCGCACATCGCGCATGGCTCGAGCGTGACGACCATCGCGCACGCCTCGAGGTGCCAGCTCCCGATCGCGCTCGACGCCTGCCGGAGCGCCAGGATCTCGGCGTGGGCGGTTGGGTCCTGTTCGCGTTCGCGCGCGTTGCCCGCCCTCGCAAGGATCTCGTCGCCACGAACGATCACCGCGCCCACCGGCACGTCGCCCCCCGCGGCCGCCGCCCGCGCCTCCTCGAGCGCGAGCCGCATCATCCGTTCGTCGTCCACCGGTCAGTACCGGTCGATCTCGCGCAGCCGATCGTCGCTGATCCCGAAGAAGTGCGCCACCTCGTGCTCGACCGTGTGCGCGATCACCTCGCGCAGATGCTCGTCGTCGCGCGCCACCCCCTCGATCGTCCGCTGATACAGCGTGATCGTGTCGGGGAAGGTCGGCCCGGAGTGGAACTGGCCGCGCCTGGTTAGCGGGACCCCGTGGTAGCGCCCGAGGAGGTTCGGCTCGCCCCTGGGCGGACGATCCTCCAGGATCAGCTCGATGTTCTCGAGGCGTTCGCGCACCCAGCGCGGCAGCGAGTCGAGCGCCTCCATGACGAGATCCTCGAACCGCTCGCGATCGACCACGGTCACCCGCGCCGTGTGGCCAGCGAAGACAGCGCCTCCATGACCACACGATAGGCGAGCATCGACGTGACCTCGCTCTGGTCGTAGGGCGGCGAGACCTCGACCACGTCCATCCCGGCCAGCTCCACCGCGCCGACGATCCTGCGCACCGCACGCAGCAGCTCGCGGGCGGTCATCCCGCCGGGCTCCGGCGTCCCCGTCCCGGGCGCCATCCCCGGGTCGACCACGTCGATGTCGACCGAGAGGTACACGACCTCGGGTCCGGCCAGCGCCTCGGCGATCGCGTCGTCGATCACCGCGTCCACGCCTCGCTCCTCGACCTCCACGATCGTGTGCCAGCGGAACCCCTGCTCCCGCATCCAGTCGAAGGTGGCCTTCTCCGGCCAGTACCCGCGGAGGCCGACCTGGACGAAGTTCGCGCCCTGCACCCACCCCTCGTCGATCAGGCGGCGCATCGGGGTGCCGTGCGAGATCAGCGATCCCGAGATCGAGTTCGCCGCGTCGGCATGCGCGTCGAAGTGCACCACGCCCACCTTCCTCGGCCATACGTGACGCGCGACGGCGGCCGCGGATGGATAGGTGATCGAGTGGTCGCCGCCCAGGACGAGGGGGATCGCCCCCACGCCGGCCACCCGGAACACCTTTTCGTGGATCACCCGCAGCGCCCGGGCGTGGCGCGACGGGACGACCGGCGCGTCGCCCGCGTCGACGACGATCAGCCGCTCGTACGGTTCGACCTCGAGCTGGATCGACCACGCGTCCCGCCCCCATGTGGTCGGCGCCGACCGGATCGCACGCGGACCGAATCGCGCACCCGGCCGTCCCGAGGTGCCGTCGTCCGTCGGCGCCCCGACGATCGCCACGTCGGCGCCGCTCGCGGCCAGGCTCTCGTCGTCGGGACACAGCGGCACCTTGTCGAACGTTCCTCGGGCGTCGACGTAGTACTCCAGATCGTCGTACTCGAACTCGGTGTACTCGTCCTGGCCGCGGAGTTCGCTCTGCTCGAGACGGAAGTCCGGTCGCTCGCTCATCCGAACCGGACGCTACCGGAGGCGGTGCCGCGACGTCATGGCTCATTCACCTGGTCGGGGTGACGAAGTCCGAGGCCGAGACGCCCGGCGAGACATGCGTCGCCTCGGCGCTCCGCACGCGTCCGTCCTGGATCCCGTCGAAGAGGGAGAGCAGAAGGCCACCTGGCGAGAAACACCACACCACTCGGCGAACCGCATCGGCCGAACCACCCATGGCGTGGAAGCATTCGGCTCGCATCCCCGCGATCGTTCGCGGTCCTTCGGCCGTCACCACCGCGGTCTCGAGCTCCTCGAGGGTCTGGGCCGGGGCTCGACGAGCGCTGCGAACGGACCGGGCTTCTCGATCGCGATGCACCCCGACGCCGCTCCATCGGACCGGCAGCGGACGAACTCGTCGGACCCGAACAACGACGTGGAACTCCCATCGGCAGACTCCTCGTCCATCCGCCACCGGTCGGAACGCTCCCCAGGCCAGCCGCATCTCGCCGGTCCCCGAGCAGAGCATCACTCCCGTCTGACGATCGACGGTGTCTCCCACGAACCGGATGAGACACTGATGCGGCGAGGTCGCCTCGCCGGGGTCGCGCCCCTTCGTGCGATAGGTGATCGTGGCGACGGTCGTCATCCACCGCTCCCCCAAGGCGTCGAGTCGGGCGCCGGCGCGTGGATCCTGGACGGGAGGGTCCGACCCTGCGCCGTTCGAGCACGCCGAGCCGACCAGCGACAAGCCGACGAGGTCGACCAACACCTTGGCGCGCATCGTGCGCATCATGCGCGCTCGGCCTCGTGGATTCCACTTCGAGAACCCTCGGGTAGCCTTCGGCAATGGCGCCGAGCGGTCTGCTGACCGACCTGTACGAGCTCAACATGGCGGCGAGCTACCTCCAGCGTGGCATGGGCGGCGAGTCTACCTTCAGCCTGTTCATCCGGCAGCTCCCGCCGACCCGCGGCTTCCTGTTGGCCGCGGGGCTCGAGGCGTGCCTGGAGTTCCTCGAGGGCTTCGGCCTGTCCGAGCCGGAGCTCGACTACCTCGGACGAGAGCTCGGCTTCGAGGATCCGGTGCTGGATGCGCGCGGCGCGTTGCGCTTCTCCGGTGAAGTCTGGGCGGTCCCCGAGGGACGCGTCGTGTACGCCAACGAGCCGCTGCTCGAGATCACGGCGCCGATCGCGGTCGCCCAGCTCGTCGAGCCCTACCTGCTCAACCAGATCACGTTCCAGACGACGATCGCATCCAAGGCGGCCCGATGCGTGCTGGCGGCGGACGGACACGACGTCGTCGACTTCGCCCTCCGCAGGACGCAGGGACTCGATGCGGCGCTCGCCGTCGCGCGTTGTTCGGCGATCGTGGGGTTCGCCGCGACGAGCAACGTCGAGGCGGCGCGCCGCTACGGACTGCGGCCGACGGGGACGATGGCGCACTCGTACATCGAGTCGTTCGCGAGCGAGAAGGACGCGTTTCGCACGTTCGCGCGCGACTTCCCGGATCGAACGACGTTCCTCGTCGACACCTATGACACGATGAACGGCGTCCGGACCGCGATCGAGGTGATCCGGGAGCTCGGGCTCACGGGCGACCTCGCGGTGCGACTGGACAGCGGCGACCTCGCCGAGCTCTCGCGCGGCGCGCGGGCGCTGCTCGACGAGGCGGGTCTGCAACGCGTCCGGATCTTCGTGAGCGGCGGTCTCGACGAGTACCAGCTCGACCGGCTGGTCCGCGGCGGCGCGCCGATCGATGCGTTCGGTGTCGGGACCCGGATGGGGGTCTCGGCGGACGCCCCCTCGCTGGATTCGGCCTACAAGCTCGTCGAGTACGACGGCCGGCCGATGCTCAAGCTCTCGGAGCACAAGGCGACCGAGCCGGGCCGCAAGCAGGTGTTCCGCGGGGCGAAAGGCGACGTCATCGGCCTGCGCGACGAGTCGCTGCCCGAGGACCACGATCCGCTACTCGTCCGGGTGATGAGCGGCGGCCGCCGGACCGGCCCCCAACGGACGCTCGAGGGCGCCCGAACGCTGTTCCGGACCGATCTCGAGCGCGTGGCGGCCGAGGCCGCGAGGATCGAGGAACCGGTGGCACCAACGCCCCGGACCTCCGAGGCTCTCGACCGGCTCGCGGACGACGCGAAGGCCGACGCCCTCAAGCGCGCCGGCCTCCCGTAGCGCTACGCGGGGACGAGCAACCCACGCTTGCTGCGGATCCGTCGGTCCATCACCGAGAAGAAGGAGTCGATCGCGAGACCGATCACGACCACCACGCTCATCACTGCGATCAGCATCGCGGTGTTCTGGGCCGAGGCTTCGAGCAGATGGCCGAGCCCACGCGCGGCGCCCACACGGATGATCTCTGCGGCGAGCAGCGCCCGCCACGCGACCGCCCACGCCTGCTGCAGCCCGGTCCAGTAGCCCGGGACACAGGCCTGCAGCACGACCGTGCGCTGCAGCGTCCACCCCTTGGCCCCCATCGTCCGCGCAGCGCGGACGAGCGTGGGAGGCACCTGTCGGATCGAGATCGCCGTCGCGATCGCGACCGCCGGGACGCCGCCGATGAACACGACGAACATCACGGCCCGCTCGGTGAACCCGAACCAGACGATCGCGAGCGGCAGCCACGCGATCGAGGGCAGGGCCTGCAAGGCCGTCATCAGCGTGCCGACGCTACGCTGCACGACCACCGATGCGACCATTGCGAACCCGATCAGGGTCCCAACGACCACCGCCACGCTCAGGCCGAACGCCAGCCGGATGATGCTCCCCCGCGCGGCGGGAAGCAGCCCATTCGAACCAGTGATGTTCGACGTGAACGCGTTCCAGACGTCGGCGGGCGAGGGGAGCTTGGACGGGTCGATCCAGCCCGTCTCGTAGATGGCCCACCACACGAGCAGGATCGTTGCCAGGAGCGCCACCCGGGGCCAGATCCGGTCAAAGACCCTCTTCGCGTGCAGCGCGCCGCACCTCCTTCGCGAGATGCTCATGGATGTCGAGCACCACCTTGGCGACCAGGACGTCCTCGAAGCTCCGGGGGCGCGGCGTCGAGATGCGGTACTCCTCGATCGGGGTTCCCGGGCGTGCGGACAGCACGATCACGCGGTCGGCGAGGAAGACCGCCTCCCGCACGTTGTGCGTGACGAACACGAACGTGTTGCCGAGCTCGGTCCACACGAGCTCGAGCTCCTTCTGCAGGATCTCGCGCATCTGCGCATCGAGCGCGCCGAACGGCTCGTCCGCGAGGAGGACCTGGGGCCGGCAGGCGAGCGCCCGCGCGAGCGCGGCTCGATGGCGCATGCCCCCCGAGAGCTCATGCGGCTGGACGTCGGCGAACGCCGAGAGGCGCACCTTCGCGAGCCAGGTGGCGGCCGTCTCCCGGATCTCGTCGGATCCGAGACCCTTCAACCGGAGCGCGTACTCGACGTTCTCTCGCACGCTGAGCCAGGGGAAGAGCGCCGGGTCCTGAAACAGCAGCGCACGATCGGGTCCGGGATCGAGGATCGGGCGACCATCCAGCGCCACCTCGCCGGAATCGGGCCGCTCGAGACCGGCGAGCAGGTTCAGGATCGTCGACTTGCCGCAGCCGGAGGGCCCGATCAAGCAGACGAACTCGCCCGTGAGCACGTCGAAGGTGACGTCGTCGAGGACGGCCACCTCGGTGCCCGTTCCCGTCGTGAACGACTTCCCCACCCCGCGGAACGAGAGCTTGACGGGGCGAGGCAGCGGTTCGGGCACGATCGAGAGGGCGCGGGAGGTCGTCATCGCAACCTGATCTTCTCGGCCGTCTCGATCTGGACGACCTTCCCGTCCTGCACCACGATCAGCACCGTGCCGAACCGGATCGACCGAAGGCTGTCACGGACGCGATGGATCACCTCGAGCTCATCGGCGGTGCGCCCTACCGGGTCCGGGCACGTCGCAGCCGGGTCCGACGAGGAGAGCTCCGCCGTCGCGCCGGCCGGGGGGTTCGTGCTCACGACCCCGCCGGGGTCGAGGTCATCTCCGTGGTGAGGCCACCGTCGGCCCCCGACTCGGCCGAGGGGAACGCCTTCGCTCGCCGCAGGTCCACGGACACGGACGAGCCGACCTGTATGCCGCTCAGCTCGTCGTTCGCGATCTCGGCCGTCAGCACTTGATCGTCGGGGAGTCGGAGAACGACCCTGGAGAGCCAGCCCAAGTTGACGACCCGTTCGACCGATGCCGGCAGGGTGCCGTCCTGCGGTGACGTCGTCACGCGAACGTCGTGCGGACGGATGAACGCGCGCGCGGGCTCGCCCTCTGTGAGATGGCCGGCGCCGGGAACCCGGTGGTCCCCGAACTGCACGTGGCCGTCGACGACGTGTCCGTGAAGCACGCTCGAGGAGCCAACGAAGCCCGCGACGAACGGGGTGGCCGGCTCGTCGTAGACCTCGTCGGGCGAGCCCACCTGCTCCACCCGGCCCTCGTGCATGACGACGATCCGGTTCGCGAGCTCGAGCGCCTCGTCCTGGTCGTGGGTCACCAACAAGCTGGTGACCCCGAGCTCCCGGTGCAGGTCGTCGAGCCATCGCCGGAGCTCCTGCCGCACCCGTGCATCCAGCGCACCGAACGGCTCGTCGAGCAGCAGGACCTTGGGCTGGGGCGCGAGGGCCCGCGCGAGCGCCACCCGTTGCCGCTGACCACCCGAGAGCTGATCCGGGTACCGGTCCCGGAACCCCGTGAGCTGCACGAGCTCGAGGAGATCCTGCACACGAGCGCGTTGCTGGGGCTTCGGCTCCTTGCGGACCGACAACCCGAACGCGACGTTCTGCGCCACCGTCATATGGCGGAACAACGCGAAGTGCTGGAAGACGAAGCCGACCCGCCGTTCCTGGACGGTCTTGAAGGTGTGCTCCTCCCCCTCTATCCAGATCCGTCCCGCCGTCGGTTCCTCGAGCCCGGCGATCATCCGAAGCACGGTGCTCTTGCCCGAACCGCTCGGGCCCAGCAGGGCGGTGATGCTTCCGGCGTCGGCCGTGAACGTGACATCGCGGACCGCCTCGAACTCGCCGAACCGCTTCCAGAGGTGTTCGACGCGGATGGGGGTGCCCGTCAGCTTGTGTGGATCGGTCACGTCTGCCGCATCCTCTCCTGCCTCCGCTTGAACGTCTCGATCGCGACGAGGAGCAGGATCGACACGAGCGCAAGCGTGATGGCGACGATATACCCCTGCGCATCTTGGTACTGATCGAAGAACCGAAGGATGATGAGCGTCGCCGTCTCCGTCTTGCCAGTGATGGCGCCGCTCACGATCAACACGGCGCCGATCTCGCCGATGGCCCGCGCGGTCGACAAAGCGACCCCGTACAAGAGTCCCCATCGTATGTTCCTGAGCGTCACCCGGAAGAACGTCTGGAGCGAAGAGGCCCCGAGCGTTCGGGCCGCCTCCTCCTCCGTCACACCGAGTTCCTTCAACACCGGGACCACCTCGCGGATGACGAACGGGATGCAGATGAAGATCGTGACCAGGACCATCGAAGGCACCGCGAATAGGATCTGGATCCCGTGGCTCGAGAACCACGGCTCGAACCACCCGCCGCGGCCGAAGAGCACGGCGGCCATCAGCCCGACGATGACTGGGGAGACGGCGAGCGGCAGGTCGACGAACGCGCTCATGAGCGGGCGGCCGGGGAACCGATCGCGCGTGATGACGACAGCGACGATCACGCCGAAGACCGAGGTGACGGCGACCGTGATCAGGGTGATGACGGCCGTGAGATAAAACGCGTGGACGACATCGGGTTGGCGCAACGTGGTCGCGATGGTGGACCAGCCCGCCTGGATCGCCACCCAGGCGATGCCGACGAGCGGGGCCAGGACCAGGATACCCACGTACAGCAGGGCGATCGCGATGAATCCCCAGTGCACCAGTCGGCGACGCGTCGACGCAGACAGGCGAGGACTGGGAAGGCCCGCCGCCTGGCTCACGCCGGCGCCTTCCCGCGCACCAAGCGCTCGGTCACGAGAACGAGGACGAACGAGATCCCGAACAACACGGTCGCGATGGCCGCGGCTTCCTCGGGCTTGAACTGGCTGGCGAGCTGGAAGATCAGCACCGGCGCCGTAAGCGTCCTGCCGACGATGTTGCCGGACACGATCACCACCGCGCCGAACTCACCGATCGCCCGCGCGAACGCCAGCAGCCCTCCCGCGGCGATCCCGGCTCGAAGCTTCGGCAACACCACCCGACGGAACGTGTACCAGCGGGTCGCGCCCAGCACCCGGGCCGCCTCCTCCTCCGTCTCGTCGATCTCGAGGAGCACCGGCTGCACGGTGCGCACGACGAGAGGAAGCGTGACGAACAGCAGCGCGAGCAGGATCCCCGACTGCGCGAAGATGACCTTGATCCCGTGTCCCTCCAGGAAGGAGCCGATCGGCGAATTCGGTCCGTACAAGGCGCGGAGCATGACGCCCGTCACGAGCGTGGGGATCGCGAACGGGATGTCGACGATCGTGGAGAGCCAAGAACGTCCGGGGAACTCGTAGCGTACGAGCACGTAGGCGACGAGCGTCCCGAAGATCACGTTCACGATCGCCGTCACCGCGCCGAGCACCAGTGTCAACCGGATCGCCTCTCGCGCGCCGGGGGCAGCGAGCGCGTCTCGGAGGGACTGCAGGCCGTCCGAGAACCCGTGCACGATCACGGCGAACGTCGGGAGGGCGATCATCAGGCCCAGGTAGAGGATGGCCGTCCCGCGCAGCCCCCACCTGGCGAGGACCCCCCGGAGGACGACCGAGCGGCGCCGTCCCGCCTCCGGCGACTCTGGAGGCGGCAGGGCCGCACGTTCCGGTGTCCGCGTACTCAAGCTATCCCTGAACCGCCGCGAAGGCCTGCGTGAAGGCGCCGTTCGGCCCGAACACCGTGTCGTTCGTGAGCTCGTCCCAGCCGCCGATGTCGTCGGTCGTGAAGAGATCGTCCAAGGCGGGCAGGTTATCCGTGGCATCCGCCGTCTTGGCGGGATCGACGGGACGCGTGTAGGCGGAGGAGTAGAAAACCTCCTGCGCGTCGGGTGTGTGCAGGTACTCGACGAACGCATCGGCGATCTCCTGGACGCAGTGGCCCTCCGCGTACTGGTCGACGACGACGGCGGGCGTCCGGATGGCGACGGTGGATGGGGGCTCGACGAGCTCCTCCTCGATGCCGGAGGCGATCGACGTCGCCAGCTGATAGTCGTACGTGATGGCGACGTCGCCGTTGCCCGCCTCGAAGTTCTTCAGCGAGTCGTTGGCGCTCTTGTCCAAGACGGTGACGTTGGCGAAGATGCCCTCGAGCAGCCGCTCGGCATCCGCCGGGTTGTTCGCCTCGTACCCCGGGACCTCGCCGCGCATGGCGGCGCCGTATGCCGCGACGATGTTCCACTTGGCTCCGCCGCTCTGCGCCGGGTCCGGCGTCAGGATCTGGAGACCGGGCTTCGTGAGATCGTCCCAGTTCTCGATCGCCTCGGGGTTACCGGGCCGAACCGCGAAGACCACGGAGCCCGCCTGCACGATCGATCCGTCCGTGTCGCTCTGCCAGTCGTGCGTGATGAGGCCGGCGTCTTCGACCAACTGGACGTCGGGAGCGAGCGACGACGCGTAGATGTCGGCTTCGAACCCGTTTACGATGTTCGTGGCCTGCGTCGTGCTTCCGCCGAACGACAGCTGCCAGATCATGGACTGGTCATCGTGCGATCCCTTCCAGTCGTTCGCGAAGTTCGTCGTGATCTTCCCGTAGGCGACGTAGGGGTTGCTGTATGCCGCCAATGTGAGGACCGGCGTCTCCGCCGGCGTGCAGTCGGATGCGTTCGAGGCGGAAGACCCGCGCGAGCCAGTGGTGTTGGAGGAGCCGTCGCTCGAGCATGCGGCGACGAGCAGGCCGAAGACCGCGAGCACGATGGACAGTCGGAAGGCGAGACGAGACCGCAAAGGTGTGCTCCTTTCGAGGGACCGGTTGGAAGTCGAACTACGGCTCGATCTCCGGTGGTCCGGTCGATCGAAAGGACGGAACGTCGCGAGCCACGGCCTCCGTGGGTACGGTCAGCCGAACGGGGCTATGGATATCAGTGCCCCCCGGGCCCTGTCAACCAACCTGGTGCGATCCGGTGCCTATCGGAGGCGGATCTTCTCGGCCATCTCGATCTGGACGACCTTGCCGTCCTGGACAACCAGGAGGACGGTCCCGAACCTCAGCTTTCGAAGGACCTCGACGACTTTCACCAGGACGGCACGCTCCTCGTCCGTGAGATGCGCGAGGTCATCGGCACGGTCCTCGGCCATGGCGGGCAAACCTTACCCCAGGGGCGTTCGGGGACGTCCCTCCTTCACGTGCAGGGCCTAGACTCGGGTCGGCACCGGATCGGACGGAGGTATCGCGATGTCGGGCACGAACGAGGCATGGAACGAGGTCGGCGAGCGGTTCGCGTCGTGGGGGCGCCACGTCGCCGAGCGGTACAAGGAGTCGAGCGGTTCCGCTCGCGAGTCGGCGCAGGAGAGCCAGCGCAAGCTGGAGGACGCCGCGCGAGACATCACCGACGCGCTCGATCGGGCCTTCACGGCGCTCGGGGACACGATCCGGGACGAGCGGGCCAAGGATGACCTGAAGCAGGCGGTCCGTGCGCTGGGCGACGCTGTCTCGGTCACCGTGGCCGAGACGACCGAACGGATCCGGCATGGAGTCGGCTCGTCGAGCCCGGATCCGACCAGCGATCCGAAGGACGACGAGCCGGGGCCGACCTCGGCGTAGGATCCGGCGCTACCAGGCGAACGCTTCCGGCGCGGGCCCGCCCGGACCCGGCCAGATCTCGTCGAGACGCTTCATCGCCGCATCGTCGAGCCTCAGGTCCAGCGCCCGCATCGCGCCGTCGAGCTGCTCGGCGATCCGTGGACCGATGATCGGCGCGGTGACCACGGGATTGGCGATCAGCCACGCGAGTGCGACCTCCGCCGGGGGCTGGCCGAGCTCCGCGCAGAACTTCTCGTACGCTTCGACCCGGGCCCGGTGCTCCGCGAGCTTGTCCTGCACCATGCTCGACGCCCGCCGCGTTCCTTTCGCACCCCCGCCATCGACGACACCCGCCAGCAGACCCCGCCACAGTGGGCTCCAGGGGATCACGCCCATCCCGTAGTCCTCGCACGCCGGGAGCACCTCGAGCTCGACGGTGCGCTCGGCGAGGTTGTAGATGCACTGCTCGGATACCAGCCCGAGGAAGTGGCGATCCCTCGCGGCCTCGTTCGCCTTCGCGATGTGCCAGCCGGCGAAGTTGCTCGACCCCACGTAGAGGACCTTGCCCTGCTGCACGAGCGTCTCGAACGCCTGCCAGATCTCGTCCCACGTCGCCCCGCGGTACACGTGGTGCATCTGGTAGATGTCGAGGTGGTCGGTCTGCAGCCGCCGCAGGCTTTCCTCACACGCCGCGCGGATGTGGAGCGCCGACAGGCGCGACTCGTTCGGCCACGAGCCCATCTCGCTGTAGACCTTGGTGGCGAGCACGACCTTGTCGCGGCGACCGCCGCCCTTGGCGAACCAGTTGCCGACGATCGTCTCCGTCGCCCCGACGCCCTTGCGCTGCCCGTACGCGTTCGCGGTGTCGAAGAAGTTGATCCCGAGCTCGAGTGCCCGGTCCATGATCGCGTGGCTGTCGGTCTCGCTCGTCTGCGGCCCGAAGTTCATCGTGCCGAGGCACAGCGGGCTCACCTTCAACCCGAGACGACCCAGGTGCCGGTACTCCATCCGCGCCGAGTCTACCCGGACGCCACGGATATCTCGGCTTCGCGATGGGGGTCCAGCGAGCCGTCGCGCTCGGGGTCGCGCGCCCCGGGGAAGAGCATGAACGCGATCGTCACCGTCGCGCCGATCAGGCCGGCGCCGATCAGGGTCGCGTCCGCGCCGAACGCCGACGCCAGCGGACCCACCACCGCGAAGCTGAGCGGCACGCCTCCGATCGAGATCAGCCAGTCCAGGCTGGAGACGCGTCCGAGCAGGTGCCCGGGGACCAACCGCTGCAGCAGCGTGAACCAGATCACGACGAGCGCGGTGATGCAGCTCTCGGAGACGAATGCGACGCACATCGCCTGCCACACGGCGGAGACCAGCCCGAACCCGGCCGTCATCAGCATCCCCACCGCCCACGTCAGGTACAGGACGGTCATCGCGCGCCGGGGCAGGCGCCCACGCTGCCCCATCGCGATCGCCACGACGACCGACCCAAGGCCGCCCGCGCCGAACACCAACCCGAGGTCCGCCGCCGAACCGCCCAGGTCGTTGCGCACCACGTAGGGCACGAGGACCTCCCACGGCCCCCACACGGCCAGGAGGCTCACCAGCCCGGCGCCCATCCCCACCCAGAGCCAGGTCGTCCGCCGCACGTAGCGGAGCCCCTCCTTCAGATCGGCCCACGGCGAGGTTCGTTCGTCCTCGTCTCGGGGCTTGGGTCGCGACCGCATCAGCCCCACCATCACCGCCGAGAACGCGAAGGTGCCGGCGTCGGCGACGAAGGCCCATCCCGTGCCCAAGCTCGCGACGAGCGCCCCGCCGACAAGCGGCCCGATCAGCGTCCAGGCGATCGGTCGGACGAACTGCCCGAGCGCGTTCGCCTCCACCAGCAGATCCTCGGGCACCACCTGGGGCACGATCGAGGAGAACGCCGGCCCGAACAACGCCTGACCGACCCCGAAGACCACCACGAGCGAGATCAACGAGGTCATCGTGAGCGTCCCGCCGATCGACATGATCCCGATCGTCGCGATCGCGATCCCGCGGATCAGGTCGCCCGCGATCATCAGCAGCCGTCGATCCACCCGGTCGGACAGGACACCGCTGATCAGCAGCAGGACCACCTGCGGCAGGCTCCACGCGATCCCGACGGCGGCGAGCGCCGAGGGTGAGTTCGACAGGTCGTACGTCTGCCAGGCGATCGCGATGATGTAGACGCCGTCGCCGATGAACGAGACGGCCAA
>DAIOFZ010000025.1:18272-24021 GCA_036745475.1 Actinomycetota bacterium | reverse complement strand
AACCCGGCGTGGCTGATGCTCGAGTACGCCAGCAGGCGCTTGATGTCGGTCTGCGCGATCGCGAGCAGGCTCCCCGCTACGATCGAGACCGCCGCCAGGATCCCCACGACCGGCTGCCAGTCCCACGTGATCGGCTGGAACGAGATGTTGAACACGCGGATGAAAGCGGCGAACGCCGCGACCTTGGTCCCGGCGGACATGAAGCCGGTCACCGCGGTCGGCGCTCCCTGGTAGACGTCGGGCGTCCACATGTGGAACGGCACCGCCGACACCTTGAACCCGAACCCCACGGCCAGCAGCCCCATCGCGGTCACGGCGAGCGCGACCGAACCGGTTCGACCCGCGAGCGCGTCGGCGATCGCCGGCAGCCGCGTGGAACCCGACGCGCCGTAGGCCATCGCGATCCCGAACAGGAAGAAGGCCGAGGAGAACGAGCCGAGCAGGAAGTACTTCATCGCGCCCTCGATCGAGCCGAGCCTGGTGGAGAAGCCGGTCAGCACGTACAGGGACAGCGACAGGATCTCGAGCGCGAGGAACGCCATGATCAGGTCCGCCGAGACGGCGAACAACGTCATCCCGGCCGTCGCGAACAGCAGCAACGGGGAGAACTCGGCCCTGCCCTCCCCCGAGCGTTCGAAATAGTGGTGCCCGAGCACCGCGCCCAAGGCGGCGACGGCGAGGATGATCAGGCGGACCACGACCCCGAACCGATCCGTCGAGATCGCCCCGGCGAGGACGGTGGGGCCGCCTTGCCAGTCCCACAGCCGCACGGTCGCGACGGCGGCCGCGGCGATGCCGACCAGACCGAGCACCAGCAGGGTCGTGGGCGAGGCCCTCCGCACGACGACCCCGGCGAGCAGCAGGACCACGCCGATACCGACCAGGATCAGCTCGGGCAGGACCGGGCCGAGTTCGACGGCCGGGGTCGGCATCAGGGCCCACCCCCGGCCCCATCGGCCCCAACCCCGGCCGCGGTCGCCGAAACGTCGGCGTCGTCCGGAGGCGGGAGCTTCGCCCGTAGGCCGCCCGGGAGTCCGCGCTCGTCGACGTCGACGCTGCGCACCCAGGCCACCACCCCGGCCGAGGACGGGTTGATCCGGTCGAGGACGAGGTTCGGAGCGACGCCGAGCACGAGCATCACCGCGACGACGGGAACGACGGCCGCCACCTCGCGTGGCAGCAGGTCGACCAACCCCCGGTGGCGTTCGGCCCCCGGACCCTGGAACGCGCGCTGGTAGGCCCAGAGCATGTAGATCGCGGCGAGGACGACGCCGGTAACGGCCACCGCTCCCAGGACCCGATCGGCACCGAAGGCGCCCAGGATCACGAGGAACTCACCGACGAAGTTGTTCAGGCCGGGGAGCCCGATCGAGGAGAGCGTCGCCACGAGGAAGGCCGCCGCGATCCACGGCATCACCGTCGCCAGCCCGCCCATCTGCGACAGGTCGCGCGTGTGGGTGCGCTCGTAGAGCACTCCGATCACGAAGAACAGCAGACCGGTCGAGAGCCCGTGGTTCACCATCTGCATCACGGCGCCGCTGGTGCCCTGCATCGTGAACGTGAAGATGCCGAGGATCACGAACCCCATATGGCTGACCGACGAGTACGCGACGAGGCGCTTCACGTCGGTCTGCATCATCGCGACGATGGCCCCGTACACGATCCCGACGACCGCGAGGATGCCGACCGCGTCGGCGAAGTATCGCGACGCCTCGGGGAACAGGTCGAGATTGAACCGGAGCAGGCCGTACGGCCCGGCCTTCAGGAGCAGCGCTGCCAGGACGATCGAGCCGTTCGTCGGCGCCTCGGTGTGCGCGTCGGGGAGCCACGTGTGCAGGGGGAAGATGGGCACCTTGACCGCGAACGCGACGAAGAAGGCCAGGAACAACCACCGCTGCGTCGTCGTCGCGAGCGAGAGTCGCTCCATCTGACGGATGTCGAAGCTCCCGTGGGCGAGCTGCTGGGACGTCTGGAACCACAGGTAGACGATCCCGAGCAACAGGAAGGCCGAGCCCGCCATGGTGTACAGGAAGAACTTCAAGCTCGCGTAGACGCGCCGGGACGAGCCCCACATGCCGATCACGAGGAACATCGGGACGAGCAGCGCCTCGAAGAAGACGAAGAACAGCAGCAGGTCGAGCGCGAGGAACGAACCCACGATCGCGGTCTCCAGCAGCAGCGTGAGCGCCATGAACAATCGGACCCGATGGCTCACACCCCAGGACGAGACGATCGCCACCGGCGTCATGAACGCCGTGAGCACGACCAGCCAGATGCTGAACCCGTCGACGCCCACGAGGTAGGACACGCCCGCCGACGGCAGCCAATCCGCGTGCTCGACCAGCTGGTAGCCAGCGACCGAGGGATCGAACGCGCCCAGCACGCCGAGCGCGACCAGGAACGTGGCCAGCGAGACCACGAGGGCCACGGCCCGTGCGTGGAGGTCGCTCGCCCCGCGCCACACCGCGAGGACGGGGACCCCGACGAGCGGCAGGAAGATGACGACGGTCAGCCAGGGCATCCTCAGGCCCTCAGTCCCAGGAACAACAGGAGCGCCACCGCGCCGAGCAGGAACGCGAGCGCGTACGAGCGCACATATCCGCGTTGGATCCTCGGGGCAACCCCCGACGCCTCGACCACGTCCTCGGCGACCTCGTTCACCGCTCCGTCGATCACCCGGTCGTCGACCACCGTGAGAGCCCGACCGAAGGCCTTGCCCGGATGCTGGACCAACCAGGCGTAGAGCGTGTTGAGATAGAAGGCGTTCGCGAGCCACCCGGCGAGCTCGGGCTGGCGTCGGGGGAACGCCTCCCAGTCGACGCGGCCGGAGGCCCACACCCAGAAGGCCACGGCGACCGCGGCGAGGGCGAGCAGGATCGAGATCGAGATCAGCGCCGCGTCGGGCAGCGCAGCCTCGCCGTGTTCGACCGCGCCAACGACCGGCTCGAGGAAGCGGGCCAGCCGTCCGCTCTCGGTCGTCAGGCCAAGGAACAGCCCGCCGGCGACCGTGAGGAACGCAAGGACCGCGAGCGGCGCCTGCATCGGCGCCGGGGCCTCGTGTGCGGACTCCTCGCCGCGCCGGCGGCCGAAGAACGTCAGGAAGAGGGGTCGCGCGATGTACAGCGCCGAGAGGAAGGCGCCGAGCGACGCCAGGACCCACGCCGACTCCCGGCCGCTCGTGGCGGCGAACCCGACGATCTGGTCCTTCGCGAAGAAGCCCGCGAGCGGCGGGATGCCGGCGAGCGACAACGCACCGATCGTGAACCAGGTGGCCGACAGCGGCATGTCCGTCCGTAGGCCCCCCATCCGCCGCATGTCGGTCTCGTCGTGCAGCCCGTGCAGGACGTTGCCGGCCGTGAGGAAGAGCAGGGCCTTGTAGAACGCATGGCAGACGAGCAGCAGCATGGCTCCGGTGTAGAAGCGCATCCCGGCCGCGAAGAACATGAACCCGATCTGGCTCATCGTCGAGTACGCGAGCGCGCGCTTCAGGTCGAACTGGCCGATCGACGCGAGGGCCGCGTACAAGGCCGAGACGAGGCCGACCACCAGGACGACCGTGAGCGCCGTCCCGGAGAGCTCGAACAGCACGTGCGAGCGCACGACGAGGTAGACGCCGGCCGTCACCATCGTCGCCGCGTGGATCAACGCCGATACCGGCGTGGGACCCTCCATCGCGTCGGGGAGCCAGACGTGCAGCGGCAGCTGCGCCGACTTGCCGATCGCGCCTGCGAGCAGGAGCAGGGCGATCGCGGTGGCCGCGCCCTCCGTCAGCTCGCTCGCCCCGCGGCCGAACACGGCGCCGAAGTCCAGCGACCCGACGTGCAGCCAGATCAGCACGATCCCGAGCAGCATCGCGGCGTCCCCGATCCGGGTCGTGACGAAGGCCTTCTTCGCCGCGCTCGAGGCCGATGGACGCTCGAACCAGAACCCGATCAGCAGGTACGAGCACACGCCGACGCCCTCCCACCCCAGGTACAACAGGAGGTAGTTGTCCGCCAGGACGAGCATCAGCATGAAGAAGACGAACAGGTTCAGGGACGCGAAGAAGGTCCCGAACCGCGGGTCGCGGTCCATGTAGCCGATCGCGTACAGATGGATCAGCGCTCCGACGCCCGTGACCACCAGGGTCATCGTGATCGAGAGGGGATCGACCCGCAGGGCGACGTCGACGGAGAACGTCCCGACCGAGATCCAGTCGAACAGGTCCGCCACGTGGACGCGCTGGTCCGCCGGGAGCCCGAGCAGGTCCAGAAGCGTCGCCACCGCGAGCACGAACCCGAGCCCGACGAGCCCCGTCGCGAGCCACCCGGCCACCTTGCCGAGCCGCCGTCCGAGCACCAGGCCCACCGCCGCACCGACGAGCGGGAGCAGCGGGATCAGCCAGACCACGTCGAGCACGCGCCTACCCCCGCAGCACCGTGAGGTCGTCCACGCTGGCGCTCCGCCGGCGCCGGTAGACCGTGACGATGATCGCGAGGCCGACGACCACCTCGGCCGCAGCCACCACCATCGAGAAGAACGCCAGCACCTGGCCGCTCAGGTTGCCGTGCATCCGGCTGAACGCGACGAGCGCCAGGTTGACGGCGTTCAACTGGAGCTCGACCGACATGAAGATCACGAGCGCGTTCTTGCGGATGAGCACGCCCACCGTCCCGATCGCGAACAGCATCGCCGAGACGGCCACGAAATAGGCGATGGGTGTGCTCACGCCGCCTCCCGATGGCCGGCGCTCACGGCCTCGGCCCGCGTGATCGCACGGCGCCGGCGCGACGCGAACACCACGACGGCGATCGCGGCGACGATCAGGAGGACGGACGTCACCTCGAAGGGGAAGAAGTATTGACGGAACAACACCCGGGCGAGCGCCTGCGCGTTGCCACCCCGGTTGACGGTCTCGTCGAAGTTCGCCGGGGCCTTCGTCGCGAACCCGATCCCGGCACGGATCGCCACGACGAACTCGATCGCGATTCCCGCCCCCAGGACGACCGCCATCACCCGTTGGCCCCGCAGCCGTTCGACCAGGGTCTCCTCGCGGTCGACGCCGAGCAGCATGATCACGAACAGGAACAACACCATGATCGCGCCCGCGTACACGATGATCTGCACGGCGAACAGGAACGACGCGCCCAGGACCAGGTAGAACACGGCGATCGTGAAGAAGTTCACGATGAGGAACAGGGCCGCATGGACGGCGTTGCGCTGCAGGAGCATCGCGATCGCGCTGGCGATCGAGACGGGCGCGAACACCCAGAAAACGATCTCGTCGACCGCCACCTACCCCTCCTCCGTCCCGGGGGCGGTGCCCAGCGGCGGCGGGGGCTCGAGGAGCTGCTCCTTGGTGAGGATGGCCTCCTCGCGCGAGGCGAACGACATCTCGTACGCGCTCGTCAGCGTCAGCGCGCGCGTCGGACACGCCTCCACGCACAGGCCGCACATGATGCATCGCAGGTAGTTGATCTGGTAGTCCTTCGCGAATCGTTCGCCGGGGCTCACGGGGTGCTCGGGGTCGTTGTCCTCGCCCTCGACCCAGATCGCGTCGGCAGGGCACGCGAACGCGCACAGTTCGCAGCCGATGCATTTCTCCAGGCCGTTGTCGTGCCGGTTCAGGAGGTGCCGGCCGATGTGGCCGCGCGGGGGCGGGGGCTCGATCTCCTTCGGGTACTGCTCGGTGACGTCTCGACGGAAGATCTGGCGGAAGACCGTCGCCATCCCTCGGGCGATCGCCCCCGTCGGCGAACCGATCCTGGGC
>DAIOFZ010000025.1:10232-18172 GCA_036745475.1 Actinomycetota bacterium | reverse complement strand
TGCCTTCGTCGCTCACGAGGGCGAGACCTCCTCGGGTCGTCGCCGCGCGAACAGGGGCCAGAGCAGCATGACCGCGACCACGACCCCCGCACCGGTCGCGAACGCCGTGACGACCGCGTCCCGTCCGAACTCCTCGGGCAGGACGACGATCGCGCCGGTGAGCATCACCCACCCGAGACCGATCGGGATCAGGATCTTCCACCCGAACGCCATCAGGCGGTCGTAGCGGAACCGAGGGAGCGTCGCGCGGACCCAGATGTAGACGTAGACAATCAGCAGGACCTTGACGAGGAACCACAGGACCGGCCAGAGCCACGGAACGACGTCCGGCGCCGGCCCGCGCCATCCGCCGAGCCACAGCGTCGTGGCGACCGCCGCCACCGTCACCGTGTTCAGGTACTCGCCGAGGTAGAACATCGCGAACTTGATCCCCGAGTACTCGGTGTGGTACCCGGCGACGAGCTCGGTCTCGGCCTCCGGCAGGTCGAAGGGCGGGCGGTTGGTCTCGGCGAGCCCGCAGACCAGGTAGATCACGAACGCGGGGAACTGCGGGATCAGGTTCCAGATCCGGTCCTGGCTCGCGACGATCTCCGACATCCGCAGCGCATCCGAGTACATGACGACCGCGACGATGGCCAGCGCCATGCCGATCTCGTAGCTGATCATCTGGGCCGAGCTCCGCACGCCGCCGAGCAGCGGGTAGTTCGAGCCGCTCGACCAGCCGGCCAGCACGATCGCGTAGATCATCAGCGAGCTCATCGCGAGGATCCACAGGATGCCGATCGACAGGTCCGCGATCTGGAACGGCACCTCGCGCCCGAACAGCACCACCCCCGTCCCGAACGGGATCACCGCGAACGCGAGGAACGCCGGCAGCATCGCGATCACCGGTGCGAGCAGGTAGACCGGCCGATCCGCGAGCGCCGGCGTGATCCCCTCCTTGAAGAAGAGCTTGATCCCGTCGGCAAGCGTGATCAGGACGCCCCGCGGCCCCGCGCGCATCGGCCCGACGCGGGTCTGCATGTCGGCGATCACCTTGCGCTCCATCCAGATCAGGAGCAGCACCAGGATCAGCAGCGCGAAGAAGACCACCACCACCCGCCCCACGAGCAGCAGCCAGTCGAGCCAGTCCATCAGGCGGCCCCTCCGGCGACCGCTGCCCCGGCCTCCGCCACAGCGGGTTCGGCGACCGCGGGTTCGATCCGGACGGCCGTCGTGAACGATCCGCTCAGCAGCTCGTTCGCGGCGAGGCCGGGCTGGTTGAAGGGCACGAACGCCGCGCCCTGCGCGACGTGCTCCGTGACGCGCACGTCGATCACCGCCTCCCCCGCGTCGGTCGTCACGGTCGCGCGCCCGCCGTCAACGAGGCCGTGCTTGTCGGCGTCCTCCGGGTGGAGCTCGACGAACGGGTCCTGCCCGAGGGCGGCCCTGAGCTCGTCCGCCCCCTCGGACAGCCGCCCGTCGTCCACGAGCAGCGGGTACGACAGCAGGA
Source organism: Actinomycetota bacterium (assembly GCA_036745475.1). Taxonomy (GTDB): domain Bacteria; phylum Actinomycetota; class UBA4738; order UBA4738; family HRBIN12; genus DASSJM01. The sequence continues at coordinate 16,680 of DAIOFZ010000025.1, read as the reverse complement.
TGAGCTCGCCCAGCCGCTTGGGGCGTCCGGTCCCGGTCCACGCGGTCGAGCGCGACGTCACCGCGCGCGGCTCGAGCAGGGGCGCGGCCTCCGCCCTGAGCGCCCCGAGGTCGTCGAACCCGAGCGGTCGCCCCATCGCCTCGGCCACCCCCGCGAAGATCTCCCAGTCCGCCCGGGACACGCCGGCGGGGCCTCTAACGGCGTGGGTGGGCTGCGACCGGCCCTCCCAGTCGGTCGCGTGGCCCTCGCGCTCGACCCAGGCGGCGGCGGGGAGGAAGGCGTCGGCGAACGGCTCGAGCGAGCCGAGCTCGAGCGACTGCACGACCACGTGGCGCGTGTTGGAGAGCGCCCGCCGGACCAGATCGGCGTCCGGGAAGTCCCGGAGCGGATCGATGCCGATCAGGAACAGGACGTCGATCTCGCGGTTCGCGCATGCATCGAGGATCTGCCGGGTCGAACGTCCGCCTTCTGCGGGAAGGCTCCCCCACGAGTCCTCGATCGCATCGCGCTCGGCCCGATCGCTCACCCGGCGGCCGCCGGGCAGGAGCGACGGGTGGACCCCGGCACGCAGCGCCCCGCGATCGCCGGCGCGGCGCGGGATCAGCGCCATGCGGGCCCCGTACTTCTGGGCGACCGTCAGCGCAACGTCGGCGGCGAGCGGGTGCTCGGTGAGGCGTTCGCCCACGAGCAGGACGGCCTCGCCGGCCGCCTCGCGCAGGGCCTCGCTCACACGGCCCTCGAACGCGTCCTCGGGGGCGTCGCCCTCGTGGATCCGCTCCAGCACGTACGTCTGGTGTTCGGGGAGGCAGAGCGAGTGATCTGCGACGTCCCACAGCCGCGTCCGGCGCGGGTGGATCACGAACACGGCCGCGCCCCCGCGCGCGGCCTTGCGGATACGCAGGTTCAGGATCGGCACCTCCTGCTCGGCGTCCAGCCCTGCGACGAGGATCACCTTCGCGCGCTCGACGTCCCGGTAGGTCGTGTCGAGCGGCGACGCCGCCGCCAGCAGCTCCGCGTGGCCGCCGTGGAACGTCCGGCGGTGGTCCAGGTCGTTGGTCCCGAACGTCACCCGCGCGAGCTTGGCGAGCGCGTACGCGTCCTCGTCCGGGAGGCGGCCCCCCGACAGGAACGCGGCGCGGCCGTCGCGCGACCACTCGGCGATGCGGGCGAAGACCTCGTCGAACGAGGCGGGCTCGAGCCCGCGATCGCGGATCAGCGGCACCGTGACGCGCTCCGGCAGGTCGGCGTGCCGGAACGCGAACCGCCCCTTGTCGCAGGTCCAGGCGTCGTTCACCTCGGCGTTGTCGCGGGCGAGGACGCGCACGACCGAACCTCGGCGCAGGTCGACGCGGACGTTGCACCCGGCGCTGCAGTGCTGACAGACGGAATCCGCCGTCGTGAGGTCGAAGGGGCGGGCGACGAAGCGGTAGGGCTCGGCCGTGAGCGCTCCCACGGGGCAGATCTGCACCGTGTTGCCGGAGAACGGCGACCGGAAGTCTTCGCCCGCGGCGATCGAGACGCGTTCGCCGGCGCCCCGCTCGAACAGCTCGATGAACCGGTCGCCGCTGATCTCGTCGCAGAAACGGGTGCAGCGTGCGCACAGGACGCAGCGCTCGCGGTCGAGCTTGACGAGCGGCGAAAGCGCGATCGGCTTCTCGTATGTGCGCTTGGGCTCGGTGTAGCGGCTCTCGCCGGGACCGAACGCCATCGCCTGGTCCTGCAGCGGGCACTCGCCGCCGCGGTCGCAGATCGGGCAGTCGAGCGGGTGGTTCAGCAGCAGGAACTCGAGGTTCGCGACCTGGGCCCGGTGGGCCTCGTCCGACGTGTTCTGGGTCCGCACGACCATGCCCGGCGCGACCTCGGTCGTGCACGAGGTGAACAGCTTGCGCTGCCCTTCGATCTCCACGTAGCACTGGCGGCAGGCGCCGATCGGATCCAGGAAGGGGTGGTCGCAGAACCGGGGGATCTCGATCCCGAGGTTCTCGGCGGCCCGGATGATCAGCGTCCCCCTCGGGACGACGACCTCCGACCCGTCCACCGTGAGCGTGACGTGCTCCTGCTGCGGCCGCGGGGTGCTCACGTGAGCGCCTCGGTCAGGCCGGCCTCGTTCGCGGACGCTTCGCTCGAGCCCGCCGGGGTGACGCCGCCCGGCCCGACGCCGGTGAACGGACAGCGGCGTTCCGCGATGTGGGCCTCGTACTCCTCGCGGAAGTACCTCAGGCTCGACTGGATCGGGCTCACCGCGCCATCCGCGAGCGCGCAGAACGCCTTGAACAGGATGTTCTCGCCGAGCTCGTCCAGCAGAGGGAGGTCCTCGGACCGTCCGTACCCCTCCTGGATGCGGCCGAGCACCCGGCTCACCCACCACGTGCCCTCGCGGCACGGGGTGCACTTGCCGCACGATTCGTGAGCGTAGAACTGCACGAGCCGGCGAGCCGCCTCGACGATGCAGTCGGTGTCGTCCATCACGATGATCGCGCCGGTCCCCAGGAGCGAGCCGGCGGCCGTGATCGACTCGAAGTCCAGCCCGACGTCGAGGTGCTCCTCGGTCAGCATCGGGGTCGAGGAACCACCGGGCGTCCACGCCTTGAGTCGCCGCCCGCCGAGCACTCCGCCGGCGTGGTCCTCGAGCAGCGTCCGCAGGGGCGTCCCGAGCGGCAGCTCGTAGTTGCCGGGCCGCTCCACCTTGCCCGACACGCTGAAGATCTTCGTGCCGGGCGACTTCTCGGTGCCGATCCCCGCGAACCACTCGGGGCCCCGCGTGAGGATCGACGGGACCGTCGCGAGCGTCTCGACGTTGTTGATCAGGGTGGGCGACGCGTACAGACCCTCGACGGCGGGGAAGGGGGGACGCAGCCGCGGCTGGCCCCGGTACCCCTCGAGCGAGGACAACAGCGCGGTCTCCTCGCCGCAGATGTACGCGCCCGCGCCGCGATGCAACACCACCTCGAGCTCGAACCCCGAGCCGAGCACCGACGCGCCGAACACACCCTTCGCGTACGCCTCACGGATCGCCGCATCCAGGATCTCGCCGGGCCACAGGAACTCCCCGCGGCAGTACACGAAGGCGAGATGGCTCTGGACGGCGTACGCCGCGATCGCCATCCCCTCGAGGAACCGGTGTGGCTCGCGCTCGATGATCTCGCGGTTGTTGAACGTGCCGGGCTCGGACTCGTCGAAGTTCGCGACCACGTACGTGGGCTTGCCCGTGTCCTGCGGGACGAACGACCACTTGACCCCGGTCGGGAACCCTGCGCCGCCCCGCCCGCGCAGGCCGGACGTCTTGACCAGGTCGATCACCTCGGCCGCGGTCATCGCGAGGGCGGCGCGGAGCCCATCGTACCCGCCGGCCGCGAGGTAGCCGTCGATCCCGACGACGTCGGGATCGTCCCAGTTCGCGGTGACGATCCTGGTCGTCGGGGCCGCGTTCACGTGGCCTCCTCGGCCCCGGCCCTCGGGGGACTCCCGCTCGCCACTCACGAGCCCCCCGAACCCCCAGCCCCCGGGGGGCTTCCGCTCGCGCTCACGCGCTCGCTCCCTGAGCCCCCCGAACCCCCGGCCAGGATCCGAGACGCGTCGCGGAAGTCCTTCGGCGCGCGCCCTCGCGAAGGGGTCGGCACCTCACCGACGCGGAGCGCCTCCACGAGCTCGACGACCCGCTCGGGCGTGACGCGGTCGTGGTTCGCGAAGTCGACCTGGACCACCGGCGCCGCGTCACATGCGCCGAGGCACTCCTCCTCGTGGACCGTGAACAGGCCGTCGGGCGAGGTCTCGTCTTCGTGCTCGACCCCCGCGGCGTCGCGGGTGGCGGCGAAGACCTCGTTCGCACCCCGCAGTGCGCACGACAGGTTCGTGCACACCGAGACCACGTGCGTCCCGGTCGGGCGCATCCGGAGCATCGAGTAGAAGGACGCCACGGCCTCGACCTCCGCGGTCCTGATCCCGAGGAGCTTCCCCACCTGTCGGAGCCCGTCCTGGGTGAGGCGTCCCTCCTCGGACTGCATCAGGTACAGGAGCGGGAGCACGGCCGAACGCTCGCGACCGGCGGGGTACCTCGCGATGATCGCCTCCGCCGTCCGGCGCCCGCCGTCGGAGAGCCCGGCCATCAGCGGTCGACCCCGCCCAGCACCGGGTCGATGCTCGCGATCACCGCGATCACGTCGGCGACCAATCCGCCCTCGACCATCTGCGACGTCGCCTGGAGGTTGACGAACGAGGGGTCGCGCATCTTCACGCGGTAGGGACGGTTGCCGCCGTCGGAGACCACGTAGAAGCCGAGCTCGCCGCGCGGGGACTCCACCGCGACGTAGACCTCGCCCGGCGGGACGGAGACGCCCTCCGTCACCATCTTGAAGTGATGGATCAGAGCCTCCATCGACTCCTCCATGATGTGCGTGATGTAGCGAAGCGAGTTCCCGATGCCGTCGGGTCCGACCTCGAGCTGCGCCGGCCAGCGCACCTTCGGGTCCTCGACCATCACCGGGCCGGGTTCGCGCAGACGCTCCACGCACTGCTCGACGATCCGCAGCGACTGACGCATCTCCCCGATCCGGACGAGGTAGCGGGCGTAGCAGTCGGCGCCGTCGCTCGTGACGACGTCGAAATCGTAGGTCTCGTAGCCCGAGTACGGCTCGTCTCGCCGCACGTCCCGAGCCGCCCCCGCGGCCCGCAGGGTCGGGCCCGTGACGCCGAGCGCGAGGGCGTCCTCGGCCGAGAGCCGGCCCACGCCGAGGTTGCGCTGGATCCAGATCGGGTTCCGGGTGAGCAGGGACTCGTACTCGTCGATCCGGCCCGGCATCGTCTGGAGGAAGTCCCCGATCCGGTCGAGGCCGTCGTCGGGCAGATCCATCACGACGCCTCCGATCCGCACGTACGCGTGGTTCATCCGCAGACCCGTGGCGGCCTCGAAGATGTCGAGGATCCGCTCGCGCTCGCGGAACCCGTAGAGCATCACGCTGACGGCGCCGAGCTCCAGCCCCGAGGTGGCGAGCCAGACGAGGTGCGACGCGATGCGGTTCATCTCGCAGAACAGCACGCGCAACACTTCGGCGCGCGGCGGGGCCTCGATCCCGAGCAGCTTCTCGACCGCGAGGCAGTACCCGACCTCGTTGAAGAACGGCGAGAGGTAGTCGGCGCGCGTCACGAACGTCACGCCCTGCTGCCACGTCCGATACTCCGTGTTCTTCTCGATCCCGGTGTGCAGGTACCCGACGATCGGGGTGCACGACAGCACGGTCTCGCCGTCGAGCTCCAACAGGAGGCGGAGCACCCCGTGCGTCGAGGGGTGCTGCGGGCCCATGTTGATGAGCATCGTCTCCCGGCGCATCTCCCGGGTGGAGGCCGCCGGCGACTGACCCACGGGGCTCGGCGTTCGCTCCGCCGTCACGACGTCCTCCGATCGACGGGCGGGATGAATGCGCCGTGGTACCTCGTGTTCACGCCGCCGAGCTCCTCGGTCTTGCGGAGCGGCCACCCTTCCCAGTCGTCGGGAAGCAGGATGCGTCGGAGATCGGGGTGGCCATCGAACACGACCCCGAAGAAGTCGTAGGTCTCGCGTTCGTGCCAGTCGGCGGTGGGGAACAGCCCGGTCACCGAGGGGACGCGCGGATCCTCGTCCGGCAGACCGACCTTCACCCTCAGTCGGTGATGGTGCTCGGTGGACCAGAGCTCGTACACCACCCAGAACCTCGGGTCGCCACCAGGCCGGTCGGTCGCGGTCACGCTCGAGAGGAAGTCCAGTCGCAGCCCCCGGTCGTCACGGAACGATCCGAGCGCGGCGAGGAGCTCGTCGCGGCCCACCGAGACGCTGGCCTCGCCGCGCGAGACGACCACCTCCGGGTAGGACATCCGAACGCGGTCGGCGATCCCCGCTGCGTTCACGCTCGGCGCGCTCCCCGGCCGATCACGTGGCCGGCTCCTTGCGAACCTTCTCGTGCAGCCGGAGGATCCCGTACATCAGCATCTCCGGCTTGGGCGGGCAGCCGGGGACGTAGATGTCGACGGGAACGATCGTGTCGACCCCCTGCACGACGGCGTAGTTCGTGAACATCCCGCCCGACGAGGCACACACGCCCATCGAGATGACCCACTTGGGCTCGGGCATCTGGTCGTAGACGGTGCGCAGGACGGGCGCCATCTTCTGGCTCACCCGGCCCGCGACGATCATGAGGTCGGCCTGCCGGGGGGACGCGCGGAACAGCTCCATCCCCCAACGGGAGAGGTCGTAGTCGCCGGCGCCCGTGGCCATCATCTCGATCGCGCAGCAGGCGAGCCCGAACGTGACCGGCCACATCGACTGCTTGCGCGCCCACCCCACCGCCCTGTCCAGCGTGGACAGCAGCAGCCCGCGCTTGAACTCCTCCTCGCCCTCCTCGGCGGTGCGACCGGTCTGGAAGCCCTCGAGGCGCTCAACCGGCACGGGCAAGGTCCTCCGCATCTTCTGGCACAT
>DAIOFZ010000025.1:0-10132 GCA_036745475.1 Actinomycetota bacterium | reverse complement strand
TCGGGTTCGGCCTCCTCGGCGAGCGGCCGTTCGGCGTTCCCCCAGTCCAGGCCGCCCCGCTGCCACACGTACACGTACGCGACGAATACCAGGCCGATGAAGATCGCCATCTCGACCAGACCGAACAGGCCCAGCTGGCGGAACCCCATCGCCCAGGGGAACAGGAAGATCGTCTCGACGTCGAAGATGATGAACAGCATCGCGACGGTATAGAAGCTCACGCTGAACCGCTCACCCTTGGGCAGCCGCTCGGGCTCGATCCCGCATTCGTAGGGCGCGAGCTTCGCGGGGGTCGGGCGGTCGGGCCGCAGCATCGCCGACACGCCGAGCGAGAGCACGGCGAACAGGAGCGCGAGCACGGCCAGGATCACGACGGGCAGGTACTCGGACAGCTCGCTCGCCAGAACCACCCCGCCCCCTTTACGACGCCGGCACGATCCGCTCGAGCGCGTACATGATCTTGTCGCGGGTGTCGCCGGTGCGCCCGTCGGTGAGGTTGCCCATCAACCGCAGCATGAAGCGCATCAGCCATTCTCGTGGCAGCGCGTACTCGGTGAGCGCTCGCATCACCGGGGGATGCCCGATCGCCCGGACGAAGACGTTGCCGATCCGGTAGTAGCGCCCGTACCGCTCGCGGAGCTCGGTCGGGTACAGGTGCGCCATGCCGGGTCGGTCCTTCACCAGCGCCTCGTGGATCAGCTCCGCCGCGAGCTCGCCCGCCTCCATCGCGTAGGCGATCCCCTCGCCGTTGAACGGGTTGACCAACCCGGCGGCGTCGCCCACGACGAGCATGCCGGGGGTCGCCGGCGGCGTCCGGGAGAACCCCATCGGGAGCGGCCCCGACAGCACCCGCCCGTCGGCGGAGCTCTCGTTCACGTTCCACTCGGCGGGAAGCATGCGCCAGAACGCGTCGAACACCCGTTGCGCCGACAGATCCCTGAAGTCGCGGAACGTGTTCAGCAGGCCCGCCCCCACGTTCACCGAGCCGTCGGAGAGCGGGAACAGCCAGCCGTAACCGGGCAGGATCGTGTCGTCGCCCTCGCGAAGGTCCATCCAGACCTCGAGCCACGGACCCGGGCGACGCTCGATGCGGTAGTACCGCCGCGCGGCGATCCCGAGCGGCTTCGCCGGATCTCGGCGCACGCCGGCCTGCGACGCGAACCGGGACGAGGCACCGTCCGCCGCGATCACGAACCGCGCACGGACCGTCGTCTCGCGGTCGTCCTCGCCCCTGATCCGAGCCCCGGTCACCCAGCCGTCCTGCTGGGTCGGGGCGACGGCCTCCGTCCGCTCCATCAGGCGGGCGCCGGCCTTCTCGGCGTGGCGCGCCAGGAGCTCGTCGAACTCGGCCCGCGTCATCATCAGGCCGAAATTCGGGAACGCCTCGAGGTCCGGCCACGGGAGCTCGAGCGTCACGCGTCGCGAGTGGATCCGCAGCCCCCCGTGCCGCTCGAACCTCGGGTCGTCGGTGTCGATGCCCAGGCGCCGAAGTTGGACGACCGCGCGGGGCGTGAGGCCGTCGCCGCAGACCTTCTCCCTGGGGAACGCGGCCTTCTCGACCATGAGCACGTCCAGGCCGTGGCGGGCGAGGTGGTAGGCCGCGGTGGAGCCTCCCGGTCCGGCGCCGACGATCAGGGCGTCGACGTCAAGCTGCTGGCTCGTCGAGCTCGGCACGAGGTCCCCCACCGGCCTGTGAAAAGCTACCTTGTGAAAACTTTCACAAAGGATGCTAACCGACTTGTGAAGCTCCTCACAAACCCTATGCCCGGGTCTTCGGCGGCGGCAAGCGAGCGCACGGTCAGCGGCCGCGCGCGTGGTCCCAGGCATGGACTGCGTCCGGCACCACGCGGAGGAACCCGAGACCCCGGACCTCCTCGGCGAAGCGCGCGAACCCCTCGCCCGCCAGGAGCGGCCGATACTTCTCGTGCCAGGCGGAGATCGGCTTGCGCATCGCCGCGCTCTGAGCCGAAAGCGGTTCGGCCCGTCCGAGGATCTCGACACCCGCGACCTCGACCCACGCCCGGCCGAGGTCGATCGTGATCGCGACCCGGGGATCGCGGGCCACGTTGGCCCACGTCCGGCCGTCCTGCCGGGTGGAGACGAAGATCGCCTCCTCGGGCCAGACGAACCACAGCGGCACGACGTGAGGGGACCCGTTCGCGCTGGTGGTCGCGACGGCCGCCGAGGGCAGGCTCGCGAACATGCGGCGCGCCGCACCGAGCTCCGCGTGCGACACCCGCATCAGGCGGCCCCCGGGGCGCGCAGGAGCGCCGCGATCTCGATCAACGCGTCGATCCCCTCGCGGTCGAGCTGCGCGTCGCCGAGCGCCCGCTCGGCACGCGACACGAGATCGTCGACCTGCTCGCCGGCGTCGCTCGCCGCGTCGCCGTCGGCCAGGTCGTCCCGGAGCTGGAACGCCTCCCCCACCACCCGCCCGAACACCCGCAGGGGACCCTCGACCTGCGGCCCGGCCCCCGCGAGCGCGGCGCCGATCATCACCGGACCCTCGGCGGTGTACGAACCGGTCTTCAGCGCACGGACCCGCTTCCGATCGCCCGCGCCCGACGCGTCCAAGAACTGACCGGCCGCCATCTCGACGCGCATGCGATCGAAGCGGGTCATCGCGGGTTCGAGGCGGCCGGTCCCGAACCCGCTTGTTCGGATCATCCGCTCCGACAGCACCAGCGCCAGATCGCCGACCAGGATCGCGGCCGAGGTCCCGAACGCGTCGGGGTCCACACCCGCCGGCGCCTCGTCGGCGAACCGGACGTGGGCCGAGGCCACGCCGCGGCGCTCGACGTCACGGTCCATCAGGTCGTCGTGCACGAGCGCGGAGGTGTGCAGGAGCTCGAGCGCCCCACAGACCCGAACGATCGGATCTCCCGTTTGGCCGCCCGACGCTCGGAACGCCCAGAAGCACAGCGCCGGACGGACCCGCTTCCCGCCGGCGCCGAGCAGGCGGAGCAGCTCGTCGACCAGCGCGACCGCGGACGGATCCATCCCCGCCAGCTCCGCGCGGCGGTCGCCGAGGAACCGGACGAGCTCCCGGTCCACCGGCCCGCGGACGGCGTGGATCGCCGGCGGCGGCGCGGCAGGGACGGTCCGGTGCTTCGTCGGCACGAAGGCAGTATGCCAACGCACGGGGCCGTCACCCTCGCCCGGCGGGAGACGTGCTGCTATCGTTCGAACGAGCCCGGCTCGAACGATGACGCGCTTCCAGAAGCTGACGATCGCCACCACCGCTTCGACGGTCCTGCTCATCACGGCCGGGGGGCTCGTTCGAGCGACGGGTTCGGGACTCGGCTGCCCGGGGTGGCCCACGTGCTTCGGTCGGTGGATCCCGCCGCTGGAGACCCACGCGATCATCGAGTACTCCCACCGGCTGCTCGCGACGATCGCGGTGATCCTGATCTGCCTGCAGGCCGTGGTCGCGTGGCAGCAGTACCGGCGCGTCCGTCAGATCCTGGCTCCGAGCCTGGCCGCGGTCGGGCTCGTCTTCGTGCAGGCGGCGCTCGGCGGCGTCGTGGTGAAGGGCGAGCTCGAGGCGACGCTGGTGACGCTGCACTTCGCGACCGCGATGGCGCTGCTCGCGGTTCTGGTGAACATCACGACGAACTCCTTCTGCTTCGTGAGGCTCCCGCTCGAGGGGCCCTCGATCGCGGGCTCGGATCCGAGGTTCGCGCGGTTGACGCTGTGGACGGCCGCGGCCGCGTTCGCCCTGCTGATCGTGGGGGCCTCGGTCCGTGCGGAGGCGGCCGGCCTCGCGTTCCGGGACTGGCCGCTGATGGACGGCCGGCTGGTCCCGGCACTCGGCGGGGTCGCGACCCTGATGTTCGTGCACCGTGTGCTCGCCGCGCTGGTCCTGCTGCTCGTGATCTGGGTCGCGATCCGGGCCCGGACGATGATCCACCGCTCGAAGGACCTCGTGATCCTGTCATCGATCACGTTGCTGCTCTACGTCGCGCAGATCCTCGTGGGTGCGGCCAACGTGTGGTCGAGCCTTTCGTCGGCGTCGGTCACCGCGCACGTCGTCCTGTCGGCGTTGATCTGGGGCGTCCTCGTCGCGATCGCCACCGTGAGCCGCCGGTTCGCGGGTCGCGCGCGCGGGGCCGAAGAGGGCGACGCGCGCTCGAACGGGAAGCGCTCGCGGTTGCGCGAGACGACCGCGGCGTACTTCAAGCTCACGAAGCCGCGCATCATCGTCCTGCTCCTGATCACGACGGTCCCGGCGATGGTGCTCGCCCAGCGCGGACTGCCGTCGCTCGGCCTGATCGTCGCGACGCTGGTGGGCGGGACGATCGCCGCGGGCTCGGCGAACGCGATCAACTGCTACCTCGACCGCGACATCGACGAGGTGATGCGCCGGACCCGCAGGCGGCCGCTCCCCGCGCATCTGGTCGAGCCGGACAGCGCGCTCGCGTTCGGGTTCGTGCTCGGCGCGATCTCCTTCTTCTTCCTGTCGATCGCGGTGAACGTGCTCGCGGCCAGCCTCGCGCTGTCGGCGATCGCCTTCTACGTATTCGTTTACACGATGTGGCTCAAGCGCACGAGCGTGCAGAACATCGTGATCGGCGGGGCCGCCGGCGCGGTCCCGGCGCTGGTCGGCTGGGCGGCGGTCACGGGGAGCGTCGGTCCGGCGGCGTGGGTGCTGTTCGCGATCGTTTTCGTCTGGACGCCCCCGCACTTCTGGGCCCTCGCGATGCGCTACAGCGGGGACTACCGCGCGGCCGGCATCCCGATGCTGCCGGTGGTCCGGGGGCCGCAGGAGACCCGCAAACAGATCCTGCTCTACTCCTTGGTGTTGTTCGGCACGTCCCTGCTGCTGGTGCCGGTCGGCTCGATGGGCCTCGTCTACGCGGGCGCGGCCGTCCTGCTCGGCGGCTGGTTCGTGTGGCGCGCGCTCCGCCTGTGGCGCGGGACCTCGCCGGCCGAGTCGATGCGCTTGTTCCGCTTCTCGATCGTCTACCTCGCCCTGCTGTTCGCCTCGGTCGCGGCCGACGCGCTCGTCGGTTAGTCCCACCGAGCCTCCCGCACACGCTCGTCGCGCCGTGCGACGTCTTCGTCGCCGGGACGGGTGGCCTCAGCCGGTACCGGTCCGCTTCCTGAGCTCAGGCTCGGCCGAACGGTCGAGCTTCGCTAGCCGGCGCCACCGAATCACCCGCTCGAGCACGATCTCGAGGGAGTGATCGACGAGCGTCCGCTACAGGTACGCCTGCCTGCGGAGCCAGCGTATCCCGAACCTCCCCAGATCGGCGGCAGGTAGAACGTCAGCAGGCGGAAGACGAGGGCGATCGCCGCGGCCGTAGCGCTCGGGATCCCGATGGCCGTCAAGCAGAAGGCGGTCGCGGCCTCGCTCACGCCGATCCCGCCCGGGATCGGCATCACGCCGGCGAACACGCTGACGAGCGTGTTCGTGAGCAGGAGCTCCGCCAGCGTCGCGCTCTCGCCGAAGGCTCGGACGGTCGCTCCCAGCACGAGAGGAGCAGGAACTGGGCCACGAAGTTCCCTCCGAGCAGGCCGGCGAGCTTGACCGGCGAGCGGATCACGGCCAGCGCCGGCCTCGCCTCGGCGATCCTGGCCGCGATCGGCCGGCGGATCTTCGGGACCGTGAGAGCGATCACCGCGGCGGCGACCACCAACAGCCCCACGAGCACGAGGAGCTTCCCGCTCGGGTCGACGTTCAGGCCGTCGAGCGAGAGGTCGAGGATCACCAGCCCCGAGAAGACGATCACGATCAGCAGGATCACCTGGACGATGAATCCGAACACGCCGTCGATCAACCCGATCGTCACGGCCTGGGCGGCCGGCGCACCCTGCCGTTGGAAGAAGCGGACGTTCACGGCGACCCGGGCGGCCGAGCTCGGCACCGCCAGCGCGACGAACTGGATCGCGTACTCGAGCGCGATCACCGGACCGAGCCGCACGGGCAGGGTCGTGGCTCCCAGCGTGCTGAACGACTGTGCCACCGGAACGAGCGGGACGAGCAGCAGGCCCGCCCACAGCCATGCGGTGTCGGCCTTCTCGAACTCCTCCACGAGCTGGTCGAGGCCGACGTTCGCGATGGCCGAGAAGACGAAGTACGCGGCGAGCAGCAGCAACGCGATCGTCAGCAACGAGCCGAACGTGACGCGTCGGAGCGGCTCGAGCTTGGGCGGCTCCGTCCCCGCCGCGGCCGCGGCTCGGTCTCGGATCGCGTCCAGGTCGTGGCCCGCCTCCTTGAGTGAGCGTCGCGTGAAACGGCTGAGGGCGGCCGGCTGGATGTACGGGAGCACCTCGGTCAGCCCGTCGGCACCGACGGCCTCCAGCGCCGCGGGCACCCACCCGCTCGTCGCCGGTGATCAGCGCCGTCATCACCAGGAGGCGGGCACGATCCGCGAGCAGCGCCTGCGGCGTGGCACTTGCGCTTGCCGCCTGGAAGTCGCCGATCCGCGCCGACCCGTCCTCCGCGACGGCGATCCGTTGATCGTCCAGATCCCCGTGAGCGATCCCGGCCTGGTGCATCGCGGAGACCGCACGCCACAGGTCGGCGAGCAACGCGTCGGACACCTCGGCGGGGGCGAGCTCCCGGATGGGACGACCCTCGGCCCCCAGGACCAGCACGCCGTCGCGAGCTCCCGCGATACCGGCCGCGATCACCGGCAACACGGGGACCCCGGAGCGCTCGGCGAGCAACGTGATGAAGGCCTCGTGCTCGACCTGTTGCCGGCGGCTGATCGTGAGGGCGCGGGCCTCGTCTCGATACCAGAGGTAGGACCACGTCGCGGTGAGGAGCTGGCCGTCCCAGGCGTCGCGCCCAAAGACCTTGACGAGCAGAGGCAGCCCCCGCGGCGTCTCGGCCCGCAGGAGGACGACGCCCTTGGGCTGGAGTTCGGCCGCCCGCAGATCGACCGTCTCCACCCCGAGCTCCGCGAGCGCGGCCCGGAGCTGTTCCAGCGATGGGAGCCCGCCTGGTGATCCGAAGGCAAGGTGGACGAGCGCCGCGGATCCGAGCCCGATCGCCAGACCCGAGATCACGCCGAGAGGCAACGAGATCCCCAGCGCGACCACGCCCAGCGAGCCCAGGATGATGATCCAGCGACCGAGGCGGCGGATCGGCCGGCCGAGGTGCGGAGAGGTCGTTGCGATCAGCGCGCTGGCGAGCGCGACGCGGACGGCGGGGTAGATGGGCGGCGGTCCCGTGGCCGTGAGCCCATCCACCAAGGCCGAGACGCCACCCGCCACGAGCGCCGTCACGCCGGCCGCCAGGAGCGCCCCCACGAGCTGATCTCGGAACAGGAACAGTCGTCGCGTTGCCACGAGAGTGGCGACGAGCAGGACGCCGGGCCACAGCACCAACAGATCGCTGGCGACCTCCCAGAACCACCCGAGGAGCCCGGGGAGGTCCTTGACGAGCCGGGTGAACGACTCGTCGGCCGCCGTCGGGTCGGGTGCCGCGATCGAGACCAGCCCGAGGGTCAGCGCGCCGAGGAGGAACAGGACCAGGTCGGTCGGTCGGCGTGCCCTCGACGCGTCGGCGCTGGACGAGAAGAAGCGGATGCTGAGGTCGGGCTTGTACCGGCTGAGGTCGGGTTTGTACCGAGCGATCCAAGTTCCGGGCCGCGCGCCGTGGGGACCGGGCGCGTGCGACGCCTCGGGCAGTTCGGGGTCACGGGGGCCCCGGGCGTTGCCTGGTCGTCCGCCGGCTTCACCGACCACACCCTCCGAACGCTCGAGGGCCGCCGGATCCCGGTCCTCGGGGAGCGCCAGCGGCCCTCGGAGCTACGACGAACGATGGAGCTAGACCTGCATCAACGCCTGCTGCTTCATCTGCTCGTACTCCCCCGCGGTGATCTTGCCCTCGTCGCGGAGCTTGGCGAGCTTGGCGACCTCGTCGGCCGCGGAGTATCCGGTCGCGCGACGCTCACGTTCGGAGATCACGGACATCATCTCCTTGTCCTGCTCGGTCATCTTCGGCCGGGCGATCATGTAGATCAGGATCCCGAAGAACGGAAGGACGAAGATCAGCAGGAGCCAACCGGCCTTCGCCCATCCCGTGAGGTCGTTGCGTCGGAAGAGATCGGCGAAGACCCCGATGAAGATCCAGATCAACATGAACCAGAAGAAGAACACGACCATGGCCCACAACACACTTCCGAACGTCCATTCGTACGCCAGCATCCGACCCTCCCCTTGAAGCCCGCTCTCGGGCGCCGGCGGAGCGTACCCCAAGACGGGCGGGGGTGCATCCGCGCGCGGCGACCAACGGCTAGAGTCCGTTCCCGATGCAGACCGACGGATCCGGCGCGCCGGCGACACGCCCGCCGTCCGATCGTCCCGTCGCTCGGCTCGCGGACGCCGGTGGGCGCCGGCGTCCCTCGGGCGAGCCACCGCCGCTGCCACGCGAGCCGGGGTGGCGCGCGTGGGGATGGGCCACGGTCGCGGTGCTCGTCGCGGGCGTCGCGATCGGTCTGGCGATCGTCGCCTCGGATGCGCAATCACCGCTGCTGCGATGGTTCCAGGATCTGCGGACCCCGGCCCTCGTCGATGTCGCGAAGGTGTTCGACGGGCTGACCGACCCGCTGATCGTGTGGATCCTCCGCGTGGTGATCCTCGTCGTCGCCGCGTTCTTCGCCCGGTGGCGCCACCTGATCACGCTCCTCGCGCTGTACGTCGTGGTCGATTTCCTGAACACGATCCTCGCGGTCCAGCGGACGGCGCCAGAGGGCGTGACGGTGCTGTCGAGCAACGCGACGACGAACTTCCCATCGCTGCCGGTGGCCGCGCTCGCGGTGACGTTGTTCGGGGCCGCGATGGTGCTTGCCCCGGCGGGCCGGCCCCGCCGGCTCGCGCGGGCCGGTGGGATCGGGGTCATGGTCCTGGTGGTGCTGGCGCGGCTGCTCCTCGCGGCGGACTACCCGGTCGACGCCGTGTACTCGCTGCTGCTCGGGTGGGTCGCGGCGGGATTCGCGTTCGCGTTCTTCGTCCCGGACGACGTCTTTCCCGTCTCCTACGCTCGCGGCGGGAAGACCGCGCACCTGGATCTCGGGGGCGCGCGGGGCGACGCGATCATCGCGGCGGTCCGCGACCAGCTCGGCTTCACCGTGACCCAGATCGAGCCGTTCGGGCTCGCCGGCTCGGGCGGTTCGAGCCCACTGCGCATGCGCGTGGCCGAGCTCGACGGGCACCTGTTCGGCAAGGTCTATTCCACCGGCCACCTGCGTGCGGACCGCTGGTACAAGGTCGGGCGCTCGATCCTGTACGGGCAGCTCGAGGACGAGGTCCCGCTCGGATCGGTGCGCCGGCTCGCGCTCTACGAGGACTACGCGCTGCGCCTGCTGCGCGACGTCGGGATCGGCGTCGCGACCACCTACGGCATCGTCGAGCTCACCCCGGACCGCGAGTACATGCTCGTCACGGAGTTCTTCTCGAACGCCGCGACGCTCGGCGACGCCGAGGTCGACGACGCGATCATCGACGAGGGGCTGGAGCTCGTGCAGCGGTTGTGGGCGTCGGGGCTCGCCCACCGAGACCTGAAGCCCGCGAACATGCTCGTGCGGGGCGGTCACCTGCAGCTCGTCGATGTGTCGGGTCTCCAGGTTCGGCCGACGCCGTGGCGGCAGGCCGTCGACCTCGCGAACATGATGTTGACGCTGGCGCTCCGCACCGACCCCGATCGCGTGTACGCCCGCGCGGTCACGTTCTTCTCACCCGGCGACGTCGCCGAGGCGTTCGCCGCGGCCCGCGGGCTCGCGATCCCGACCCAGGTGAGCGAGAAGCTGAGGGAGGACACACGGCCGATCCTCGAACGCTTCCGCGAGCTCGCGCCCGATCGCCCCCCCGTCTCGATCCAGGTGTGGAGCGTACGACGGGTCGCGCTCACCGTGGCCGCGATCGTCGCCGCTCTCGCGCTCGCCGCGATGGTGTGGGCGACCCTCGCGATCGGTCTGGATTGACGCGTGGGATGGGCACACGGGCCGGCTCTCGTACACTGCACCGACCTTCGACGGGAGAGAGCCGATGTTGATCCTCGCACTCCTCGCGATCGCGCTGGCCGCGGGCTGGATCGCGCAGGTGATCGTGGGCCGGATCCACGGCCGGACCGACTGGACCGAGGCGCTGGTCGCCGGGTTCCTCGGATCGTTCGTGGGCGGGC
>DAIOFZ010000024.1:0-24671 GCA_036745475.1 Actinomycetota bacterium | reverse complement strand
GGTCCTCGGTGTCGAGCTTCTGGCCGGCGCGATCTGGTCGTCGCTCTACCAGGGCGGGACCGTCTACCTGGGCCTGGAGACCGGCACCCACGCGGCGCTGGTCGCCGCGCCGCTCCGATGGCCCGCCGTCGACGTGCACGACTATCTCTCGCCCGGGCCGATCGCGCGGGCGCTCCAGCGGTCGGGGATCTCCGACGGCCGCTACCTTGCGTGGATCCGGCCCGATGCGTACTTCAACAAGGGCTACCTGTTCACCCGAAAGGAGTCCGACTGGCCGGCGCTGCTGATCGGGCGGTCGGCGCTGTTCGAGGTGCCGGACACGCTCGGTTACTCGCCCGTCCAGATACCGGGCTACTGGGCCTACGTGCACGCCACGAACCGGCTGCCGGTCTTCTACAACGCCGCGGTGATCCAGATTCCGACGCTCACCGACCTCCGGCTCCTCGGCGCCCGATACCTGATCGTCCCGCAGGGGATCCCGTCGCCCCTGCCGCGGGGCGTGTCGGGACGTACCGTCGAGACCGAGGGCACGTACCGCCTGGTGGAGATCGACGACGCCGAGCCGCGGGCCTCCGTTGTTCCCTCGTGGACGGTGGTGAGCGGCGAACGGGCGGCAGTCGACGCCGTCTTGCGGCCGGGGTTCGACCCGGCCGCGGTCGCCGTGCTCGAGACCGACCCGGGCTCGATGCCGAACGTCTCGAGCTCGACGGGCACCGCCCTGTACCGAGAGGTGGCCCCCGAGGTCGTGCGGATCCGAGCCGAGGCCTCGGCCCCGTCGATCCTGCTCATTCGCAACGCCTGGGACGAGGGCTGGTCGGCGACGCTCGACGGACGTTCGGTGCCGGTGCTGCGCACCGACGGGTTCCTCCAGGGGATCGCGCTCCCGCCGGGCCGCCACGGCGTCCGGCTCACATACCGGGAGCCTGCGATCGGGACCGGGCTCGCGCTCTCGGGGATCGTTTGGCTCGGGTTCGCGGTCGCAGCGGTGTTCGTGATCGTGACGGGTCGGTTCAGGCCCCGCGGCGGAGCCGGCGGATCCACGGGACCGCCAGCACCAGACCGAGCGCCGAACCCCCCGTCTTCGCGCTCGCGTTCGGGCCGTCGGTGATGGTGATGGGCGTGGGGTCCGTGGAGGTCGCGCAGCTTGCCGAGGCCGAGATCGCGTAGCTACCCGGCTGGTCGATCGTGAGGTGATTGAAGTGCACGATCCCCTGCCCGGCCCACGTAGCGGAGGTCTCGCCGCCACCGAACGTGCCGCCCTGCAGGGACAGGTTGATGCTCACCGGTCCGCTCGATACGTCGTCGAGGGCGTCGACGCGGATCTGCACGTTGAACTGGCGTCCGGCCGCCTGGTTCGCCGGGGGACGAGCGTGGAATGCCAGCGCGTAGGTGGGGCACGTTGCTTGTGGCGGTGCCTCCTCCTCGACTGTGAGCGTCGCGTGCGCGCGTTCGCCGTGGTAGGTCCCGGTCACCGAATGCGTTCCCGCCTTTTTCGCCGTGCACGTGTTGTCCTTGCACGACCCGTCGGGCGCGATCGAGAAGTGCGTGTCGGCGGTGACGTCGCCCATCGAGCCGCCGTCGGAATCGAACGCCTCCGCCGTGTACGAGCGGGAGCCTCCTGGTTGGATCGTCGCGTTCGAGGGGGAGACGATGATGTGATCGAGGACCGCGTCCGGCGATCCGACCCGGATGACCTTGCTCGTCGCGTCCTGCTTGCCCTTCGGGTCCGACACCGTGAGCGTCACGGTGTACCGGCCGGGATCGTCGTACGTGTGCGAAGGACTCTTGCCTCCCGACTGTGCGGACCCGTCACCGAAACTCCAATGCCGCGAAAGGGGATCGTCGTCGGGGTCGTGCGAGGCATCCGCGAACCCGACACGCAGCGGAGCCGGTCCGAGCCGCGGCGTTGCCGAGAACCCGGCCTGCGGGGACTGGTTGGGTGGTGGCGCAGGCTGCGTTTCGCCGGTCGTGTCGCCCTCACCATCGGCGCCCGTGGCGGGGGTCGGCGGGACCGATCCCTGCTCCCCCCGGCCGGATCCCTGTGGCGATTCGGTCGGTCCCTCGGGCCCGCCTCCGTCGCCCTCGGCGCACTCCGGGGTGTCGTGATCCGCGCACCGGTTGAACATGAGCCAGTCCCCGTCGAGCAGTTCCGAAGGGATCGCTCGGATAGGCCCGACGACCCCGTCGGTTCCGACGACCGCCATCTTGCCCGCAGGGATCTCGACGGACTCGGCTGATCCCCTGGCCGTGACCACTCCGTCCACCACGGCGATCGTCGTGGAACTCTCGTCCACCAGCAGCGCGTATCCCGTGCCGAGGACCGACGCCGTGGCGGTCGGTGTCTCGATCGCGAAGCGGCTCTGGGCGTCGGTGAGCTCCGCCACGCTGTGGTAGGAGTTGCCTTCGGCCTGACTGCTCTCGATGACCCTCGAGGCTCCCGCATCGCCCAAGGTCTCGAGGGTCACCAGGGTGAACGACGTGTCGAAGTCGAGCCGGGTGAGGCTCCCGTCGAAGTATTCGATCGACGCCCGCCCATCGGGGCCGGTCCGAACGGTATCGCCTTCGCGGAGCGACGTGCCATCCTCTCCCGTCTCGAAGGCGCCGTTGCCGCGCTGGACCGCGACCTGCCCGTCGAGGAGGCGCAGCGTCGCGAACTGTTTGGCGGAGGCGGTTCCACCGGAGAAGACCAGGACCGCGCCGACCAGCAACAGTGTCAGAACGAAGACCGTGGTGATCGATATCTCGAGGCCACGTTTCGTCTTCTCGGACAGCGCTCAGGCTCCTCCCGCGGATGGACCGATTCTCGTGGCTCTACCGCCCTACGACAAGCATGTCTCGCGCATCTCATCCTCACTCGACGCAACGAAGACCCACGACCTAGTGCGAAGGTCCGAGGCGTTGATCGTTCCCCTTCGAGTTACCCCCAAACTCGGCCCTGCGGCGTAGCTCGGCCTCGATCAGCTCCTCCAGATCGCCGTCCAGAACTCGATCGACGTCGCCGATCTCCACGTTGGTGCGGTGGTCCTTCACGAGCCGGTATGGCGCCAAGACATAGGAGCGGATCTGCGAGCCGAAGTCGATCCCCTTGCGTTCGCCCCGCAGGTTCTCGAGCTTGGTCTGCTGCTCCTGCCTCATCCGTTCGGCCAGACGGGCCTTCAGGATCCGCATCGCCACCGCGCGGTTCTGCAACTGCGAGCGCTCGTTCTGACACGCCGCCGTGATCCCGCTCGGCAGATGCGTGATCCGCACCGCGGAGTCCGTGGTGTTGACGGACTGCCCTCCGGGCCCCGTCGAGCGGTAGACGTCGATCCGCAGATCCTTCGGGTCGATGACGATGTCCTCGTCGGCCGTCTCCTCGAGCAGCGGGATCACGTCGAGGTTGGCGAAGGACGTGTGCCGCCGCTTCTGTGCATCGAACGGCGAGATCCGAACCAGCCGGTGCACGCCGCGCTCCGCGGACAGCAGGCCGTACGCATACGGCCCGTGGACGATGAAGGTCGCGCTCTTGATGCCGGCCTCGTCACCCAGGAGCGTCTCGTCGACCTCGACGTCGAGCTTCTCCCGTTCGGCCCAACGCAGGTACATCCGAAGCAGCATCTCCGCCCAGTCCTGCGACTCCGTTCCGCCGGCACCGGCGTGCAGCGTCGCGACCGCGTCGCGGTTGTCGTACTCGCCACCGAGGAGCGTCGCGAGCTCGAGCTTCTCGACGTCGCGTTCGAGCTCGCGGACGGCGCGGGCGAGCTCGGTCGCCATCTCGCGGTCGGCCTCGCCCTCCAGGAGCTCGTCCATCGTGCGCGCATCCTCGAGCCGGCGGACCAGCCCGTCGTAGCGTTCGATCTCGGCCCGCAGGCGGGCGAGCGTGGTCGTCAGCTGTTGGCCTCGGGCGGGATCGTCCCAGAGCGACGGATCCGAGGCATCGCGCTCGAGCTCGGCCGCCTTCGAACGCTTGTCGTCGACGTCAAAGGAACTCCTTGGCCGACGCGATGCGCTTGGCGAGCTCGGCGAGGGTCTGGGTGTGGTCATCCATCGTCGCGCCATCGTAACGGCACCCGACAAAAGGTCCCAGCACGGCTTCGGGCCCCGGTGCGAGCACGGAGGCTCACCGGGCGCCCCCTCGGGCCGCAGCCTGGCCGTCTCGGCGGGGACGTACGCGAGGTCACCGCGAGAAGGTGCCGCCGAACACCGACCGCCATGCGGACGGCGCCGTACGGTCACGTCGATCCAGCCGAGATCCACGAACCGAAGGGGGGCACGTGATGAGCACCAAGATCGGAACGCTCCAGGCGCCGAGAACGACCCGGTCGGTCTGGCCCGTAGCGGTGATCGTCTCGCTGCTGTTGCTGACGGCCGGGATCGGGGCCTACTTCCTCGGTCGCGACCAGGCGGCGCCGACCTCGAAGACGGTCGCCGGCAGCGCCCAGCCGACCGTCGTCAGCGGGACGGCAGCCAACACGCCGACCGAGATCAGCGGCGGGGTCGCGGGTGGGTTCGCGCCGTCGGCCGCGGGTTCGTCGTGGATCGGCGTCGGGGTGACGCCGGCCATGCAGGAGGCGATCGTCGCCGCCCGCGACGCCGGTTCGTCGTGGATCGGCGTCGGGGTGACGCCGGCCATGCAGGAGGCGATCGTCGCCGTCCGCGACGCGGCGGCAGGTTCGGGCGAGCTCAGCGCCGGGACCAACACGCCGAGCGAGCTCTCGGGCGGGATGGGGAGTGGGCTCCCGGCCAAGATCTACGACCGGCACCAGCGCGGTTGAGCGAACCGTCAAGCAACGCCCCGGCCGACCGGCCGGGGCGTTCGCGTATGTGTGTCGCACGTCACCTCCGAGGCGTGCCGTAGGCCACCGAACGCTCGGAGCCGGACACGTACGGTTCGTCCGACGACCGGACCGAGACACGGAGGAACGAGATGGCCACCAGGGGCGCGAGCCTCCCGATCGAGCAGACGTACCTTGCCAGGGCATGGCTCGCCGTGGGCACGCTCTTGATCGTGGCGGCCGTGGTCGTGACCATCGCCGTCGCGCTCGGCCGTTCGATCCCCGCCGGCGGCACCGGGCTCGGCCCCGTCCGGGACTACGGTCCGGTCACGGTCAACCACGAGCCGCTCGTCGTGAAGGGGAGCGTCTGCGGACAGTGCCGGTGAGGTAACCCCCCTCTCCAGGCGCGAAGGAGGCCGGCCCCTCGGGGCCGGCCTCCTTCACCACTCTCGAGGGTCCGCTAGGCGACCGCGCCGTGGCACTTCTTGTACTTCTTGCCGCTCCCGCACGGGCAGGGCGCGTTCCGCGGCACCTTCCCGCTCCTGGCCTGGGGCGCCCCGCCCGCCTCGCCCTGGGTCTGGTCCCCGTGCGAGGTCTGCACCCGCTGGGGCCGGGGGCGACCGGGCTCGTCCTGGCGCACGAGCTCCACCCGGTAGATGTACTTCACGAAGTCGTCCTGGATCGACTCGGTGAGCTCCTCGAACATCAGATACGCCTCACGCCGGTACTCCGTGAGCGGGTCTTTCTGGGCGTACGCCCGCAGGTGGATGCCCTCCTGCAGGTAGTCCATCTCGTACAGGTGCTCGCGCCACTTCGTATCCGTGATGTTCAGCAGGACGAGTCGCTCGAGCTCCCGCATCGTCTGCGACCCCAGCGCCTGCTCCTTCTCCTCGTACCGCGCGAGCGCGTCCTCGACGCAGCGCTCCTCCAGCTCGGACGAGCTGACCATCTCCTCCAGATCGTCGGCCGAGATCGTCGTCGGGAACACCTCGGTGAGGCCGGTCAGCACGAGCTCGTGATCCCACTCCTCGTTGAAGACCTCCTCCGGTGCAAGCCGTTGGACCGTCCGGCGGACGACGTCCTCGACCATCCGGATCGCCTGGTCCTTGAAGTCCTCGCCCGAGAGCAGTTTCGCGCGTTCCTCGTAGATCACCTGGCGCTGGGTGTTCATGACGTCGTCGTACTTCAGGACGTTCTTGCGTCGCTCGAAGTTGAGCTCCTCGATCTGTCGCTGGGCGCCCTCGACCGCCTTGGTGACCATCTTGGCCGTGATGGCCTCGTCCTCCGGCCATTTCAACCGCTCCATGATCGAGCCGATCCGATCCGAGGCGAACATCCGCATAAGGTCGTCCTCGAGCGAGAGGTAGAACAGCGAGGCCCCCGGGTCGCCCTGTCGCCCGGCGCGACCCCGCAGCTGGTTGTCGATGCGTCGCGACTCGTGCCGCTCGGTGCCCAGGACGTACAGCCCGCCGACCGCGACGACCTCGTCGTGCTCCGCATCGGTCTGCTGCTTGAGCTTGCGGAAGACCGGGTCGTACTCAGCCTCGTACTCGACCCGCTCCTCCGGCTCCATCTCGAACAGGAGGTAGCGGTCGTTGTCCCACTCCCGGGCCGCCATCTCCTGGCGGCCGAGGTACTCGGGGTTGCCGCCCAGCAGGATGTCGACGCCTCGGCCGGCCATGTTCGTCGCGACCGTGACGGCGCCGAGGCGGCCCGCCTGGGCGACGATCATCGCCTCCTTCTCGTGGTTCTTCGCGTTGAGGACGTGATGCTCGATACCGCGGCGGTTCAGCAGCGCTGACAGCTTCTCGGACTTCTCGATCGAGACCGTGCCGACGAGGATCGGCTGGCCCTGCTCGTGGCGCTCCGCGATGTCCTCGGTGACCGCGTTCCACTTCGCGTCCTCGGTCTTGTAGATCAGGTCCTGCTGATCGTCGCGGATCATCTCCCGGTTGGTCGGGATCTCGGCGACGTCGAGGTCGTAGACCGACTGGAACTCGGCGAGCTGCGTCTTCGCCGTACCGGTCATGCCCGCGAGCTTCTCGTACATCTTGAAGTAGTTCTGGATCGTGATCGTCGCGAGGGTCTGGTTCTCCTCCTTGATCCGAACGCCCTCCTTCGCCTCGATCGCCTGGTGGAGCCCCTCGGAGTACCGCCGGCCCTCGAGCACGCGACCCGTGAACTCGTCGACGATCTTCACCTCGCCACCCGTGACGATGTACTCGACATCGCGGTGGTAGTGCTCCTTCGCGCGCAGCGCGTTCTGCAGATGGTGCACGAGCGGCGTGTGCACGTGTTCGTACAGGTTGTCGAGGCCGAGGGCTTCCTCCACCTTCGCGACGCCGGCCTCGGTCACCGCGATCGTCTTCTTCGCCTCGTCGACCTCGTAGTCGTCGTCCCGCCTCAGCCGGGGCGCGAGGCGCGCGAACGTCTGGTACCACTTCGCGCTGTCGGCCACCATGCCGCTGATGATGAGCGGGGTCCGGGCCTCGTCGATCAGGATCGAGTCGACCTCGTCCACGATTCCGTAGGCGTGGCCGCGCTGCACCATGTCCTCGGGTCGCATCGCCATGTTGTCGCGGAGGTAGTCGAACCCGAACTCGTTGTTCGTGCCATAGGTGATGTCGGCCGCGTAGGCCGGACGGCGTTCGGACGGCGACATCTGTGACTGGATCAGCCCCACCGAGACGCCGAGCGCCCGGTAGATCGGGCCCATCCACTCCGAGTCGCGTTTGGCCAGGTAGTCGTTGACCGTAACGACGTGCACGCCGTCGGCGAGCGAGTTCAGGTAGGCCGCCATCGTCGAGGTTAGGGTCTTGCCCTCACCAGTCTTCATCTCGGCGATGTTGCCCTGGTGGAGCGCGACCGCGCCCATCACCTGGACGTCGAAGTGCCGTTGCCCGATCGTCCGCCTCGCGGCCTCCCGGACGGACGCGAACGCCTCGGGCAGCAGGTCGTCCAGCGTCTCCCCCACCTCGAGCCGCTCGCGGAACTCGGCGGTCTTGGCGGCGAGCTCGGCGTCGGAGAGGTCCTCGACCTCGGGCTCGTAGGTGTTGACCAGCCCTGCGATCTGCGCGAGCTGCTTCTTCTTCCGGCCTTCGCCGATCTGGCCGAGCTTCTCGATGACCATGCTTCGCCTCGGTGTGGAGGGGTTGGAACCCCTATGGTACCGGAGGTCTCGAACCCGACCGGGGCACCCGGCCTCCGGCCGGCGTTCTCAGCCGTCCAGGCGCCGGCGCCGGACCGATCGGGGCGGCGACAACGACCTCAGGTGATCTCGATCATCTTCTCGCGCACGGCGTAGACGACGGCCTCCATGCGCGAATGGAGGTGGAGCTTCTCCAGGATGTTGCGGATGTGGTTCTTCACTGTGTTCTCCGAGATGAACAGCCTCCCGGCGATGTCCCGGTTGTTCAGCCCCTGGGCAACGAGCCGCAGCACCTCCATCTCGCGATCCGTGAGCTTGGGCGCCGGCATCTGGGGCTTCTCGTCGGAGGCCTTGCTCATCGCCGCGAACTCGGTCAACAGCTTGCTCGCCATCGACGGGCTGATCCGGGACTGCCCGGCCCAGACCGAACGGATCGCATCGGCAACCTCCTCGATCGGGATCTCCTTCAGCAGGTAGCCGGAGGCGCCCGCCTTGATCGCCTCGTACAGGTCCGCCTCGTCGTCGCTGATCGTGAGCATCAGGATCTTGACGTGCGGCAGCGAGTCTTTGATCTCGCCGGCGGCCTCGATCCCGGAACGCTTCGGCATACGGACGTCCATCAGGATCACATCGGGCATGAGCTCCTGGGCGCGAACGACCACCTCGGCCCCGTCCGAGGCCTCGCCGACCAGCTCGAGATCGGGCTCCTCGTCGAGGACCATCTTCAGCCCACGCCGGAACAGGGCGTGGTCATCGCACACGAGCACCCGGAGCTTCTCCGGCCCGGTCACGGCCTTGCCGGTCTCGGCCTTGTCGGTCACTCCGCGCTCCTGAGCTCTGGCTCGGTGGTCCCGCCGGGCGGCTGGGCGGATCTTATGCGACCGGCACCCGCGTTCCGCCAAGCCAGCCGACGTTCGTGGTGGTCGCGGATCTGGCGCTCGAGCCGCTCCGCCACCACGTCGAGTGCGGACTCCACGTCCCTCGCCTCGGCGTGGGCACGGTAGGACCTGCGGGGCGACGCGGCGACCGCCTCCACACGGTGGATGCCGCCGCGCCGCGGGTTCTTCTCGGCGATCACCTCGACCTCGAGACGGGTGATCCGGGGCTCGATCCGCTCGAGCCTGGCGAGCTTGTGCTCGGTCACCTGGCGGAGGCGCCGGGCCACGCGTTCCCCCCGGCCTATGAGGACGAACTCCATCTCTCCCCCTGGGCTCTTCCCCCTGGGCTCTTCCCCTGGGCTCTTCCCCTGGGCTCTTCGCCTGGGCGCCTTCCCCCGGGAGCCTTCCTCGGCCGCTCCCGTTGGGCCGTTCCTCATGTCCCCTGCGAACGTACCCCGAGCCCGACCCGCTCCGCTCTGCGGCCCCGAGCGACGGAGGCCCGCGTCCGGCTGACCTGGTCTTTGGCCCCACATCCGCCTGCCGGGATGATCGCCGCCCATCGGACGACTTCGCACCCTCTCCCGCCGGGGTCTCCCCCGTGGGGCAGGACTTACATCTAAACCGCGCCATGCTCACCGACCAAGGGTCGGCTTACGTGGGTCGCTTCGCCCGCGGCTGGCATCGACTGCCGGGGATCCGTTCCCCGGGGCAACCACAGACCCGGACGCGAGCCCGCGGCCGAGTATAGGCCTGGGCCGCCGCGCCGAGGACACGGCCCGGGCCGCCGTCAGCAGCCCCACCGCCTCGGCCCCGGCCTCGAGCAGCGCGGCGGCACACGCCCCGCCGGTGTCGCCGGTGGTGAGCACGTCGTCGACGAGCACGACCTCTCCGGAGGCGCCCTCGGCCCCGAACACCCCGCGCATCGCCTCGCGCCGCGCGACCGCCCCGCGGCGAGCCTGCGGTCCCGGGTCTCCGAGGCGCCGGACGAGCGGGACGGCCGGTACGCCCAGCCTGGGGGCGACCGCCCGCGCGAGCGCCCGGGCCTGGTCGTAGCCGCGCGCCGCGAGCCGCTCTCGGGACAGCGGAACCCACGTGAGTGCGCTCGGCGTCCACAGGATGTCGGCCCAGACCTCGGTCATCGCGACCCCGAGCGCATCCGCGACGGCGCGCCACCCCCCGAACTTCAAACGGTGGATCGCGCGACGGATCGGCCCGTCGAAGCCGAACGGAGCCCGCGCGATCGCGATCGCGTCGGGCGGACAGTCACGGCACGAGGCGACGGGGCGCGACGCCGGCGCCCCGCATCGCTCGCACCACGGTGGCGAGAGCACCACGAGCTCCGAACGGCACGCGGAGCAGAACGGCCACGGTCCCGAACCGCACCCCGCACATCTGTTGGGGAACAGCACGTCGAGCAGCGGGAGCGGCATGCACGGACGCTACCCCGCGCTCCCGACACCCGGCGTCACGGCAGTGGGATGTCGACCGCCGCCCCCGAGCCCTTGCCGCGCCCCCTGAGCTCGACCCGCAGCGCTCCGTCGGTCCGCATCAACGGGTACGCCGTCGCCTTGCCGCGTCCGGTCACCTCGTCGAACTCCAGCTCGAGCACCTGTAGCCGACGCCCGTCGGCGAACAGCTTCAACGTGACCTGCGCCGCGGGCTCGACGCGCAGGTGCACCTTGATCGAGTCGCCGGCGCAGTCCACCTGCTCGACGTGGATCGTCGCCTCCTCGAGCTTGACGTGACGACCGACCTTCACCGCTCCACGGCGCACCGTGGCGCGCGGCCACGGGACGGAGAAGCGCCGGCCCCCGTCGTACGTCGCGGGCGACCCGTCGATGTCGACGTCGCACACGAGCGTGTACCAGCCGGGTTCGAGCTCGGACAGCGGGAGCTCGAACGGGACGAACACGTCCCGGTGCGGGACCACGTCGAGGGTCACCGGCGCCATCGGCACTGGGCTGGAGCCGCCGGCCCCCAGGGCCGCGACTCGTGCGCTGCCGACCACCACCTGGTGAGGGTTCGCGTCCTCGCCGCGCAGGATGAACGCGCCCTTGACCGTAGCCGGGAAGCGCTCGAACCGGGCGCGGACCGAGATCGGGTCGCTCACCGGGCACGGCCCCCCGACACGAGGATCAGGTTCCCTGCTGCCACGAGCTCAGGTAGTCCCGCTGCTCGGCCGTGAGCGCGTCGATCTCCACCCCCATCGCCTGGAGCTTCAGCTTCGCGACCTCCTCGTCGATCTCGGTCGGGACCGGGTACACACCGGGAGCCAGCGTCCCGCGACCCTTGACGATCCACTCGACCGACAGGGCCTGGTTCGCGAACGACATGTCCATCACGGCCGCGGGATGGCCCTCGGCCACGGCGAGGTTCACGAGGCGCCCCTCGCCGAGGAGATGCAGACGACGGCCGTCCCCCATCGTGTACTCGTCAACGTACCCTCGGATCCGTCGCACGCGACCTCCCGAGAGCTCCGCGAGCGCATCCTTGTCGATCTCGACGTCGAAGTGACCCGCGTTCGCGAGGACCGCGCCGTCCTTCATGACCTCGAGGTGCTCGCGCCGGATCACGCTCGTGTCGCCGGTGACCGTGACGAACACGTCGCCGATCCGGGCGGCCTCGCGCAGCGGGAGGACGCGGTAGCCCTCCATCGCGGCCTCCAGCGCCGGCAGCGGATCGACCTCGGTGACCACGACGTGCGCGCCCATCCCCCTCGCCCGCGAGGCCACGCCGCGCCCGCACATCCCGTAGCCGGCGACGACAAAGGTGCGACCCGCGAGCAGGAGGTTGGTCGAGCGCATGATCGCGTCGACCGTCGACTGCCCCGTGCCGAACCGGTTGTCGAACAGGTGCTTCGTGTTGGCGTCGTTGACCGACACGATCGGGTACCGCAGCGCTTCGTCCGAGGCCATCGCGCGAAGGCGGATCACGCCGGTCGTGGTCTCCTCCGTCCCGCCGATCACGTCCGAGACCTGGTCACCGCGCTCGCGGTGCAGCAGCGAGACGAGGTCCGCGCCGTCATCCATCGTGATCTGCGGGCGCAGATCGAGCACCGCCTCGATGTGCCGGTAGTACGTCTCGTGATCCTCGCCCTTGATCGCGTACACGCCGACATCGCTCTGCTCGCACAATGCGGCGGCCACGTCGTCCTGGGTCGAGAGCGGGTTCGACGCGCACAGGGACACGTCCGCCCCGCCCGCCGTGAGCGTCTCCACGAGGTTCCCGGTCTCGGTCGTGACGTGCAGGCAGGCCGCGATGCGGATGCCTTCCAGGGGACGTTCCTTCTCGAACCGGGCCCGGATCAGCGCCAACACGCCCATCTCGCCCGCGGCCCACTCCATCCGTTCGCGGCCCTGCTGCGCCAGACCCAGGTCCCTCACGTCGCAATCCATGCGTCCACCTCTCCCTTCCCTGTGCGATCCACGTCAGAAGCGTTCCACGAGCTCCAGGATGACCCGGCCGATCGTCCCGGCCGCGGCCCTGGACGCGGCCAGGACGTCCTCGTGGGAGACCTCCACCCCCGCGGCGTTGGTCGCGAACGCGAGGCCCAGCACGCGCATCCCGAGGGCTCGGGCGGCGACGGCCTCGGGGACCGTCGACATGCCGACGACCGTGGCCCCCAACTGCCGCAGCATGCGGGTCTCGGCGGGCGTCTCGTACGCCGGCCCGGCGAGCGCCGCGTACACCCCCTCGCGGATGCGACCCGGATCCGTCCCCCCCAGGTGCGCCCGCGCCGAGGCGAGCGCCAGGTCCGCCAGCTCCGGGTCGTACGCCTGGGAGACGTCGACGAACGCCGGCGAGCCGTCCGGATACCGCCACCCGGTGAGGGCGTTCTCCCCCATCAGGTTCAGGTGGTCCCGCAGGACCACGAGCGTCCCCGCCTCGATGTCGGGGTCCACCGACCCGGTGGCCGCCGTCAGCACCATCGCGCGGGCCCCGAGCTCGGCCGCCACGCGCGACGTGATCGAAGCCAGCGCCATCCCGTGGCCCTCGTAGAAGTGGATCCGGCCCTGGAAGATCGCGACCCCGCGGTCGCCGACGCTGCCGAGCCACAGCCGTCCCGCGTGACCCATCACCGTCGTCGTCGGGAACCCCGGGAGATCCGCGTACGGGAGATCCGCCTGCTCGCCGACCGCGGCAGCGCGCACCGTCTCCACGGCCTCCGAGAGCCCCGAGCCGAGCACGACCCCGACGACAGGCTCGAGCGGCGACCGCTCGCGGATCGCCTCCGCGATGCGCTCCGAGACCCCGTCCCCGGGCGAGGGCAGCGTTCGGATCTCGCTCATGCCTGGGCCAGCGCGCGCTTCAGGTCCGCGATGGCCTCGATCGGCGACGGATCGACGCCGCGAACGATGCCGAGGTACGTGGACGCCAGGTCGCCGAACTGCACGAGCGTCAGCAGCCTCGCGAGCTCCGAACGCCCCCGGCTCCCGACCTCGTGGACCGACGCGCCCGAGCTCCGCGCGATGTCGAGCGAGAGCGGGAAGCGCGGGGCGACGTCGCCGTGCTCCCCCGGATGACGGAGCCCGATCACCGCGAATCCGGTCCCGCGATCCTCCGACCATCCGACGACCTCGTTGTGATCGAGCTCTGGCAGGGCGGCCGCGAACGAGGGCACCTTGGCGTTCTCGTTGAACTGGCACATCCAGCGGGTCGCCGCCACCGCGCCGATCCCCTCGGCGCCCCAGACGACGGGAACGCGATCGCCGATCGCGTGCGCGAGCTCCTTGGCCGGATTCGACACCGACGGAACGTCGGGTCCCGCGTCCGAGACCACGCCCGCCAACTCCTCGATCGACTCCTCGACGTCGTCGGCGTACGTAGGCACGATCCCCATCGCCTCGAGCGCACCGAGCGCTCCGAGCGACAGGTAGCCGAACGCCGCTCGCGGCATCAGGCCTCCGGGCACGATCACGCGGCCGATCCCGAGCTCGTCCGCGCGCCGGTCGAGCTCACCTCCCGCGGTGATCGCGACGAGCGGGCACCCCCGGGCGACGGCCTCCTCGAACAGTGCGAGGGTCTCTGCCGTGTCCCCCGAGTACGAGGAGGCGACGACCACGGTGTGGGGCCCGCAGAACTCGGGAAGCTGCGGCGCGCGAACCGTCAGCACCGGCAGCCGCAGGCGTGGCGCCGCGAGCGCGGCGACGACGTCGCCGGCGATCGCCGAGCCACCCATCCCGCAGACCACGATGGAGGTGATCCCGTCGGGTTCGGGGAGGGGTCGCGCCGCGAGACCGAGCGCGTAGCCCTCGCGGCAGTGGTCACCCAGGCGCACGACGAGGTCGAGCA
Source organism: Actinomycetota bacterium (assembly GCA_036745475.1). Taxonomy (GTDB): domain Bacteria; phylum Actinomycetota; class UBA4738; order UBA4738; family HRBIN12; genus DASSJM01. The sequence continues at coordinate 10,599 of DAIOFZ010000024.1, read as the reverse complement.
TCCCGCCCGGGTCGGCGGCGCGCAGCGCCGCGGGGTCGTCGAGAACGGTCACCTGCCCTTCTTCTTGGCCGTGGGTCTGCGCGCGGTCCGACCGGTCGCGGGCTTCTCGGCCTCATCGATCAGCATGACGGGGATGCCGTCGCGCACGGGGTACCGGTACCCGCACGTCCGGCACACGAGGATCTCGGGGTCCAGCTGGTAGTCGAGCTCACCCCGATCGTTCGGGCACACCAGGATCTCGAGCAGCTCGGCGTCGAGTGTCACGTCGGTCCTCCTTCGCGGATCAGCTCCAGGAGCTCGGAGGTCTTCTCCCCCAGGAGCTCCTCGGTCCTCGCCTCCACGTTCAGCCGCAGGAGCGGTTCGGTGTTGCTGGGCCGAATGTTGAACCACCAGTCCTCGAACTCTACCGTCAGCCCATCCGTGCGGTCGGGGCGGCCGTCTCGGTACGCGCCGGCGAGCTCCTCGATCTTGGCTTTCGAGTCGTCCACGCGCGAGTTGATCTCACCCGAGTCGTGGTACCGGCGGAACGGCGTCAGCACCGCCGATAGCGGCTCGGGCGAACGCGAGAGCCGTTCGAGCACCACGACCGCCGCGATCAACCCCGAGTCCGCTCGGTAGTTCTCGCGGAAGTAGTAGTGGCCGGAGTGCTCCCCGCCGAAGACGGCCCCGGTCTCGGCCATCACCTGCTTGATGAACGAGTGACCGACCCGCGTTCGGATAGGTTCACCCCCGTGCTCCCGGATCACCTCGGGCACGGCCCAGGAGCAGATCAGGTTGTAGACGATCTTCGCGCCAGGATGGCGCTCGAGCATCGCCGTCGCTACCAGCGCGGTGACCTCCGAGCCGCTCACGCCGTCCGCGTGTTCGTCGACCAGGAACACGCGGTCCGCGTCGCCGTCGAACGCCAACCCGACGTCCGCCCTTCGGCCGAGGAGCTCGCGCTTGAGGTCTCGCTGGTTCTCCGGGTCCATCGGGTCGGCGGGATGGTTCGGGAACGTGCCGTCGAGCTCCGGGTACAGATGCACCAGGGTCATCGGGAGACGCTCGAACACCGGAGGGACCACCAGTCCTCCCATGCCGTTGGCCGTGTCGGCCACCACCGTGAGCGGTCGCATCGCCGACACGTCGACGAACGAGAGCACGTGCTCGACGTACGCCTCGAGCATCTCCTGGCGCCGCACGGTGCCCGCAGCCGCGCGCGGCGCGAACGCGCGGCGCTCGGTCAGGTCGCGGATCTCACCCAGGCCGGTGTCCTGCCCGACGGGCCTGGCGCCGGGGAGGCAGAACTTCATCCCGTTGTACTCGGGAGGGTTGTGGCTCGCGGTCAGCATGATGCCCGCGACCGAGCGCGAGCCGGATGTGAAGTACAGGAGATCGGTCGAGGCGAGCCCGATGTCGATGACGTCGGCCCCTCGGGACGTGATGCCATCGCCGAGCGCGGCGGCGAGCGATGGGGACGAGAGGCGGCAGTCCCTCCCGATCGCGACGGCCTCGACCCCGGACCACTCGGCGAACGCGGCCCCGATCGAGCGCGCGAGATCCTCGTCGAGCTCGTCGGGGACGACGCCGCGGACGTCGTACGCCTTGAAGAGGCGTCCGAGATCTCGGTGCGGCGACACGGTCACCGCATCGTACTGAACCCCTGCCGTCAGGTTCGGGGCTGCAGCACCGAGCCGATGACCGAGCGGAGCGGCACGCTCTCGCCGTCCCGGTACCACCACTTCGACTCGCACATGTGGCAGGTGGTGAAGGACAGATCGTTGGCGCTCACGTTCATCGAGATCGTGATCAGGTCGCCTTGATGACAGACGGGGCAGGAGCCTTCGTGCTTGTCGTTCATGCACGTATCCTCGGCCCCGACGAGCCTCGGAGCCCATAGCCCGACGCGCTCAACTCTGGGGGGTCACCGCGGGCTCCGGAACATCCTCCGGAAAAGGGTCCGACCGGTCATCCGGGGGATGGTCCGGCTACGCCGAACGGTCACGATCGCCGGCGACTCAGGCCCAGACGGCCTGTCGGAGCCTCTTGTCCGCGATCGTCCACCCGCGGGGGGGTGTGAGCCGGGCCCCGTGGTCCGAGCACAGGTCGACGAGATGGGGGTCGGGCTCGTCGACGAGGGGCGTCAGCTCGATCTCGCGCGCCTCGTAGCGAACCAGCGCCGTGGTGGACGCGGGCACCGAGCAGCCGATCCTCGAACAGGTCCGCACGGGGGCATGCTAGATCACACGGATGTGATTTCAAGCAACGAGCGCGAGGTCGGGGACGCGGCGGGGGTCGGTGGGAAGCCGGGCCTGGGGGTCGGGACGAACCGCAACGAGATGTACTCCGCGGTGGCCGCCGGGTCGCCCCTTTGGTCTCCACGGAGTACCCAAGCAACGTATCGGGTGCCGAGCGCTCGCGCAAGGGTGGATCGCTCGGAGCGCGCAGGAAGAGTGACAGGAACGACCCGCGGCTAGGGCTTGATGATGACGCGCGTGCCCATGTCGACGACATCGAACAGCTCCTCCGAGTCCGAGATGTACATCCGGATGCAGCCGTGCGACGCGTACGTGCCGATCGACGACGAGCTATAGGTCCCGTGGATACGGATCCCGGGGGCGTTGAGGTAGATCGCCCTGCTGCCCAGCGGGTTGCCCGGACCGGGCTCGATCTCCGGGGGCAGGTCGGCGCCCCATGTGTCCTCCGCGGGGTTGTACCAGGTCGGGTTCTCGCGCTTGTCCACGACCTCCCACGTCCCGACGGGCGTGGTGTAGTCGGCGGCGGCGGTCGCGACCGGGTAATCAGCCACCACCTTGAGCCCGTCGTACAGATAAAGCTGGTTCTCCGAGAGATCGACGACGATCGACTGACCGAGCCCGGCCGTGGTGACCGAGGGCTCGACCGTTCGGACCGGGACCTCGACCGCGTCGGTCCGCTGCCCGAGGGCCTCGAGGATCTGGTCGGTGGCGGCGCCGATCGCCAGCTCCCGGCCGGTGTGCGACCGATTCGTCACGAGCTCGCCGTCGACGAGCGCGAACCGGGCGTCGACCGCTGGCACCGCCACCTCGTCGAACGCCTGCTGCACGAATGCCTTGACCTCGCCCCGGTGCTCGTCGAACCGCAGGTCGAGCGACACGTTGACCGGGACGTCGCGCAGCCGGTGGTAGACGCGCGACGTGAGCGAGAGGTCATCCGCCACCGCGAGAGCCCTCGCGACCGCCCCCTCGACGTTGGCCGTCATCCCGAGCGAGGCCGGCGTGACGTTCCAGCTATGGCCGGCGGCCTGCACGACCAGCTCGCTGTAGAGCGTCTGCTCGGCGAGCTCGCGGAGGGTCCGTGCCGCCTCGTCGCGCTTCATGCCGCTCACGTCGACGCCATCAACCGACACGCCCGGCAGGATCCGCTCCGAGGTCGAGGCGTCGTACTGGTAGGCCGCGAGCGTGGTCCCGGCCGTCACGACCGCGAGCACGCCGAGCGTCACCGCGGCGACCACCCATCGTCCGCCCTGCCGATGCCTCGATCGTGCCACCGTCTCGAACCCCGTTCTCGCGAGAGCGAACCTCACGGCGGTTGCCGCAAGACACATCATCCTATCCGGCGTGCCGGGCGTCCAGACCCGGCCCGCTTGCGGACAGGACGGGGATTCAGGAAGGCCTACACGACGCCTTCGGGCATCGCGATCCCGAGCGCGACCGCGTAGGTCGCGAACCCGTCGTGCCCGAGCGAGTAGGACGCCGCCGCCGGGATGAAGGTTCCCGATACCGCCTCCGCCCTCACCCCGGCCTCGGGGGCCACCCGGAGGAACCCCTCGGGCGCCTCCACCGTCGAGCCCGGCGGGACGCTCACGCTGATCTGCTCGGCGGGTCCCGGGGACAGGAAACTGAGCCTCACGACCGCGGACTCGATGCCCGGGTTCGTCAGGACGATGGCGGGGTTCGAGGGTTCCCCGGCGACGGCGGGCAGCACGATCCACGACGACGCGGGCAGGGCCCCGGTGACGGACGCCTGGTCCGAGACCACCCCGAACGTGCGCCGGACGGACGCCACGTCCTGCCCCGACACGGTGAGGCGCACCGAGGTCGGCCCCGAGGTAGTGGACTGGAAGGTCCGAGCGGAGGCGGCAGGCATGCTCGCCTCCGCGAGACCGGCGAACACCTGCGACGGTCCATCCTGGACCAGGATGTCGCCGTCGATCGAGGCCCGAGCCCCCTCGTTGCCCGCGCCCGCACTCATCACGACGAGCTGTGTTCGGCCCGCGTCCGCGCCGCCGGGGAAGGTGAGCGCCCCCGGGGGCGACCCGAGGTACCCGAGGGCAGACCTGATCCCGCCGGCGTCCGAGACGCCGAGCGTCGCGGCCGCGACCCGTCCGACGGAGACCTCGACGAGCGCGGAGACGGTGGGTTCGCCGAGGACCACGTCGCCCAGGTCGAACGCGATGCTGCGGAAGGGCCGCAGAGCGACGTCGGTGAGCGATCCGTGTCGCACCGGATCCTTGCGTTCGGACAGCAGGGTGATCGAGAAGACGGCCTCGCCCGCGAACGGGTTCATCACCACGACGTAGTCGTGGTCCCTCTCGACGTCGGTCGCCCCGTCCGGCAGGAACCAGCGACCCCCGGCCGCCGGGGAGCACGGCTCGGCGGCCACGCCCCCCTCGCCCCCACCGGCGTGGCTGAGCCACCCCACGGCCACCCACTGGCCGAACCACTCGACGATCGACGAGCGCTCGCGGCCTCGTGATGCGACCGGGATCTGCACGAACCCGCCGGCCGGCACCTCGAACGTCTCCGGCTGAACGGGCTTGTGCCCGTCGAGGGACCGGACCCGGACCGTCGCGCTCCGCTCCCCCGGGTTCGCCACCTGCAGCCGGACGTCCCACCCCTTGGGTCCGCCGCCGTGCGGGCAGAACCATGCACCCGAGGTGGCACGGACCTCGCTCGACGGCGCGAACGTCCGAGGTGTGGCATCGCGGTCGGCGTACGCCGCGCCGGCCAGCAGTGCGACCGGAACGATAAGCGCGACCAGGGGTTGCAGCCTCCTCACGCGGACCCCGGCTTCCGCGTCACCCAGAGGGCGGCGCCCCACAGCAACGCGAGCAGGAAGAGCTCGACGGTGCGGATCCCTTGGTCCGTGAAGCGGACGGCCACCGTCCCCGCCTGCACGGGCGCGGCGATCGCCCAGCCGTAGCCGGGGAAGGGCGCCAGCACCTCGCCGCCGTTCTCGACCCGCCAGCCCGCGTCGAACTGCTGGGTCACCACGACGTGGCCGGGCGCGTCGGCGGCTCCCGTGAAGGACGCGCCGCCGCCGCCGAGCTCGCGCGCGATCACGGTGGGCGAGGCCTCGATCGCCACCAGGTCCCAGCGATCGGACACCGGCGCGTCGGACGACACGAACGCGGTCGGCAGGGCGGCCGCGTTGCGGAAGATCGTCAGTCCGCCCGCGGGGACGCGGTCCAGATCCAGCTGCTCGGACAGGAGTTCCGAGACTTCCGGCGGGAGGTCGCCCTCCTCGGCGATCAGGAACCGGACGCCGAAGGGGCCGAGCAACGCGCCCGCGTGCCGGGTGCCACCGGCGAGCAGCCGTTCGAGGACACCGTGGAGCTCGTCGTAGCCCCTGCCCGACCGCGCCCGGCCCTCATCGAGCGCGGTCACTCCCTCGCGGTCGGTGAGACCGAACCGCACGGTCCGCTCGCCGGCCTCGGCCAGCGAGATGGGATCGCCTCCGGGAGCGGGGAACCGATCGCCGTCCGGATCGCCGAGCCACAGGATCCGGAACGGCCCCGGCGCGCTCGAGGCGATCACCGGCCACGCGGGCGGGAGCCCGCCGGGGCGCACCTCCCAGTCGGCGAACGTGACCTGGAGGGCCTGCGCGGCGATCCCGACCGAGAGCACCACGGCCAGCACCGCCACCCCCAGCTGACGAGCGCCGAACGCCTGCCGTTCCAGACCCTTGCCGAAGGTCGAGAGCCCGTACGCGACCAGCGCGCTCTCGGCCACGGCGGCCGCCGCGATCCACGCGGGCGCGTTGGTGAGCGCCGCCGGCAGATGCCCGGCTCCCGAGGCCCACGCGAGCAGGGTCCCCGAGAGCGCCACCACCAGCGCCCGCCACGCCCGGCCGCGCTGCGGATCTCCCGCGCCGGCGAAGCACACGATCGCGGCGACCGGCAAGAACGCACAGACGGCCCATGTCCCGGGTCCCGTCCCCGGGGCGAGCCGGAGGAGCGACCATGGGTCCGTCGTCCCGATCTCGGAGCCGAGTGCCGAGGCCGCATCGCCCCACGCGGCGATCACGACGGGGAACGCGAGCAAGGCGGCCGAGAGCGCGGCGAGCGCGACCAGCGCCGACCCGCGATCGCGGCGCCGACCGGCGACGAGGTTCACGAGCACGAACAGCCCGACGGGCAGGACGATCGCCGGGGCGAACGCCGCGCCGATCGACAACGCCACGCCCAGCCCGACGCCGAACCGGAACGGACGTTCCGGGGCACGCCGGGCGAACGCGGCGTCGATCCGGTCCCACGCGAGCGGGAGGGTCGCGAGCACGACCAGGAAGGACAGCCGCCCCTCGGAGAAGCCCCAGAGCATCGTGGCGGAGAGCACGTACGCGGTCGCGGCCACCACGGCCGCGCCCGGCGAGCCCGTCTGGCGCGCCGTCCCCCGATACATCGCGACCCCCGCGAGCGCGGGCATCGCGCCGAGCAGGATCTTCTGCGCGAGCGCCGTGCTCCCGAAGGCCACCCACGATCCCGCCCCGAGCCCGGCGAGGGCCGGGCTCCCGGGCTGGACGCCGCCGAGCACCGTCGTCCGGACCCCCGAGCCGAACTCGCGGAAGAAGTCGCCGAGGTCGGCCGGGAACGCTGCGAGCGCCCCGCCCTGAAGCACCTCGGGGCCGACGAAGCTGCGCACCGCGAGGGCCCCGAGACCGATCGCGAGGATCGACCCGAGCAGGACCGGGTGGCCGGCCGCCACCGTGGCCGCCCGGCGGGGCAGCGGGCGCCCGAGCTCCTCGTCGTCGAGCTCCTCCAGGCCCTCTTCCAGGAACTCCTCCGCGCGCTCGAACCACCTGGGGAGCCGGAAGGAGGACGCCATGAACGGGCGGATCCTGCGGTCGGCCACCGAACGGATGGATTGGGCTCGGATCCGTCTGCGGAGCGTCCCGGGGAGGTGCCGGAGGTTCCACCCCCAGGCCCCGAGCAGGTCGAAGGCGTCCTCGAAGCGCCGCGACAGGGCCAGGTAGACCATCCGGGCAAGTCCGAGCACGATGTACACCGGCAGCAGCCACAGCAGCGTGAGGACCCCATAGTCCTTGAGCATCGAGGCCAACGCGGCGCGCTCGGCGTAGTAGCGGGCGCTCCTCGAGGGCTGCTCCTCGTGTCGCTCGCCTCGGGACGTCGCGTCCCGGTGGCGGGCGGTGGCGAGGGGGGTCATGAGGACCCGGAACCCGGCCAGGCGGGCCCGCCAACAAAAGTCGAGGTCGTCGTGGTGACCGGCGAAGCGCTCGTCGAACGGCCCCGTCCGCTGCCACGCCTCGCGCGAGACCAGCATGACGGCCGAGGAGACGAACAGGACCTCGAGCACTCGGTCGTACTGCCCCTGGTCGAGCTCGCCGTCCTGCAGCGGGGTATAGGGGTGGCCGAACCGGTCGGTCGAGCGCCCTACCTCCCGCAGGACCCTCGGGTGGTCCCAATCGACGATCTTCGGGCCGACCACGCCGACGCGTTCCAGGCCCCTGATGCCCTCCGCCGCCTCGAGGAAGCGCTCGACGGCATCCGGCGCGAGCGCCACGTCGTCGTGCACCAGCAAGAGGTAGTCGGCGGCCCGGGCGGCCGGGAGCTCGGTCGCGGCGCTCAGCGCGCCCGCGATGCCTCGGTTGTCCCCGAGCGCCACCACCCGCCCCTCGCCGAGAGCCTGTCTCAGGAGCTGGAGCGTGCCGTCGGAGGAGCCATTGTCCACCGCGACAACGCCCAGTCGCGGATGGGTCTGCGCGGCGAGCGACTCGAGGCAACCCCGCAGCCACGCGACGGCGTCGCGCGCGACGAGCACGACGAGCACCCTGGGCGAGCGGACGTCGTGCGAAGCAGGAGAACGATCGACGGTTGTCGTGGCCATGAAGTCCGCCCTGAGGCGGCGCGCAGACTAGCACGCCGGTGTTCGAACACTCGGAAGGGGGGCGATGCCCCCCTTCCGAGCTCCAACGGCGATCCGACGGCTACCGCTACTTCGCGGTCCGCCTTCTCGCCGGTCTACGGGCCGCAGTCTTCTTGGCCGCGGTCTTCCTGCGTGTGGTCTTCCTGCGCGTTGCCTTCTTGGCCGCCGGCTTGCGCGCGGCCGTCTTCCTGCGCGTGGTCTTCCTCCGCGTCGTCTTGCGCGCAGCGGTCTTCTTCGCTGCGGGCTTCCTCCGCGTGGTCTTCCTCCGCGTCGTCTTCTTCGCTGCCGGCTTGCGCGCGGCGGTCTTCCTCTTACGCGTGGTCTTGCGCGCAGCGGTCTTCTTCTTCGCCGCTGGCTTGCGAGCCGCCGTCTTGCGCTTCGCGGTGGATCTCTTCTTCGCGGGAGACATCGGTCACCCCCTTTCCATCGGTGTCAGGACGCCATGCGCTTCAGGCGTCGCCGTTCGCGTTCGCTCATCCCTCCCCACACCCCGTACCGCTCGTCCCGGCGAAGGGCGTAGTTGAGGCACTCGATGCGAACCGGACAATCGGCGCAGATCCGCTTGGCCTCTCTCGATGAACCCCCCTTCTCGGGGAAGAACACCTCGGGATCGTGTTGCCGACACCGCGCCCGCTCCTGCCATGGGATGTAGTGATGCATGTGGTCCCCGTTTCCTCCCCGAAATCACACGCGTGTGATTCTGGGCCATCTGCTCCCCTCTTGGCAAGAGGGAAACTCGAGTTCTCGGACATCTCCACATGCGTCCCCGGAACAATCGAATACATGCTCGGGCGCAGGTGCAAGGGGTTGCGCGAAGTATTTCGATGGTCTATCTCGTTGACCGGTTCGGTCAATCTCCTTGACGGAAACGGTCGTCGGAGGGTGTTCGGTGACCGACCGCGGTCCTCGACGGTGCCATGGGTGCGTTACGACCATGCCCGTTGGCGTTGCGCTGCAACCGTTCATACGTGGTCGAACGTTCGACCGGCATCCTGCCGATCGACGTGATCGCGCTTCGGATCTCGGAAGGCTCCATGCGGATCCCCCACTCTGCGCCGGCCATCCGGCTGATCGTTTCTTCCATCAAGGTGCCGCCGAAGTCGTTCGCACCGCCCTTCAGCATCGTCTGACACGCTCCGACGCCCATCTTCACCCACGAGACCTGAACGTTGTGGATAACTCCGTCGAGCAGGACCCTCGCGACGGCGTGCATCCGCCGGTTGTCGTCGAACGAGGGACCGGGTCGCGCCTTGCCGGCGAGGTAGATGGGCGCGTTCTGGTGCACGAACGGGAGCGGGACGAACTCGGTGAATCCGCCCGTGTCACGTTGGATCCGCGCGAGCCGCCGGATGTGGAAAACCCAGTGCGGGGGCGCGTCGACGTGCCCGAACATGATCGTCGATGAGCTGCGGATCCCCAGGTCGTGGGCGGTTCGGACGATCTCCTCCCATGCGTCGGCGGGCAGCTTGCCCTTGGTCAGCACCCATCGGACGTCGTCGTCCAAGATCTCGGCCGCGGTGCCCGGGATCGTCCCCAGGCCGTGGCGACGGCACTCCTGCAGGAACTCGCGGAACGAGATCCCGAGCTTGGTGGCGCCGTTCAACACCTCCATCGGACTGAACGCGTGGATGTGGATCTCCGGCGCGGCGGCCTTCACGGCGTCGAGCAGGTCGAAGTAGAACGAACCCGGCAGATCCGGATGGATGCCGCCCTGCATGCACACCTCGGTGCATCCCCATGCGGCGGCCTCCCGGGCGCGCTCGGCCACCTCGGCGAGCGTGAGCGTGTAGGACTCCGGGTCGATCTCGCGTTGTGCGAAGGCGCAGAACCGGCACCCCACGTAGCAGACGTTCGTGAAGTTGATGTTGCGGTTCACGACGTAGGTGACGTCGTCGCCCACCGCGCCGCGCCGCAGACCGTCGGCCATCGCGCACAGGGCCTCGAGGTCGTCCCCGTCCGCCCGGAACAACGCGAGGGCCTCCCCGTCGGTCAGGGGCCGGTGGGCCTCGGCCTTCGCGAGCCCCGATCGGATCTCTGCGGCGAGCCGGCGTGGGGGCACGCGCTCGGCGTGCCACGCCCGGGTGCGTTCGGGCACGTCGGTCTCGCCGTAGACGACCTCCGCGTCCGCCCGCGCGCCTGCCCCCTCGGCCTTCGCGAACGTGAGCTCGATCGACCGAGGTTTCCAGGCGACCTCGGGGTCCTGCCACCGGATCGGCGCCGCGAGCGTCTCCGCCGCCAGGCCGTCCGAGCCCATCAGGGCGGCGACGGGAGCGCGCATCTTGCCCGTGAGGAACGGATCGGGTCGGAGGGCGAACTCCGGGTGGATCGTGAGTCGCTCCCTGAGCACGAGCCCGCGCTCGGCAGTGCGGCGGTCGATCTCCTCGATCGCCGGCCATGGGCGCTCCGGGTTCACGTGGTCGGGCGTGAGCGGGGAGACCCCGCCCCAGTCGTCGATCCCCGCGTCCAGCAGTCGAGT
>DAIOFZ010000023.1:0-24870 GCA_036745475.1 Actinomycetota bacterium | reverse complement strand
CGGTCATCTCGGTCGAGGCAGATCGCATAGCTCCCGAGGCGCGTGCGCCCGCTCTGGACGAGATGGTCGAGGAGGCGCGCATGCTGGTCGCGGACGGGATGCGGAAGCGCGAGGCGGCCGTCGCGGTCGCCCGACGAGGCGGTGGATCCGCGAACGAGATCTACGGAGCCCTGGTCGAGGGCGAGGGCGAGGGCCAGGCGGGCTGAACCGACGCTCGGCGCGTCCTGGCGACTCAAGCGGTAAGGTTCGTCGGCCGATGGAACGATAGGCACCACGTCGGGATCACGATCGGACGGATCGATGAACCGGCTCGAGCTCCCCTCCCCTCCGACCTCTCCTCCGTCCTTCCCGTCCCGCCCGCCCCGCGCACGTGGTCCAACCCGGCAACCGCGCCCCCGACACGCCGGCGACGTCAGGCGTTCCTCACGGTTGCGCTCGGGCTCGCGTTGATCCTGCTCTCAGGCGTCGTCCGCATCGTCGCGTCAGAGACCTCGAGGAGCGACCCGGGCTCGACGACGTGAACCAGGCGGTCCGTCGGATCAGCCGGCCGAGCGGCCTCGCGTTCGAGTTCGACGGAGTCGTCCACGTGTCGGTGAACGACCTCGTCGGCTCGAGGGACTTCGTCACGGCCACGACCGACGGGATGCACTGGTCACCGGTCTTGATCGCATTTCGGTCTCGTTCGGCGATGCGCGCGTTGGGCGTCCAACGCGCCCTCGGCGTCGCGATGCCCGTCACGACCAGGTTGGACGCCGATCAGTTCGTGAGCGGGGTCGTCGTGATCAACGCGAGCGCCGGACTGGAGGACGCATTCCATCGCGCCCCGTCGATGGGGACGGTGCTCCAGCACGAGCTCGGCCATGTGGTCGGTCTCGGCCACATCTTCGATCCGGTCCAGCTGATGAGCCCGATGCCGATCGTGACCGACTGGGGCACGGGAGACCGGGCGGGTCTGGAGGAGCTCGGCGAGGGTCCGTGTCTCGACATCCCGACCGCCGAGCTCCAGGTGGCCATCGTCCCGGTCCCCTGAGGACCCGACTTCGCGGGAGGCTCCGCTACCATGACCCGACCATGGGCAAGGACGTCTTCTACGTGACGTCGGCGATCCCGTACGTGAACGCGGAGCCACACGTCGGGACCGCCTACGAGATCATCGCCTGCGACATGCTCGCGCGGTACCAGCGGTCGAGGGGCAGGCGGGTCCATTTCCTCACCGGAACGGACGAGCACAGCATCAACGTGGCGCGCGCGTCGGCCGAGCAGGGCATCTCCCCCCAGGAGTGGGTCGACCGCATGGTCCCGAAGTGGATCGAAGTGTGGCGCCGGCTCGCGATCTCGAACGACGACTTCATCCGCACCTCGGAGCAACGTCACGCTGAGCGGGTCCAGCGCTTCGTCGAACGACTCCGCGACCGTGGGGAGGTCTACCTCGGGATGTACCGCGGGCCCTACTGTCCCTCCTGCGAGGAGTTCAAGCAGGAGAAGGAGCTCATCGACGGGAAGTGCCCGATCCACGGCATCCCCGTGGAGTACCTGGAGGAGGAGAACTACTTCTTCCCTCTCTCGATGTATCAGGACCGCTTGCTGGAGCTATACGACGAGCGGCCAACCTTCGTGATGCCCGAGACGCGGCGTAATGAGATCCTCGCGTTCGTACGCGGAGGGCTCCAGGACCTCTCGATCTCGCGCACGGGCACCGACTGGGGGATCCCGCTGCCCTGGGACGACCGCCACGTCATCTACGTGTGGGTGGACGCGCTCCTGAACTACGCGACCGCGGTCGGGTTCGGGACCGACGAGCCGTTCTTCGACGAGGTGTGGCCACCGGACGCCCAGATCATCGGCAAGGACATCACGCGGTTCCACGCGGTGATCTGGCCCGCGCTCCTGATGGCCGCCGGGCTCGAGGTGCCGAGAACCGTCTTCGGTCACGGGTTCGTCAACGTGGGCGGCGAGAAGATGTCGAAGAGCAAGGGCATAGGGAGCCATCCCTTCGAGGTGATCGACCACTTCGGCGTGGACTCCTACCGCTACTACTTCCTGCGGGAGATCCAGTTCGGTCAGGACGGCAACTACTCGTGGGAGTCGATGGTCGATCGCCACAACGCCGACCTCGCCAACGGGTTCGGCAACCTGGCGAGCCGGATCCTCGCGATGCTCGCCTCCTCTTTCGACGGGGTGGTGCCGAAGCCGGAGGCCGAGGGCGTCGAGGACGACCTCCCGACGCTGACCGCCGACGTTGCCCGGCGGTACGAAGAGCACATGGCCGAGCTCGCGCTCACGCAGGCCCTGGCCGCGGCGTGGGAGATCGTCGGACGGGCCAACGGGTACCTGGTGCAGCGCCAGCCTTGGAACCTCGCCAAGGACGAGTCTCGCCGGCGAGAGCTCACCGGGATCCTGTACGCGTCCGCCGAGACCCTGCGGATCCTGGCGATCCTGATCGGCCCGATCATGCCGGGGGCCGCGACTCGGTTGTGGGAACAGCTCGGGATCGAGGAGCCGCTCGAGGCGCAGCGGCTACCGAACGCCGCCGATTGGGGCGGCCTGCGTCCCGGAACCAAGACCGTCAAAGGCGACGCACTTTTCCCCCGGCTCGACTCCTGAGTGAGGGTTCGCGCCGTCACGTTTCACGTGGGACTCACCTCCTCGAGTTCCGATCGAGAGCGGCGGCCGGCGGGAGGACCCGGTGGTTGGGGATCTTCGAGCCGGGGTCGAGGATCGCTGGCGACGCGTAGTGTGGTCGGGCCGTGGACGGGTCGAACCCTGAACCGCCGATGCAGAGCGGTGCCGTCGACAGCCACTGCCACCTGTTCCTGATCGACGGCGACCCCGCCGAGGCGGTCCAGACCGCTCGGGCGATGGGTGTGGACACCATCGTCTGCGTCGGTATCGATCCCGGGTCGAGCCGTCGCTCGATCGAGCTGGCCGCCTCGTTCCCCGGCGTCTTCGCCACCGCCGGGATGCACCCGCACGACGCGAGCGCGTTCGACGACGAAGCGTCCGACGAGCTCGAGGAGCTGCTCGCGAATCCGCTCGTGGTCGCCGTCGGTGAATGCGGTCTGGACTTCTTCCGCATGCGCTCCCCACGACGGGACCAAGAACGCGCGCTGCGTTCGCAGATGAATCTCGCGAAGGCGCACGACCTTCCGCTCGTGATCCATGTCCGGGACGCCTGGCCCGAGATCCTTCGAGTGCTCGATGAGGGTTCCGCCCGACGCGTGGTGCTTCATTGCTTCAGCGGCGATGCCGAGATCGCCGCGGAGTGCGCGGAGCGCGGCTGGTTCCTCTCGTTCGCCGGGAACGTCACCTATCCGAAGAACGCTCACCTCCGCGAGGCCGCCGCGGCGGTGTCGCTCGACCGGATCCTCGTCGAGACCGACAGCCCCTTCCTCGCGCCACAGCGTCTCCGCGGCCGCGACAACGCGCCGTCGAACGTCCTCGATGTGATCGAGTCCGTTGCGCTGGCTCGGGACGAATCTGTGGAAATCGTGAGGGAAAGCACCGCCGAGAACGCCAAGATCGCCTTTCCCAGGCTTGGGGAGGCACCCGAAAAACCCCGGGATTGAAGTTTGCAGTAAGAGTTGAGGGTTTGATACGGTGCCCGCGTAGCTCGTTGAAAGGCTTCGGTTCCGGCCTCGGCCGCTTCCCCCCCGGAGCCTTCTTCCGTGAGGAGGAAGGGTGCCGGTTCGTCCGTCGCGGGTCCGCCGTTTGCGGGCCCGCAAGGCGATGGGGAACGCGCTGCTCGCGAGCGTGTTGCTCGTGGGAGGGCTCACGTACGTCGCGATCCAGAAGACCGTGACGCTCGTGGTGGACAAGGGCCGGCCCGAGGCGGTTCGAACGATGAGCGCGAGCGTCGGGGAGCTCCTCGACGCTCAGGGGATCTTCGTTGGGTACGGCGACCTGGTGACGCCGCCGACGCCGACCTCGCTCGCGGACGGGATGACCGTCATCGTGGAGCGGGGTTGGCTCGACGGGACCACGGGTCCCGGGCCCGGCGATGTGGGGGTCTGGGTGATGGAGGGAGCGACCGCGCCGCATCTGATGCTCGCGTCGCGGTCAAGCGAGGACTGGTTCTCCGCGGGAGATCCGGCCGGGTGGTCGCAGAGGGTGTCGGCAGACGTCGTGGTGAAGGGGAAGGACCACGACGTCCTCACCAACGCCGATACCGTTCGCGAGCTCCTCTCGGCCATGGGGATCACACCCGACCGCGACGACCGCGTCCTTCCGTCACCCAGGGCCCCCCTCACGGATGGGATGAACGTCCGCTACGACGCGGTGGCGTTCCGAACCCGCGACGTCCGCGTCCCGATCCCGTACACCACCTCCACGAGCTTCTCCGACACGCTGAGCCCCGGCGCGGTCCGCCTGGAACGCGCGGGCGTCGACGGCCTGATGGTGGAGCGCACGCAGATCAAGTTCGTGAACGGGGAGGCCGTCGAAACCGTGGTGCTCACCAGGACCGTCCTGCAGGAGGCGATCCCGGCCCACCGCCTCGTCGGCCGCGTCGTGCACGAGACCGACGGCGAGGACGTGAGCATTCAGGTCGGCGAGGCCAGCTGGTACTCGTTCGCTCCGGGGACCGGGCTCACCGCGGCCCACCCGTGGCTCCCGTTCGGTACTGTGGTCACCGTCACGAACATCGCGAACGGCAAGACCGTTCAGGTGGTGATCAACGATCGGGGACCCTTCGGCGGACGGATCATCGACCTCTCCGACGAGGCGTTCGCCCGTATCGCCTCGCTCTCCCAAGGCGTCTGTCGGGTCCGGCTCAGCTGGTGAGCGCGCGGACGGCCTCGGCCGCTCCCAACTGAAGGACCTCGCGGCGCGCCACGGGATCCGGCCGACCAGGATCCGGGGCCAGCACTTCCTCGCAGACCCGAACCTCGCCCGCGCGATCGTCGCGGACGCCGACGTTCGGCGAGGCGATCGGGTCGTCGAGGTCGGCGCCGGTCTCGGGTCCCTGACGGTCCCGCTCGCCGAGGCGGGCGCCCGAGTCCTCGCGATCGAGGTGGATCGTGGGTTGTCGCGAGCGCTGAGAGAGGTCGTCGGGTCCTACCCGAACGTCCGCATCGAGGTGTCCGACGCGATGCGCACCGACTGGACGACCGCGCTCGGCGCCGACCGATGGTCGATGGTCTCGAACCTGCCCTACAACGTCTCGGTCCCGCTCCTGTTGGAGCTCCTGCGGACGGCGCCGATCGACCGGTACGTCGTGATGGTGCAGCGCGAGGTGGGGGAGCGGCTCGTCGCGCGCCCCGGCGAGGAGGCCTACGCGGCGGTGAGCGTTCGGGTCGCGTACGGGGCCGACGCTCGTGTGCTGCGCCGGGTGCCGGCCGACGTGTTCTGGCCGCGTCCGAAGGTTGACTCGGTCCTCGTCCGCCTCGACCCCCGCCCGCCCGCCGTCGACGTGGATCCGGTGGCGCTGTTCGCGGTCGTCGACGAGGGGTTCGCCGAGCGGCGCAAGACGATGGCGAACGCGCTCCGACGGCTCGGCCGCGACGCCGGGGATGCCGCCGAGATCCTGCGAGCGGTCGACCCCGACCCGAACGTCCGCGCCGAGCGGCTCGGGCTGGACGCGTTCGCCGCGGTCGCGCGGGCGATGCTCGAGCGGGGCTGGACGCCGTGACCGGGAGGACGATCCGGCGCGATGCGCACGCCAAGATCAACCTGTTCCTGCGGGTGCTCTCGACACGCGAGGACGGGTATCACGAGATCGAGAGCCTGGTCGTCCCGATCTCGCTCGCCGACCGCGTCGTGGTCCGGCCGGCCGAGGAGCTCCGCGTCGAGATCGCGGGCCGGCCGGCGCTCTCGCCGGGCGGGCTCAACCTCGCGCTCGTCGCCGCGCTCGCGCTCGCCGACGCGTGCGCCGACGCCGCCGGCGCACTGGTGGAGATCGAGAAGCGGATCCCGATCGCGGGGGGTCTCGGCGGCGGGAGCGCCGACGCGGCCGCCACGTTGCTCGCGCTCAACGAGTTGTGGGGGTGCGAGGCCGACGTCGCGACGTTGGAGGAGATCGGTGGACGGATCGGTTCGGACGTCCCGGCGATGCTGTCCGGCGAGCCCGTCTTGATGAGTGGACGGGGTGAGCGACTCGCGCCGGCCGAGGTCCCGCCGTTCCATTGGGTGCTGGTCCGGTTCGGGTTCGGCGTGAGGTCGCCCGACGCCTATCGTTGGTGGGATGAGGACGGGACCGGGACCGGCCCCGATCCCGATCGCCTGCTCGCCGCCGCGACGGCGGGAGACGCCGAGGCGCTCGGGCCCCTCCTGTTCAACGACCTCGAGCGGCCCGTCGCCGCGCGGCACCCCGAGATCGGGGAGGCGGCGAGGGACCTGATCGAGTCGGGTGCGCTCGGCGCGCTGATGAGCGGGAGCGGCTCCTGCGTGATCGGCTTGGCACGCGACGAGGCCCACGCCCGGGAGCTGGCGGCGGGGATCGACGGGGCAGAGCCGGTCGTGTCCCCCGGTCGACGCGGCATAATCGGGAGCCGGTCCGGGGTGGTCTAACGGCAAGACGCGGGCCTTTGGAGCCTTCGATGGAGGTTCGACTCCTCCCCCCGGAACGAACGCTCTCTTGCCAGGCCGACCGCGGCGCCGGTACAAAGGGAGTCCGCCCACCGAGAGGAACACCGTGCCCCCGACGAACTCGCTCGTTGCGGTCGTGCTCGCCGCAGGCAAGGGCAAGCGCCTGAAGTCGGCCGTGCCCAAGGTGCTGCACCCGATCTGCGGCCGTTCCGCACTGTGGTGGGTGCTGCAGGACATCCGCGCCGCGCGCCCGTCGAAGATCGTGATCGTCGTGCACCACGGCTCCGAGGAGGTCCGCGAGGCCGTCCGGTCGTGGGGCATCGTTCCCGAGCCCGTGTTCGTGGAGCAGGGCGAGGCGCTCGGGACCGGCCACGCCGTCCTCGCGGCCGAGAGGGCGGCCGGGCGGGCATCCGAGCTGCTGATCGCGAACGGCGACTTCGACCCGGCCACCCCCGAGGACGTCCGCACGTTGATCCGGGTCCACCGGCGGACCAAGGCCGCCGCCACGATCATCACGACCGAGGTCGAGCGTCCCGGCCGCTACTCGCGCATCGTGCGCGACGGCGATCGCCTCGCCTCGATCGTCGAGGGGAGCGACGCGCCGGCCTCGATGCGGTCGATCCGCGAGGTGGGCACCAACTGGATCGTCTTCCGACGCGACGACCTGTTCCGGGCGCTCCCGCTCGTGGGGCGTGAGAACGCACAGGGCGAGTACTACCTGAACGACGTCTTCCCGATCCTGATCGAGAAGGGTGAGCGCGTCTCGGTCGTCCGGGTCGACACCGGAGGAGCGATGGGCATCAACTCGCGCGCGGACCTCGCGAGGACCACGCGGGTCCTCCGCGAGCGGATCAACGCGCGTCACCTCGCGAACGGCGTGACCCTGGAGGACCCGGAGACCACGTACATCGACGTGGACGTCCGGATCGGCCGTGACACGCTGATCCACCCGATGACGTTCCTGTCGGGCGTGACCCGGATCGCGACGGGGTGCGAGATCGGGCCGGCGACGCGGGTCGTCGACACGTCGGTGGGGGAGGGCGCGGTCGTCGAGTTCTCGGTGGTGCGTTCGTCGCGGATCGGCGCTCGGGCGCAGGTGGGACCCTACGCCCACCTCCGTCCCGGGACCCGGCTGGGGCCGAACGCCAAGGTCGGCTCCTTCGTCGAGATCAAGGCGTCCGAGATCGATGAGGGCGCGAAGGTGCCGCACCTGACCTACGTGGGGGACGCGAAGATCGGCCGGCGGGCCAACATCGGCGCCGGGACCGTGACCGTCAACTACGACGGGTACGAGAAGCATCGGACGCGGATCGGGGAGGATGCCAGGGTGGGTTCGGATACGATGCTGGTGGCGCCGGTGAAGCTCGGCAAGGGGGCGGTGACGGGCGCGGGATCGGTGATCACGGCGGACGTTCCGGCGGGCGCGCTCGCCGTGGAGCGTTCGGAGCAACGGGTGGTCAGGGGCTATCGCCAACGGCGGGACGCGGAGGCCGAGACCGGCACGAAGCGAGGGACCAGGGTTCGGAGAACGGGCGAGACCGAAGCGCGGGGGAAGGGCAAGGGGGCGCACTGAGTGGAGATCGTCACCAAGAAGCGGATGATGTTGTTCTCGGGCACGACGCATCCCGCGCTCTCCGAGGAGATCGCCGAACACCTGGGGATCCCGATCGCGCCGTGCGTGATCCGACGTTTCGGTTCCGGTGAGATCTACATCCGTCCCGAGGATTCGGTGCGCGGCGCCGACGTGTTCGTGATCCAGACCCACGCCGACCCGGTGAACGAGTCGATCATGGAACAGCTGATCCTGATCGATGCGATGAAGCGCGCCTCGGCCAAGCGGATCACCGCGGTGATCCCGTACTACGGCTACGCGCGGCAGGACAAGAAGGTCCTCGCGCGCGAGCCGATCAGCGCGAAGCTCGTCGCCGATCTGCTGAGCGCCGCCGGCTCGGACCGGGTCGTCTCGGTCGATCTGCACGCCGGTCAGATCCAGGGGTACTTCGACTTCCCGTTCGACCACCTGACGGCGCTCCCGGTCCTGACCCAGTACCTGCGGGACGACTTGGGGTTGCACGACGCGGACGTGGTCGTCGTCGCGCCCGATGCCGGCCGGATCAAGACCGCCGAACGTCTCCGCGAGTACCTCGACGCGGATCTCGCCTATCTGTACAAGCGTCGATCACGCTTCGAGGCCAACAAGATCGAGGAGATGCAGGTGGTGGGCGAGGTCGACGGACGTCCGTGCATCCTGGTCGACGACATGATCGACACGGCCAGCACCGTCGCCAAGGGCGCGAGCGTGCTCGCGCAGCAGGGAGCCGGTCCGATCTACGCGGCGGCCACCCACCCGGTGCTCTCGGGCAAGGCGGTGCAGAACCTCGAGGAGGCGCCGATCGCCGAGGTCGTGGTCACGAACACCATGCCGATCCCGGAGGAGAAGCGGTTCGGCAAGCTGAGGGTGCTCTCGATCTCGCCCCTGATCGCCGACGCGCTCCGAGCGGTGTTCGAGGAGAGCAGCGTCTCCGAGATCTTCCACGGCGAGAACCAGTAGCGATCACGGCGAGTACTGCTCCTCGATCTCGGTCACGACACCGTCCTCGACGGTGATCCACCACTGGCTCTGCCCGCGGTAGATCAGGTCGCCGTCGCTCACGTCCGTCTGCTGCCCGACCGCCTGCCCGAAGAGCGCGAGGTCGCCGTCGAAGAAGGTCTCGCAGCAGTGGTTCCAGTCGAGCAGGCGCAGCCGCAGGTCGGGCGCGAGCGCGAGCGTTCGGAGCATCGGGTTGTCGTTGACGACGAAATAGTCGTTCGGCACGTGGCCCGTGTTGCCGGTCGCCTCCTGATATGCCCGGTCGGCCTCCTTGCCGGACAGCCAGTACGCGAGGTCGAACTCGATCGTGCCGGCGTCGGCGTCGACGGCGCGCACGTACCCGAAGCGACGACCGTCCTCGAGCGCGGTATCCACGGATGGAGGCGGCTGGCTGCTCCCGGCGGTGCCTTGCGCCACGACCTGCCCGGACGAGTCGTATCCACGCACCACGACTCGGCCCGGCGGGGCGACGAGCGCCCATGCGTTCGAGTCCGGGTCGAGCTCGTCCGGTATGTCGAAAACCTCTGCCGGCACGACGGAGCCGTCGGAGGCTGTGGCCTCGACCCGAACCACGTCGGTGGGGATCGCTCCGAACGCGACGAGCTGCCGGTTCGATCCTTGGCCCAGGACCGTCGACGCCGGTTGCAGCTCGCTCGTCGCGGGCGACACCAAGCTGGTGCCGGTTCCGATCGTCTCCGACTCTAGTGAGAGGCTCAGTCCTCCTTCCGTTCGCTGGGCGAACAGCGTCCACGGCTCGCCGCCGGCGATCCCGTCGCCGAGCACGGCGGCCGTGACCCCCCGACCCGACCGTGAGAACGTCATCGAGCCGAAGGCCGAAAGCAGGGCGTCGTGTTCGTCTTCGCTCGCATCCGGAGAGAGGCCGACTCGCGCCTCGAACGTGCGGCCCGATGCCGTCCACTCGGCACGGAGGAAGTCCCAGTCCGGATAGCAGCCCGACTCGGACGCGCCCACGTTCATCGGTCCGAGTTCGACCGGCCACGGTTCGGACGACGGCCCCTCGAGCGCCAACGGCTGCTCCTGGACCGTCATGAGGAAGGTCGCGGCGCCACCGGCCTGGCCCGGGCAGCCGAACATCGCTCCGGGATCGGTGGGCGCAAGGGCGAGCATGATGCGCGGGAGCGGGGACTCCGCCATCATGCTGGACCCGTTCAGCCCCGCTTCGTCCGGGTCGATGAGGCTCCACGCCTGCGGGTAGGTGATCGTGATCCCGTTGAGGGTGCCCGTCGTCGTCGGCCCCCCGCCGCCCGGCCGGCTGCTCCCGACCGGGAGCAGCGTCGTCGCGCCGGCCACGATTCCGGCGACGATCGCGAGCGCCGAGAGCCCGACGAGGCCTCCGAACAGCGCCTGGCGGCGACGGACGGACCGCCGGAGCCCTTCGGGCGCCGAGATCGGCGTCGGGATGCGCCGGGCGTCCTCGTCGAGCACCTTACGCAGGTCGCGTTCGAGATCGTTCACGTGTCCTCACTCCTCGGGATCCGTTCGCGAAGCGTCTCCATCGCGCGCGCGACCATCGACCGCACGGCGGCCGCGGAGCAGCCGAGGGCTTCGCCCGCTTGCTGTTCGGACAGGTCCGCGTAGTAGCGGAGCACCACCGCGGCCCGCTGCCGCGGCGGCAGTGCCGAGAGCGCCGCCCGAAGCTCGTCTCGGCGGCCGTGGTCCGGCTCATCGACCGGCGCCGCACGCCGAGCCTGGCCGCGCAGGAACGCGGCCTCGACCGTGCGGCGGCGGAAATGCGACGTGCAGGCGTTCACGACCGCACGGCGCAGGTAGGCCTCGAACGCCTCGGGCTGCCGGAGGTGCCGGAAGCGGCCGACCGAGCGCAGGAACGCGTCGTGGGCGATGTCCTGGGCAAGGTCGGCGTCGCCCGTGATCAGAGAGGCGACGCGGACGGCGCCCGGCATGTGCCGCACGTAGAGGTCCTCGAGGTCGGTCCGATCCGCCACGACGGTGCGGACGATACCGGTGTCCTGGCTCATCACTCTCCAGACGCGCGAGCCCCCGGTCTCATAGCGGCGGCCTGTTGGTACCATGCCCGACCGAGACCCCGACGCGTCGAAGGACCCGAACATGGCCGAAGTCAAGCTCGTCGCCGAGCCCAGGGAAGGCACCGGCAAGGGTGTCGCCCGCAAGCTGCGGGCTGCCGGCCGCGTGCCGGGGGTGCTGTACGGGCACGGGATGGACTCGACCGCGCTGTCCGTGGACGCCAAGGACCTGTTCCACGTCCTCCATACCGGGGCCGGCACCAACGTCCTGGTCGACCTCGTCGTCGACGGGACCGAGCACCTGATCATCCCTCGCGACGTCCAACGCGATCACATCCACGGTCGCTTCATCCACGTCGACTTCCTCGCCGTCCGCCGTGATGAGAAGCTCCACCTCTCGATACCGGTGCGCATCGTCGGCGAATCCGTCGGCGTGAAGGCCGGCGGCGTCGTCGAGCACCACCTGTGGGAGCTCGAGGTCGAATCCCTGCCGGGCGACGTGCCCGAGGCGATCGACGCCGACATCACGTCCCTCGAGATCGGGATGTCGCTGCGCGTGAGCGATCTCGTCCCACCCAAGGGCGCGACGATCCTGACCAACCCCGAGGAGTCGGTCGTCGCGGTGCAACAGCCCCAGATGGCCGTCGAGCTCGAGGAGGAGGCCGCCGCCGAGGCCGAGGCCGCCGAGGGCGAGGCCGCCGAGGGCGAGGAGGGCGAGGCCGCCGAGGGCGAAGGGGCCGAAGGCTCCGAGGAGCGGTCCGAGGGCTAGACGCCCTCGCCGCCATGACCTGGCTCGTCGCGGGGCTCGGCAACCCCGGCGAGCCGTACGCGAAGACCCGTCACAACCTCGGCTACCGGGTTGTGGACGAGCTCGCGGCCGGCGAGGGGGAACGGTTCCGCAAGGCCCGGTTCGTCGGCGCGGACGTCGCCGAGATCCGCGTGGCGGGCGAACGCGTCGTGCTCGCGAAGTCCCGCGCGTTCATGAACGAGAGCGGTCCGGCGATCGCCTCGCTCGCACGCAAGCACGGCGTCGAACCCGACCACGTGATCGCCGTGCACGACGAGATCGATCTGCCCTTCGGGGCGCTCCGCGTGAAGTCCGGCGGCTCGACTGCCGGCCACAACGGTCTGCGTTCGCTGCAGCAGGCGCTCCGAACGCCCGATTTCTTCCGGGTGCGCCTCGGGGTCGGCCGTCCGACCGGTCGAAAGCAGGCGGCGGACTGGGTGCTCGACTCGTTCGCCAAGCGCGAGGAGCCCGACGTGGCGATCCTGGTCGACGACGGGGCCGACGCGGTCCGCTCCCTGATCGCCGACGGCCTGCTTCCGACGCAGGATCGATACAATCGCTCCGCCCCGCGCGAAGCGTAGCGGGGCTCGAAGACGATCGCGTGGCAAGGCCTCGTTCACCGAACGAGGCCTGTTCGTGCTGTCCGGTGAGGTCGCCACACGGCTGGCCATAGGCAAGCCCAAGGGCGAGAAGAAGGAGGTCAGGTGAGCCTGGAGCAGGCGCTCGACGCGCTGATCGGTTCGGAGGCGTTCGAACGCCTCCTGCTCGGGCGCGCCCGCCCGCTCGTCGCCCACGCGGACGCGGGCGAGGACGCGCTGGTGGCGGCGCTCGCCCGGGCGCTCGGCGCTCCGGTGCTGCTCGTCGCGCCCGGCCCGCGGGAGGCGGAACGACTCGCCCGCGGGGCGCGAGCGTGGCTCGGGGACGACGGGGCGGCACTCCTGCCCTCGTGGGAGGCGCTCCCGTACGAGGGGATCAGCCCCTCGCCGGAGGTCTCGGCGCGCCGGGCCGATGCCGTGCGGCGGCTGCGGGCGGCCAAGGGCGCCTTCGTCCTGGTCGCCCCCGCGCTCGCCGCGATGCAGGGCCTCGTCCCCACCCTCGGCGAGGTCCCGCCCGTCGAGCTGGTCAAGGGGATCGAGCTTCCGCCGGACGATCTCGCCGTCCGGCTGGTCGCGCTCGGGTACGCGCGCACGGACGTGGTCGAACATCGGGGCGAGTTCGCCGTCCGCGGCGGGGTGCTGGACGTGTTCCCCGGGACCGCGCGACGTCCCGTGCGCCTGGAGTACTGGGGCGACGAGATCGAGTCGCTCCGCGAGTTCGTGCCGTCGTCGCAGCTGTCGACCGGGCCCGTCGTCGGCGTCGAGGTGTCGCCC
Source organism: Actinomycetota bacterium (assembly GCA_036745475.1). GTDB lineage: Bacteria > Actinomycetota > UBA4738 > UBA4738 > HRBIN12 > DASSJM01. The sequence continues at coordinate 11,598 of DAIOFZ010000023.1, read as the reverse complement.
GTGCGCGAGCTGGTCCCCGACGACGCGCTCGCCGAACGCGCGCGAACGCGGGCGCCCCGGTACCTCGACCGGTTCCGCGACGGGCTCGAGCGGATCGCCGAGGGTCTGCACGCCGAAGGGCTCGAGTCGCTCGCCCCACTGCTGTTCGACCGCATGCCGGTCCCCGCCGAGCTGCTGCCCGAGGGGTCGTGGGTCGTGGTCTCGGAGGCCCGTCGCACGTTCGAGCGGGCGCATCGGGCGTTCGAGGACGCCGAGGCGCTCGCGGAGGCCTCGAACTGGCCCGGTCCGCACGCGATCCACGACCTCGGGGAGGCGCTCGAGGGTCCGGTCGGGCTGGAGCTCACGGGGTTCACCGAGGGCATCGACACGGGTCTGGAGGGGTGGGGCTCGGCGCAGGGCAACCCCGCCGAGCTCGCGCGACGGGCCGCGGAGCTCGCCGAGCGCGGGTACCGCGTGCTGCTCACGGCGCGCGGCCACGGCTCGCTTGAGCGCGTGCGCGAGTTCGTCGCGCTGCCGCAGGCCGAGACGGTCGAGGCCGACGTGCAGGCCGGCTTCGTGTTCCCCGCCGGCAGGCTCGCGGTGGCGACCGAGGAGGACCTGTTCGGCTCGCGGCGTCACACGCGCGACGCCCCGCGGTTCACGACGCGTCGCGGCGACGCGATCGCCGAGGAGCTCGAGGTCGGCGACTTCGCGGTGCATCGCGTGCATGGGGTTGCCCGCTACGTGGGCGTGCAGCGGCGCGAGATCGGCGGCTCCGAACGCGACTACATGGTGCTCGAGTACGCCTCGGGCGACCGGCTCTCGGTCCCGACCGACCAGGTGGGGATGGTGGCGAAGTACGTCGGCGGCGAGACGCCCCGCCTGTCACGCCTGGGGACGAGCGACTGGGCGCGGACGACCGGGCGCGTGAAGCGCGCCGTGAAGGACATGGCGGGTGAGCTCGTGCGGCTGTACTCGGTCCGGCTGTCGATCGAGCGCCCCCCGCACGGCCCCGACACGCCGTGGCAGATGGAGCTCGAGGACGCGTTCCCGCACGAGGAGACCGGCGACCAGGTCACGGCGATCGAAGAGGTCAAGGCGGACCTGCTGCGGCCGCGCCCGATGGACCGGCTGATCTGCGGCGACGTGGGGTTCGGCAAGACCGAGATCGCGGTGCGTGCCGCGTTCAAGGTCGTGATGGAGGGCAAGCAGGTGGCGGTGCTCGTGCCGACGACCCTGCTCGCCGAGCAGCACCTGATCACGTTCGGCGAGCGCTACGCGCCCTTCCCGGTCAAGGTCGCGATGCTCTCGCGCTTCGTCTCCAAGCCGGAGCAGGACCGCATCGTCGAGGACCTGCGCCGCGGCACGATCGACGTCGTGATCGGAACTCATCGCCTGCTGTCGGCCGACGTCGGGTTCAAGGACCTCGGGATGGTGGTGGTCGACGAGGAGCAGCGGTTCGGCGTGGCGCACAAGGAACGCCTGAAGAGGCTCCGCGCGCAGGTCGACGTCCTCACCATGACGGCGACCCCGATCCCACGGACGCTCGAGATGGCGCTCGCCGGCATCCGCGACATGTCGACCGTGGACACGCCTCCGGAGGATCGGCAGCCGGTGCTCACGTATGTCGGTCAGTACGACGAGGGGCTCGCGCTCGGCGCCGTCCGGCGCGAGCTGCTGCGCGAGGGACAGGTCTTCTGGGTCCACAACCGCGTCGCGACGATCGAGCGCCAGGCCGCCTGGCTGCGGGAGCAGGTCCCCGATGCTCGGATCGTGGTCGCGCACGGTCAGATGGACGAGGACATGCTCGAGCGGCGGATGATCCGGTTCTGGGACCGCGAGGCCGACATCCTGATGTCGACGGTGATCATCGAGTCCGGCCTTGACGTCCCGAACGCGAACACGCTCGTCGTGGACGCGGCGAACCTGCTCGGGCTCTCGCAGATGTACCAGCTGCGCGGGCGCGTGGGACGCAGCCACGAGCGGGCGTTCGCGTACTTCTTCTTCCCGCCGCAGCGCGAGCTGACGGAGGAGGCACACGAGCGGCTCACGACGATCGCGCGGCACCAGGCGCTCGGGAGCGGGTTCCAGATCGCGCTCCGCGACCTGGAGATCCGGGGAGCGGGCAACGTCCTCGGCGCCGAACAGCACGGCCACATCGCGGCGGTGGGGTTCGATACCTACGCGCGGCTGCTCCAGGAGTCGGTCGCGGAGATGAAGGGCGAGCCGCTGCCGGAGGAGAAGGAGATCCGGATTGACCTCCCGGTGCGTGCGTTCGTGCCGCCGGGCTGGCTCGAACAGGAGGCGCTCCGGCTCGACCTGTACCGGCGGATCTCCTCGGCCGGCGGCCACGGCCTGCTCGAGCGCGTCCGCACCGAGACCGTGGACCGGTTCGGCCAGCTCCCCGAGGAGGTCGAGACGCTGTTCGCCGTGGCGTCGCTCCGGATCACGTGCGCGAGGCTCGGCGTGGGCGAGGTCTCGACCTATCGGCAGCAGATCCGCATCAAGCCGCTCGACCTGCCCGACCCGCTCGAACACGACCTGCGCGAACGGGTCCCGGGGGCCCGTTACCTGCGCACGACCCAGACCCTGAACCTCGACATCGGCCGCGTCCCGGGTTCGGAGCTCCCGTCGCTGGTGGAGCGCGGCCTGGTCCGGGCCATGGGCGAAGACGAGGTCGTTGCTACGATGACGCCGTGATCCCTCTCCCGCGTCCCGTTCGCGTGCTCGCGATCCTGTCGGTCGTCGTCCTGTTCGCGGCGTGCGCGAACGACCCGTCGTCGGCGGCCACGGTGGGCGAGACCGGCGAGATCTCGATCGACCACCTCGACGCGGACGTCGCCCTGTTCGGCTTCCTGACGGGCCTCTCCGATGCGCCGTGCGGGACGCCGGTCGGGAACGAGACCCAGGATGCCGCGTGTGCGCGATTCGCGCTCGCGAACGACATCCGCGAGGAGCTCGCGAAGACCTACGCGACCGAGCACGACCTGAAGGTCGATCCCGCCGACGTGACGGACGCCCTCACCCAGCTCGAGCAGGGGCTCGGGGGAGCCGAAGCCCTGAAGTCGCAGCTGTCCGACGCCGGCATCACGCGGGCCCAGGTGCAGGCGTTCGCCGCGCGCCTGCTCCTCGTCAACGCGGTCCAGCAGGCGGTGGTCGAGGAGCGGTTGGACGATGCGACGCTCCGCGATGCCTACCAGGCGAACCTCGCGCAGTTCACGACGCTCGACGTGGAGCACATCCTCGTCGCCGACGAGGCGGACGCCGAGCGCATCGCGGCCGAAGTCACGCCGGCGACGTTCGGGGAGACGGCGAAGCGCGAGTCCATCGACCAGCAGTCGGCGGTGCAGGGCGGGAGCCTGGGATCGTTCTCCCAGGCGCAGTTCCAGACGCAGTTCGATCCGGACTTCGTCGCGGCCACCTTGGCGCTGCAGCCGGGCGAGATCTCGGGACCCGTCCAGACGCAGTTCGGCTGGCACGTGATCCACCTCGTGCGGCGCGACGTTGCCCCCTTCGAGGACGTCCGTGATCAGCTCGCTGCGAACCAGACCGGCACGGTGTTCAACGACTGGTTCACCGAACAGCTCGGAACGACCAACGTCGAGGTGAACCCCCGGTTCGGGCGCTTCGACCAGGACACCGGCGAGGTGCTGCCGATCCGGAGCACCGCCCAGGAACGGGCTGGCGGCTCGGCCTCCACCGGGTCGACCGGGTCCACCGGGTCGACCGGATCGACGGGCTCGAACGCCGGCTCGTGACCGAGCGCGACGACCTCCTGTCCCACGTTCCGAGCGGACCGGTGCCCTCGTCGCAGGCGGGGGCCCGCCTGCTGGATCTCGTGCGCGTGATGGCGCGACTCCGGGCGCCGGACGGCTGCCCCTGGGACCGGGAGCAGACCCACGCCTCCCTCGCCCGCCACCTGCTGGAGGAGACGCACGAGGTCCTCGACGCGATCGACGGGGACGACCGCGAGCGCCTGCGGGAGGAGCTGGGCGACGTGCTGCTGCAGGTCGCGTTCCACGCGCAGCTGGCGGCCGACGACGGGGCGTGGGACGTCGACGACGTCGCCCAGGGGATCGTCGAGAAGCTGATCCGCCGTCACCCGCACGTCTTCGGCGACGTCGAGGTGGCGGGCGCCGACGAGGTGCTCGTGAACTGGGAGCGGATCAAGGCGGAGGAGAAGGGCCACAAGCCGCTCGAGGACGACATCCCCGCGTCCTTGCCCGCCCTCGCGCGCGCCTCGAAGGTGCAACGCCGGGCGGCGGGGTGGGGGTTCGAGTGGCGTTCGGCCGGCTCGGCGATCGAGGCGTTGAAGGAGGAGGTCGGCGAGCTCGAGTCGCACGCGGATGCGGACAACGCCGAGGAGGAGATCGGCGACGTGTTGTTCGCGACGGTGGCCGTCGCTCGGAGGCTCGGCGTCGACCCCGAGAGCGCGCTCCGCAGGACGATCCGGGGTTTCGCCGAACGCTACGAGCGGTTCAACGGGCTGCTCGAGGAACGCGGTCTCCGGCTCGACGACCTCCCGGAGGAGGAGGTGCGCGCGCTGTTTCGCAGCGCGCGTTCGTGACGCGTCAGCGCGTGTACACGGCGAGGTCCCAGACCACGCGACGGCGCTCGTGCCGGATCCGCCGGAACCCCGCGGCGCGGATGCGCTCGTCGATCCGATCGAGGTCGTGGATGAACGTTCGGAACCCCGCGTACTTGGACGGGCGCAACCGGTAGCCCACGTTCTCGAGTGCGCTCCACAGCCGGTTCCACCAGCCGGTCGGTCCCTCGGAGACCGGGGCCGTGATCGCGAAGACGCCCCGCGCAGCGCCGAGGGTGTGGTCGAGCAGGTTCTCGGTGTCGGGGTAGCAGCACACCACCCGGTTGATCACGACGATGTCGGCGGCGGGCAGATCGACTTGCGCGCCGTCGCCGACCTCGAACCGCATCCGTTCGCCCACGCCGCGCGACGCCGCCAGCCTGCGGGCCTCGTCGATCGCCTTCGGGGAAAGGTCGTACCCCGTCCCGCTCGCGGCGCCCCGGGCGACGACCTCGATCGCGAGGTCGCCGATCCCGCACCCGACGTCGAGCACCGTGCGATCGGTCACACCCGCCTCGGTGATCGCATCGAGCAGGGAGGCCGTCACCTTCGCCGCGGTCGGCTTCTTGGTAGCTTGCGTCGTCCAGTGGTCGACCCAGTCGTCGAAGCAGCAGCGTTCGGGTCCGGAATCGTTCCTCTCGCCCTTCGGCTCGTCCATCGGGGCCACCGTACCCGACCCGCCAAATCACCGGTAGCGCCCGCACCGGCCGTAGGATATGTGCCCCCATGTCCCTGATCGAAGCCGTCCTGGCGCGCGAGGTGCTCGATTCGCGCGGGAACCCCACCGTCGAGGTCGACGCGATCCTCGTGGACGGAGCGTTCGGCAGGGCCGCTGTGCCGAGCGGCGCCTCGACCGGCGAGCACGAGGCGCTCGAGCTCAGGGACGGGGACCCGAAGCGGTTCGGGGGCAGGGGCGTCCTCCGCGCGGTGACGAACGTGAACGAGGTGATCGCGCCGGCGCTGGAGGGGCTGGACGCGTACAACCAGCGCGAGATCGACCGGACGCTCCTCGAGCTCGACGGCACCGCCGACAAGTCGAACCTCGGCGCGAACGCGGTTCTCGGCGTCTCGCTCGCGCTGGCCCACGCGGCCGCGGACTCGCTCGGCCTCCCGCTCTACCGGGCGCTCGGAGGGCCGAACGCCCACGTGCTCCCGCTGCCGCTCATGAACGTGATCAACGGTGGCGCGCACGCCGACAACGAGCTCGAGCTCCAGGAGTTCATGCTCGCGCCGGTCGGCGCCGCGTCGTTCTCCGAGGCCGTCCGCTGGTGCTCCGAGATCTACCAGGCGCTCAAGGCCATCCTGCGCTCGAGGGCACTCTCCACCGGCGTCGGCGACGAGGGTGGGTTCGCGCCCGAGTTCGGCACCGCTGCCGAGGCGCTCGAGGTCCTCGTCGAGGCGATCGACACCACGGGGCTCGAACCCGGCGACGAGGTCGCCCTCGCGATGGACCCGGCCTGCTCCGAGATCTACCGCGACGGTGCGTACCACCTCGAAGGCGCCGAGCGGAACGCCGACGACATGGTCCGATTCTGGAGCGGGCTGCTCGACGCGTTCCCGATCGTGTCGATCGAGGACGGCCTCGCGCAGGACGACTGGGACGGGTGGGCGGCCCTGACGGCCGAGCACGGTGCTCGATGCCAGCTGGTGGGGGACGACATCTTCGTGACGAATCCGGACCGGCTCGCCCAAGGGATCCGCGAGCACGTGGCCACCGCGATCCTCGTGAAGCCGAACCAGATCGGCACGCTGACGGAGACGCTCGACACGATCGGGCTCGCCGCGCGCAACGGCTATGGGCAGGTCGTGAGCCACCGTTCGGGCGAGACGGAGGACACGACGATCGCCGACATCGCCGTGGCGACCAACGCCGGGCAGATCAAGACGGGCGCGCCCACGCGGGGCGAGCGAACCGCCAAGTACAACCGGTTGCTGCGGATCGAGGAGGAGCTCGGCGAGCAGGCGAGGTACCCGGGCGGCGCGGCGATCCGGCGTGGCGCGACGTGAGCCCATCGTCCGGAAGGCGGCCCGGCATGAGCGCGACGACGACGCGGAGGCCGTCGTCACGTCCTCGTCTCGAGCGCGACCGGCCGAGGCTCACGGGCCGCGCCGCCGCCTTGCTCGTCGCCGTGGCGATCCTGGCCGCGATGGCGATCCTGCCGATCGGGCGGTACCTCGATCAGCGCACGGCCATCGCCGAGATCGAGCGTCGTGCCGCCGAGCTCGAGGCCCAGAACGCCGACCTGCGCGCCGAGATCGCGCAACTCCACGACCCCACGGAGCTCGAGGAGCTCGCCAGGTCGTGCCTGGGGATGGTGGGGCCGGGCGAGGTCGCGTTCGTCATCCCCGGTCGGACGGCCAACCCCTCCGAGTGCTGATCAGACAGGACTGCGTACCCTCACGGCGACCCGCGCGTCCACCGTCGAGCGCTCGCCCAGGTACCGACGTCCCGAGAGAAACGCGAGCCCGTACAGAAGCCCCGCGACGATGAGCAGTGCTCGATACCCCGTGACGAGCGAGGCGTACTCGAGCGTCCCGCCGATCATCGCTCCCAACAGGTTCGCGCCGAACGCCACCGTGGGCCGCTCGACCATCTCGAACCGCTCGGCGAACACGAGGTTGGCACAGAATACGGGTCCGAACGCGATGGCAACGGCCACGATGAACCTGGGGACCACGTCGAGTTGCAGCAGGGCGCTCTCGGGGACCACGAAGGCGACGGCGAGGGTGACCGCGAGGACCCCGTACAGGACGTTGGGGTTCGGCTTGGTGCGCTTCGCGACCTCGATCGCGAGCAGGACCGAGAGCAGGATCCCGGCGAACACGAGGGCGTTCACGAACCACGTCGTCCCGAACAGGAGCGCGAACTGGACGACGCTCTTCGTCTCGAGCAGCAGGAACGCCGCGCCCATGAAGAAGAGGTCGAGGGAGGACCGCATCGCACGGAACGGTCCCGAGACCGCCCTCACGGCGAGCGCCGAGGCGATCAGGATGAGCGCGATCGACACCAGGTAGAGGCTCGGGATGCTTGTCTCGCGCAGATAGACGAACGGGTGGTCGTCGGTGGCCGGGGCGACGGGCGGACCCGCCGTGGGGGCCCAGACCTCGGCGCAGTCGACCGCACTCGGATCGCGGCCGATCGTGTAGAGGGCGAGATAGCCGATCTGCCCCGTGGAATCGAAGCACGGAGGATGCCCGTACACCTCGTCGAGCGTGTTGGCGAGGCGGTCCGCGAGCCACGGGTAGCGGTAGTAGTTGTACATGGCGAAGACGCCATCGGGGGTCAGGTGATCGCGGGCCACCTCCATGGCCTCCCGGGTGAAGATGTAGGACTCCAACCGGAGCGATGACTGCCCGGAGACGAGCGTGAGGGAATCGGTCAGGGCGAAGAGGATCAGGTCGTAGCGATCGTCCGACCGTTCGAGGAATGCACGGCCGTCGTCGATGATCACTCGCACGCGCGGATCCTCGTATGGCCGCTCCGGATTCACCCTCCGTCCCAGCTCATACAGTTCCGGGTCGATCTCGACCGCATCGACGTGCCCTGCGCCCTCGGCCAGCGCGATTGCGACGTCGGCGCCGGTTCCGGCACCGATCACGAGCACCCGATCCGGGGGTTCGACCGCCCGCTCGTACGGGCGGAAATAGGTGGGATCTACTGCGCGACGTGCTTCGGTCGTCGACACGGCCTGATGGGGGATCCCGTTGACGACCACCGTCGTGGCCCCGTCGCTCTTCTCCCAGGTGATCCGGTAGTAGGGGGACCACACCACCGAGCCGGCGAGCGCTTCCATCCCGAAGGCGGCGACGAGGAGGCCGATCGCAACCGCGTGTTCGATCCGGAGGGAGGGTCGGAGCAGCACGACGAACAGCCCGACGATGACGGCCCCCCAGACGATCGGCGGAGCTCCGATGAGCGACAAGATCGCGAACGCGGCGATGCCGGCCACGCTGCCCAGCACATCCAGTCGATAGGCCTCGAGCGGCGGGAAACGCCGGAACAGACGCGCGACGCCCTGCGCGATGGTCGCCATGGTCGCGGCGACCGCCGCGAAGACGAGCGGCAACGAGATCCAGATCGGCAGGCCACGAGTCTGGAACCCGCCGAAGAAGATGAGGCTGCTCCCGGTGCGGTCGATCGTGACCGGGAACACCGCCGAGATGAAGACGAGGGCCCCGAGCCACAGTGGTGCCCTCCGGAACCAGTCCGATCTGTCGACCGCGAGGAACCCGATCCCGATGCCGAGGAACGAGCCGAGGAGCACGAAGTTCGAGAAGAACGAGAGGTACGCGATATGCGCTCCGAGCCACCGGATCAGGACCAGCTCCACGAACAGCATCAGGAAGCTGGCCAGGAACAGTCGCCGGCGGTCGGCCGAGACCATGCCCCCTTCCACGTGTGCTCCTTACGCGGCCCCCCGATGGCCTTCACATGTCCACGTAAGCGATGCGGGCGCGCTCTGGTGCCTTCGACACCTCCGCGGGGTCACTTGAGGCGAGGTCCTTCTTTGAGCACGCGCGCCTCAGCCCGGGCCGGGTTCTGGGCGTTTGGGAGACGGGGGGATCGTGACCTGCTTCGTACGCTTCAGCTGAGCTGCTCGGCCAGCGCGATGAGGATGCCCTCGGGGCCGCGGACATAGCAGAGCCGATAGCTGTCCTCGTACTGCACCACCTCGCCGAGGAGTTCGGCGCCCTTGGCCTGAAGGCGGGCAAGGACGTCCTCGATGTCCTCGACGGCGAACATGATGCGACGGATACCTAGAGTGTTCACCGGTGCGTTCGGCTCAACGGTGGTAGCCGGCGGAGCGTGGAACTTCGTCAGCTCAAGTCGGCCGTTGCCGTCCGGGGCCCTCATCATCGCGATGTCGCTTCGGACACCGTCGAGCCCGACGATACGGTCCACCCGTTGCCCCTCGACTGTCGTCTCGCCCTCCAGCTCCAGACCGAGTTCGGCGAAGAACGCGATAGCAGCCTTGAGGTCGTCGACGACGATGCCGACGTTGTCCATCCGCAGGACCGGCATGTCCTCAAGCGTACCCGCCCCTGCTTCTCGATCCGCCCACAAGGCTCCTTAGAATCAGGGTGCGTCCGGCGGTCCAAGTCCAGTGAACGTCTTCCGGATTGCCAACGGGAGGTCGATCGCGATCGTCCTAGACCCATCTTTCACGAGGCGATCGAGTACGAGCATCGCCTCTTGCCCGGCGTCTGGCGCAGGCAGCCATGGTGGCCGCAGCCGAAGGGCCGTCAGGACCGCGATTGCCGAGTAGGCGTTTGAGAGTTCCTTGATGGCGGTCAGGTCACCGTCTCGCGTTCGACGACTCAACCCGACTTCATGCCATCGAACTTGACCGCAAACTCTGCGGTCTCGTTTTATGAACCGCAGGAATTCCGTCGGTGTCCCATCCTCGAGGGGTAAGGCGTATTGCACGAATCACTCGGTCTGGGCGCGTGACGCGCCGCTCACGCGCCCGCACGTCTTCCGCACCATCCAACCGAGGACCTCCCAGACACCATCCCCAGCGTCCCTGGCCCTCCCAGACCGCGGAAACCCGGGCGCGGGGCGCGCTCCCTCTCCACCCTCCGCCCGGTCGCATTGACGGCCTAAAAGGCCGATGGGACACTGGCCACCCGGCGATGCGCCGGAGAGGAACGACCCGGCGGACGACGTAGTTCGGTAGGAGGAGGAGTCCTGGCAGATCTTGAGGTCGGCGCGGTCATCGACGGGACCGTGAGCCGCATCACCCCGTACGGCGCCTTCCTGACCCTGGAGGGCGGCAAGATGGGACTCGTCCACATCTCCGAGATCGACAGGAACTACGTCAAGGACGTCCACGAGCACCTCCGCGAGAACGATGTCGTCCAGGCGAAGGTCATCGCCATCAAGGAGGACGGCAAGATCGACCTCTCGATCAAGGCGCTCCAGGACCCCGCGCCCACGCGCCAGCGCCGCGGTTCTGACCCGGACTTCGAGGCCCGCCTGAAGAAGTTCATGCGCCAGAGCGAGGAGCGTCAGGTGGACTTCAAGCGCTCCGTCGAGCACAAGCGCAAGTAGGCGGCGGCCCCCCAGTGGGCGAGCTCCGCGGAAGCGACATCGGGATCGTCGCTGAGCAGCTCGGTCGCCGGCCCACCGTCCCGTTCACCGTCGTCGCACGTTGCCCGGGCGGTCATCCACTGGTCATCCGGAACGCGCCGGTGGACGCGCGGGGCGACCCCTTCCCCACGACGTTCTGGCTCACGTGCCCCGACGCGGTCCGGGCCGTCTCGCGCCTGGAGGCAGAGGGCTGGATCTCGAGGCTGAACGAGCGGCTCGAGGCCGAACCCGACTTCGCCGACGCGATCGCGCGCGCCCACGCCGAGTACGCCCGCGAGCGAGCGCGGGACGATCCCGGCGCCGATCGGCACGGCGGGGTGGGCGGGACCGGGAAGGGCCTGAAGTGCCTTCACGCGCACTACGCCAACCACCTCGCCGGCGGCGATGACGTCGTCGGGGCGTGGGTGGCGGGGACGGTCGAGCCGATCCACGACGAGCGCGCCGGCCGAGTGGTGGCCGTGGACCAGGGGACGAACTCCACCCGCCTGCTCGTGGCCGAGCCGGACGAGGAGGGTGGGTTCGAGGATCTCGCGCGCGACATGGTGATCACCCGGCTGGGTGAGGGAGTCGACGAGACCGGCAGGCTCGCTCCGGGGGCACTCCAGCGAACGCTCGTCGTGCTCGCCCGCTACGCCCGTCGAGCCAAGGCCCTGCACGTCGAACGGATCCGCGTCGCCGCGACGGCCGCGGTTCGGGACGCCGCCAACGCGGCCGAGTTCGAACGCCCCGTGGGCGAGCTCGCCGGATCACCGCTCGAGATCGTGAGCGGGGAGCAGGAGGCCCGGCTCTCGTTCCTCGGCGCCACCCGAGGACTGGACTTCCCGCCGCCCTTCCTGGTCCTCGACATCGGCGGCGGCTCGACCGAATTCGTGGTGGGCTCGGAGGTTCCGTCGGCCGCGATCTCGACGCAGATGGGGAGCGTCCGGCTCACCGAACGCTTCGT
>DAIOFZ010000022.1:0-25095 GCA_036745475.1 Actinomycetota bacterium | reverse complement strand
GTACGGCAACACGCCCGAGGGGTTCGCCACGTTGAACGATCGGATCACTCGGCTGGCCGGCGAGGTGGGTCGGTCCGCGGGCGAGGTCGCCCGGAGCGCGTGCGCCCTCGTCGTGCTCGACCGGGATTCCGGCGAGCGGCCGATCGACGAGGGCCTCGTGCCCCTGGAAGGCTCGACGGACCGGATCGCGGGGGGACTGCGCGCGCTGGCGGAGGCCGGCGCCGACGAGGCCATCCTCGTCCTGTCCCCCATCACAGAGCGCTCGATCCGATCGATGGGAGAGGTGCTCGCGCGGCTGGAGTGAGCCCTCGAGAGAGCGGCACCATCCACCGTGACAGGATGGTCGGCATGTCGACGCGGGGACCGCTGGCGCTCGTCGGCGGTGACGAGCTCAACCCCGGCAACGAGCCGCAGGACGAGGTGCTGGCCCGGGCTGCGGGGGACGGACCGGCGTTCGTGCTCGCGACCGCGGCCGGGCGCCAGCGCCCCGACGTGGCGGTCGCGAACGCGGTCCGGTGGTTCGAGAGCCTCGGTCTCGCGGTCCAGGAGCTCCCCGCGACGCGCCGGTCCGACGCGAAGGCGTCGGCGAACGTTGCCCGGGCCCGCGAGGGCCGCTTCTTCTACCTCGTCGGCGGCGACCCCGGGCTGGTCCCCAAGACCCTAGCGGGGACTCCGCTGTGGCGGGCGATCGTCGAGGCGTGGCGCTCGGGTGCGGCGATCGCGGGCTCGTCGGCTGGCGCGATGGCCTTGGGCGAGTGGACGCTGGTCCGGGAACGGATGCCCGGGGACGACCGGCGTCGCTACCTGCCGGCGCTCGGACTCGTCCCCGGCGTAGCTGTGCTGCCACACTTCGAGACGTTCGGGCACCGCTGGGTCGAGAGCGCGGAGCGCGCCGCGCCGCGGAGCGACGTGGTCCTTCTCGGCGTCGGCGAGCGCACGGCCGCGCTCCATGTCGACGGTGCCTGGCGCGCGCTCGGCGACGGCGGCGTCACCGTCATCGCCGGCGGGGAGCGCAGGCGGTTCGCGTCGGGCGAACCGCTCGAGGGCGTCCCCCAGCCGAACCCGAGCCCTCTCGCGCCGACGTGACGTTTCCTCGCTCGCGATCCGGGGGAAGGTCTGACGAGGGACGAGCTCGAGGAGGCGATCCGCATGGCGACCCGCAAGCAGACCCAGGCGGCGAAACGAAACATCCGCGAGGCGCAGCGCGCCGCCCGATCCAAGCGCACGATCGCGCACATGCCCAAGAGCACTCGACGGGCGCTCGGCCAGCAGGCGGCTCGCGGCCGCTCGCGTGGGGGCCGCGCCGGCGTCGCGCTCGAGGATCGCAACCGGACCCAGCTGTACGAGCGGGCGAAGAAGCTGAACATCCCGGGACGCTCGCGCATGGGCAAGTGGGATCTGATCGAAGCGATCCGAAGCGCGAGCTGACGCTCGCCTAGCTCGCCCGGCGGCTGCCGTCGTTCATGGAGCCTTTCGGGACGGCTACCCCTTGACGATGCAGGTGAGCGTCCGGTTCAGTCCGGGGATCAGCTGGATGTCGCTCAGCATCTGACCGAGCGCATCCATGTCCGCCACCTCGGCATGCACGATGAGGTCGTAGGGCCCTGTCACCGACTGGGCCAGACGGACGCCGGTGATCGAGCCGATCTCGCTTCGCACCTTCGATCCGCCGCCCGCCTCGGTCTGGATCAGCACGTACGCCTTCAGCATCCGACCTCCCCCCGCGAGTGGACATCGTGCCCTCAGACCCGCTCGGCGTGCAACCGTGCGGGTCAGCGCGGCGTGGGCCGCGCGACCGGTACGGGCTCCGATCGGCTCAACCCGGAACGATCACCGGCGTCGCGCCCGAACCGGAGCGGGCCGCCTCGAACCCCTCGGCCGCCCGCTCGAGCGGGAAGGTCCGGGTCGTCGCCTCGAGCGGGATCCGCACCGCGAGCTGGAGCAGCTCCTCGCCGTCGCGCCGCGTGAGGTTCGCCACCGAGCGAAGGACGCGCTCCCCCCAGAGCAGCTCGTACCGGAACGACGGGACGTCGGACATGTGGATCTCGGCGCAGACGACCGAGCCGCCCGGCGCAACGGCGGCGAGCGCCAGCGGGACCAGCTCGCCCGCGGCCGCGAACACGATCGCGGCGTCGAGCGGTTCGGGCGGCGGCTCGGTGGAGTCGCCGGCCCACGCACACCCACGCTCGCGCGCGAGCCGTTGGGTCTCGGCGTCCCCGGGACGCGTGAACGCGAAGACCGTCCGGCCCTCGGAACGCGCGATCTGCGTGACGAGCCGCGCGGCGTTCCCGAACCCGTAGAGCCCGAGCCGCTCGACGTCTCCGGCGAGCCGCTGCGCGCGGTAGCCGATCGCCCCGGCGCACAGGAACGGCGCCGCCGCGACCGGCTCGAACGCCGGCGGGACCGGGAGGCAGAACCGCCCGTCGGCCACGATGAAGTCGGCGTCGCCGCCGTCGAGGTCGTAGCCGGTGAACCTCGCATTCGGGCAGAGGTTCTCGCGGCCGCTCATGCAGAACGCGCACGTGCCATCCGCCCACCCGAGCCAGGGGACGCCCACGAGATCGCCCGGCCGTCGCTCGGCGACACCGGCGCCGACCGCCGCGATGGTCCCGACCGCCTGATGCCCGAGGATCAAGGGGAGTCTCGGGCGCTCGAGCTCGCCGTCGATGATGTGCAGATCGGTCCTGCACACGGCGCAGGCGGCGACCTCCACCAGGACCTGCCCATCGGCGGGTTCGGGCGTCGGGACCTCGCGTACCTCGAGCCGCCCGGGACCGTCGAGCACCGCCGCGCGCATCGTCACGATCCGGCGGCCCAGCGTTCGACCAGCGCGCGCTGTTCGTCGTCGAACCACGGCGGATCGCCCGCGGCGACGTTGGATGCGGCGTGCTCGACAACCGACGTCGCGGGGATCGCGGCGGCGATCCGTCGATCCGAAAGGCACCACCTGAGCAGGGCCTGCGCCCACGTGCGCACACCCAGCGCCGTCAGCACCGAGGGATCGTCGGGCGGGCGGCGCAGCAGGGAGCCCTCGGCGAACGGCCGCATCGCGATCACGCCGATCCCGAGCTCGGCCGCGAGCGGGAGCACCTCGCGCTCGCAGCGGCGTTGCACCGGGTTGTACGGGACCTGGATGCTCTGGACGCGACCCGTCCGCATCACGGCGACGAGCTCGTCGAACGCATCCTCCCGGTAGTGCGTCGCGCCGAGCAGCCCGATCCGGCCCTCGTCGCGTGCGGCTTCCAGCCACCCCAGGTGCTCGCGCCAGGCCACGAGGTTGTGGATCTGCTCCACGTCCACCCGGCCGCCGAACGCCGCGAGCTGGGCCTCGAGCTGCAGGCGACCCTCGTCGGGCGACGGCGTCCAGATCTTCGTCGCGACCACCATGTCGACCCGGACTCGCAGGGTCGCCAGCGCCCGGCCGAGCACGCCCTCGGCGCGCCCGTACATGGGGGAGGTGTCCACGAGGCGCGTCCCGCCGTCGACGTGCGTCCGCAGCACCGCGACCGCTTCCGTCTCGTGTCGCGAGGAGAGATCGAACACGTTCCACGTCCCGAGACCGATCACGGGAACCTCGAGACCCGTCGCGCCGAACGGCCGGAGCTCCACCGATCCGGTGGGGGTCAGTCCTCGGTCGAGCCGTTGTGCTCGCGCAGGAAGCGCTCGAGCTCGGCGGCGATGTCTTCGCCGCTCGCGACCTGGAGGGCGGGCGCGTCGTCGTCCTCGTCCCCGGTGACCTCCGATGCCTCCTCGAGCCGGCGCACGTAGGCCGCGAGGTTGCCGTCCTCCTCGATCGCCTCGGTGACCTCCCGCTCGAACACCCGGGCGGCGAGCTCGATCTCCCCGGTGTCGATCTCGAGCCCGGTCATGTCGCGGAGCGCCTCGAGCAGCGCGAGCGCGACCTTCGGGTTCCTCGACTGCGGCAGGTAGTGGGGTGCGGCCGCCCACAGCGACAGGGCCGGTAGGCCGGCACGCGACGCGGCCGAGTTCAGGACGCCGACGATGCCCGTCGGCCCCTCGTACCGGGCTGGCAGGATCCCCGGCTTGGCGAGCCAGTCTTCGTCGTCGCTCGCGGCGTTCACGGGCGCCGGGCGCGTGTGTGGGACGTCCGCGAGGAAGGCGCCGAGCGTCACGAGCAGGGACACGTCCAGGTCGTTGCAGACCTGCAGGATCGTCCCCGCGTAGGTGCGCCAACGCATGTTCGGTTCCACGCCCACGAACACGATCGCATCGCGATCGTTGATCCGCGCCGAGAAGAAGCGGCTGGCCGGCCAATCGATCCTCCGCGCCGAGCCCTCGACCAGTCGAGCGGTCGGACGGTGTACCTGGAAGTCGTAGAACTCCTCGGGGTCGATCTCCGCGAAGCGACGAGCGCCCCATTGAGATCGGAGCGTGCGGACCGCCGTGGTCGCGGCCTCTCCGCCGTCGTTCCAGCCGCCGAACGCGCACACCATCACGGGGCGCGAGAGCTCCGGGCGGATCCGGTACTCCACGTGGGCCATCCGCACAGTGTGTCGTCTCGAGGGGTGCCTGTCATCCCTCCCCGGACCCGATCAAGGCGGCGGCCTCGCCTCCTCCCAGATGCTCCTCCCGGGCCCGACCCGAGCCGAGCCCGCCCCGGAACCGGACGTTTCGAGCGAGGTGCTTGTCGGCGACGATGGCGGGTGGCACGATGCGCTGCTCGCACGCAGGGGGGAACCGCGATCGGAGCCCGCTCCACGTTCGGCCGACGACTGCGCAGGCTCGCGTTCATCGAGCTCGCCCTGCTTTCGACACTCCTCGTCCCCTCCGCGCTCGCCGAGACCGCCACGGCCACGCTCTCCGCGTCGGCCTCGATCGTGACGTTCGGTCAGGCGGTCACGGTCTCCGGTTCGGTCGCGGCCGACCCCGGGTGCATCGCCGGCCGGAACGTGACCCTGCAGTGGCAGCCGGCCGGCTCCTCCGCGTTCTCGGACGTCGCGACCGGGACCACGGCGGCGGACGGCTCCTTCACGTTCGTGCAGACGCAGCCGCACACGGGGCGCTACGGCGCGACGATCCTGGCGGATGCCTCGTGTCTGGCCTCGACCACTAACCAGGCGCTCGTTACCGTGCGCGCGATGGTGGACGCCGCGCTCGTCGCGGGCTCGGATGAGGCCGGCTCGTGCGTCGAGGTCTCGACGTCGGTACTGCCGGAGCGGCCCGGCCAGATCGTCGAGCTGCAACGCCGAACGCAGCAGGGCTGGAGGCTGATCGAACCGCTCACGCTCGACCCGGCGTCGCAGGCGCTGGCGTCTCCCTGCTTCGCGTCCGACGAGGTCGGCGTGGTGCGGCTCCGCGTGCGCTGGGTGGCGCAGGACGCCCTCAACGCGACGGGCACGTCGCCCGTCCTCGCCTTCGAGGTCTCCAAGGCCGCGTGGATGCTCGCGATCGACCACGCGATCGGGACGCGGCGGGTCTCGGTCGCCGTGGGTGAGGACGACACGTTCCTGTACGACCGGGCGGCCTCTGCGCCCCGGATCCCGGCATCGAACGAGAAGCTCCTGCTCTCGATGACCCTCTACGACACCCTGGCGTCCGACTTCCGGATCCAGACCAGCGTCGCCTCGTCCGGGGGCTCGTCGGGAGCCGTCCGCAACCTGTGGATCCTCGGGGAGGGCGACCCCGGCGTGACCGGGGCGACGCTCGGCATGCTCGCCCGCAGGGTGGCCGATGCGGGGATCATGCGGGTGCGGGGGGCCGTGCTCGGGAGCACGGGCTACTTCAGACGCGACTGGGACGCGCCGGGTTGGAACGCAGAGGCGCGCGACTCCGTGAACCGTCCCACCGCGCTCGTGTTCGAACGCAACGTCGGAGCCGACCCCGAGCGGGAAGCGGCGGAGGTGCTCACCCGCAAGCTCGAGGCGCTCGGCGTTCGCGTGCGGGGCAGGCCCGGAAGCGGGAGCGCGCCGGGCGGGCTCGAGACGATCGCCTCCGTCACCTCGCAGTCGTTGCAACGGCTGCTCACCAAGATGCTCCGGCCTTCGGACAACTTCGTCGCCGAGATGCTCGGCAAGCGGCTCGGTGTCGAGACGCGCGGCGTGCCGGGGACGATCGCGAAGGGCGCCGCCGCGATCGAGAGGTGGACGGATGGTCACGGGACGGCGTTCACGCTGAACGACAACTCCGGCCTCTCCTATGCGAACCGCGTGACGGCCGAGGGCATCGTCCGCCTGCTGTGGTTCGCCGAGGACCAGCCGTGGGGACAAGATCTGCGTCGCGCGCTGCCGACGGGCGGCCAGGGGACCCTGCTTCATCGCCTGCGTGGGGTGGACGTCCGGGCCAAGACCGGAACGCTGGACGACGTGTCGGCGCTCTCGGGGTGGGTCAGGACCCGCTCTGGCGATTGGGTCGAGTTCTCCGTGTTGTCCTTCGGCATGTCGAAGTCGACCGCCTCCGCGATCGAGGACCGGATCGTCGGGATCCTGCAGGATCGGCTGGTCTGACCACCGCCTCCCGGGCCGTGTGTGAGAGTAAACCTCGTACCGGTCAACCCGGAGCGTGTTCCCACCGATGCTGAGGGGATGGATCCGACGACCTCAGCACCCGGAACGGCCGAGCTCCTGGAGCGCGGGCTCGTGCGCGAGCGACAAGAGGTCGGCGTCAGCTACGAGGCCCTGGTCGAGCACCATGCTGAGACCGAAGCCAAGTACCGCAACCTCGTCGAGAGACTCCCGTGCGTCGTCTACCTGGCCCAGTACGGACCGAACGGCGACTGGCTGTACGTCTCGCCCCAGATCGAGCACGTGCTCGGGTACTCCCAGAAGGAGTGGCTCGAGCACCCGCACCCTCAGGGGTCCTTCACGCACCCCGACGACCTCCCGCGCCTGAACGCCGAGGAGGCGCGCTCGATGGAGAGCGGCGATCCTCTGGAGATCGAGTACCGGATCCGCCGCGCCGATGGCGCGTGGTTGTGGATCCACGAGGAGGCCACCGCGGTGCGTGATGTGGACGGCCACCCGATCTGCCTGCAGGGGATGATGTCCGACATCACCAAGCGCCGTGCCGAGGAGGAACGCCTGATCTCACTCGATCGGCTCAAGAACACCCTGCTTCACACCCTGTCCCACGATCTGAAGGCGCCTCTCACGGCGATCCTGGTGGCCGCGAGCACGCTCGAACGGCTCGGGGACGAGCTCGACGACGAGGTACGGCGGCACATGCTCCGAACGCTCGTCGAACGATCCAAGGGGATGAACGCGCTGCTCACCGACCTGCTCGACCTCGACCGGCTCGACTACGGCATCGTGGCGCCGCGGCGGTACCCGCTCGACCTGCACGAGCTGATCCGACACCTGTTGGCCAAGACGAAGGTCCTCGGCGATCGGACGGTCGAGCTCGAGGCCGGCGAGTGCCGGGCCAACGTCGATCAGCCGAAGGTCGAACGGATCCTCGAGAACCTCCTCGCGAACGCCGACCTACACACGCCGGAGGGGACGCGGATCTGGACCCGCTGTTGGCGTGAGGGCGACGCCGCCATGATCGCGGTCGAGGAGGACGGCCCGGGAGTCCGCGCCGAGCTTCGCGACAACGTCTTCGACACCTTCTACCGCGGCCCCGATTCGGTCCGCAAGCCGGGATCCGGGATCGGCCTTGCGCTCGTCGCACGGCTCGCGGAGATGCACGGCGGCCGAGCCTGGGTGCAGGCCCGCGAAGGCGGCGGCTCCTCGTTCCGCGTCCTGCTCCCCGACCGCAGCGGCTAGGTCGGGTGCCGCCGGGGCGGCCTGTACCATCGAAACCATGCGCACGCCCAGCACGCTTGCCGAGAAGGTCTGGGAGCGCCACGTCGTCCACCGGGCCGAGGGCGAACCCGACCTGCTGTACGTCGACCTCCACCTCGTGCACGAGGTGACCAGCCCGCAGGCCTTCGAGGGTCTGCGGCTCGCGGGTCGCTCCGTCAGGCGCCCCGACCTCACCGTCGCCACGATGGATCACAACGTCCCCACTGCCGCGGGTCCCGTGGACCCGGTGAGCCGCACCCAGATGGATGCCCTCGAGCGCAACTGCACGCAGGCGGGGATCACGCTGTTCCCGACGGGGGATCTCGGGCAGGGCATCGTCCACGTGATCGGCCCGCAGATGGGGCTCACGCAGCCCGGGCTGATGATCGTGTGCGGCGACTCGCACACGAGCACCCACGGGGCGTTCGGGGCGCTCGCGATCGGGATCGGTACGAGCGAGGTCGAGCATGTCCTGGCCACGCAGACGCTGCCGCAACGTACACCGGAGACGATGGCGGTCACCGTCGAGGGCGAGCTGCCGGCGGGGGTCTCGGCCAAGGACGTGATCCTCGGGATCATCGCCAGGATCGGGACCGACGGAGGCGTGGGTCACGTCCTGGAATACCGCGGGTCGGCGATCCGCTCACTCTCGATGGAAGGCCGGATGACGGTCTGCAACATGTCGATCGAGGCAGGCGCGCGCGCGGGCATGGTCGCTCCCGACGAGACCACCTTCGCCTACCTCGAGGGCCGCCCGAACGCCCCGACCGGCTCCGAGTGGGACGAGGCGCTCGAGGACTGGCGATCGCTGCCCACCGACGAGGGAGCCACCTTCGACAAGGAGGTATCGCTGAACGCGGCGCAGCTGCGACCGCACGTGTCGTGGGGGACCAACCCCGGACAGACGGTCACGATCGACGAGGTCGTCCCGGAGCCTGCCGACGAGGCCGCCGAGCGCGCCCTCGCGTACATGGACCTGCGCCCGGGCACCGCGATCCGCGACATCCGGCCCGACACGATCTTCATCGGCTCGTGCACCAACTCGAGGATCGAGGATCTCCGCGAGGCGGCGCGCGTCCTCGACGGACGGAAGGTCCGCGAGGGACTGCGGGCGATGGTGGTGCCGGGCTCGATGCTCGTGAAACGCCAGGCCGAACGGGAGGGGCTCGACACGGTCTTCGCCGCCGCCGGATTCGAGTGGCGGGACGCCGGCTGCTCGATGTGTCTCGGCATGAACCCGGATCAGCTCTCGCCCGGCGAACGGTGCGCGTCCACCAGCAACCGGAACTTCGAGGGTCGTCAGGGCAAGGGCGGCCGGACCCACCTGGTCAGCCCGGCCGTGGCGGCCGCGACCGCGGTCCTGGGTCACCTGGCGGCGCCGGAGGACCTCGACGGATGAAGCCCTTCACCCAGCACACGGGACGAGCGTTGCCGCTCGATCGCTCCGACGTCGACACGGACCAGATCGTGCCGGCCCGGTACCTGCGCCGGATCGAGCGGTCGGGGTTCGGGCCGTTCCTATTCGCCGAGTGGCGCAGGGATCCAGACTTCGTCCTGAACCGCCCCGAGTTCGCCGGCGCGACGATCCTGCTCGCCGGGCCGAACTTCGGGAGCGGCTCCAGCCGCGAGCACGCCGTGTGGGCGCTCGAAGACGCGGGGTTCCGAACCGTCATCGCACCCTCCTTCGCGGACATCTTCCGTACCAACTGCGGCAAGATCGGCGTCCTCCCCGTCGAGCTCGCGCAGGAGTCCGTCCGGGCGCTGATGGACGCGGTGCTCGACGACCCCACGACCGAGATCACGATCGACCTGCAGGCCCTTCGCGTGAGCGCTCCGGCCGTGCACGAGGCCTTCGAGATCGACCCCTACACCCGCTGGCGCCTGCTCGAGGGTCTCGACGACATCGAGCTCACGCTGCGCAACGTCGACGCGATCGATGCCTACGAGCGGGCCAGGCCCGCCCGGCTCCCATCGGTCGCCCGGCCCTGACCAGCACGGCGAGCGGCCCACGCCCAACGGTCTCAAGCGTGCCTTCGGAAGGGTCGATGCCAACAGGGCCATGTCCACGCCCGAGCACGTCGACGCCGCCGACGACGGGCGTCCCCGAAACGGCCCTGCCCGGCGACGGGCAAGCGACGTCCTGGTCCCACGGCCCCTGGCGGACAAGCCTCTCCGAAGAGAGAGCGACGGGTGGCTCGAACGGTGGATGGCCACCGTGGAGGATCTCGCGCGCCTGAAGGAGTCCCACCCGATGCTCGACGCGGTGATCGACGAGCAGAAGGGACGCCGGATCCGGATCGGCGACCATTGGCTCGCGGACTTCGCCTCCTGCAACTACCTGGGCCTCGACCTCGACCGGGAGGTCATCGACGCGGTCCCCGAGTATCTCGCGAAGTGGGGGACCCACCCGTCCTGGTCCCGGCTGCTCGGCAGCCCCGTCCTGTACGAACAGCTCGAGGAGACCACCACGGCGTTGCTTGGGTCCGAGGACTCGCTGCTGCTGCCGACGATCACCCACATCCACATGTCCGTTATCCCCGTCCTAGTCGGCAGCGGCGTGATCTTCCTGGACGGCAGGGCGCACAAGACGATGTACGACGGCGCGAGCGTCGCCCGCGGGCACGGGGCGACGATCCGGCGCTTCCGCCACAACGATGCAGAACACCTCGAACAGGTCGTCAAGGCGGCAAGGACCACCCCCCGCGTGATCGCGGTCGACGGGGTGAACTCGATGACCGGGAACGCCCCCGACATCAAGGAGTTCGCACGCATCGCCCGAGACCACGACGCGCTCCTGTACGTCGACGACGCCCACGGGTTCGGCGTGATCGGCGAGCGCTCCCCCGACGAGCTCTGCGACTGGGGCCTGCGCGGCAACGGCGTCGTCCGCCATCAAGGAGAGACCTACGACGACATCGTCATGGTCGCGGGGTTCAGCAAGGCCTACAGCTCCTTGCTCTCTTTCCTCGCGCTGCCGTCGCGGCTGAAGGACGTGCTCAAGGTCGCCGCCCCGCCGTACCTCTACTCGGGGCCCTCGCCCATCGCCTCGCTCGCCACGACGATCGCCGGCCTCGCGGTGAACGAGGTCCGGGGCGACCTGTACCGCTACGAGATGTACCGAAAGACCCGGAAGGTCGTGGAGCGGCTGCACGAACTCGACATCTACACGCCCAACGCATCCGGGTTCCCGCTCATCGAGATCCCCTTGGCGCACCGCGACGACATCGATGTCGTCGGCCGCTACCTGTTCGATCGCGGCGTCTACGTGACGATGGCGGCCTACCCCCTGGTGCCCAAGGACGAGGCCGGCTTCCGCATCCAGATCACCGCGGCGAACCCGGACGACCAGATCGACCTCCTGTGCGAGGTGCTAGGGGAGATCAGCGAACGGTTCGAGCTCCAACACGAACAGCACCGGCGTCTCATGCTTCGCGCTCGAGAGGCGGGGGGGTAGGCGGTGGCCAAGGGTCCCGTCGCACGCGGGCTCGGTCGCGCCGAGGCGCTGTCCGACGCCGGCAAGTACGCGGCGGCGCTCGAGGAGCTGGATGCCGCGCTGAAGGCCGATCCGCACAACCCCGCCGTGTTCACGGCGCGCGGCTGGGCGCTCGAGAACCTCGGTCCCGAGCGGCTCGGCGAGGCGCGGTTGGCCTACGAGGCCGCGCTCACGCTCGACCCCTCGGCGATGTGGGCGAAGGAGGGGCTCTCGAACGTGCTCCGGCGCATGGGCCACGACCGTGAAGCAGATCGGCTCTGCGTGGAGGTCGTGGAGGAGGGGCGTCGGCGCTACGACGCGGAGGAGGACCTGTGGGAGCTCGTCGGATGGTGCGAGCTCCGGTTGGGCCGGTACGAGGACGCCGTGGCGACGCTCCGTGAAGCCCTCCGCCGCGACGGTCGCTGGATCGCGGTGCGGTTCGACCTCGCCCTGGCCCTGCTCTGCGCGGGCGAACGGTCGCGCGCCTTCCTCGAGTATTCGCGCGGGGTCCACCAGGCGGTGAACGGCGGCGTCGAACGGCTGCGCGGCTGCCTGCGCGTCGCGCTCGATGACCTCGAGGAGTCGCTCTCCGAGCGGCCGGCGCTCGCCACGACGCGCGAGGCGATCGCGGCACGCGACCTCCTTCGGTCCACCCTGCGGACCACGTCCCAAGCGAGCTGAGCAGATGAGCGACCACCCGGACCGTCGCACGTTCATCGACCGGCGGATGCGGATCCTCACTCCGCTGCGCCATCGCGACTTCCGGATGCTCTGGACGGGGATGACGGCCTCCCTGCTCGGCGACGGGATCTTCTACGTGGCGCTCGCATGGCAGGCCTACGAGCTCTCGAACACGCCGAGCGCGCTGTCCATGATCGGCGTCGCGATGACCGTCCCGCACGTCGTGTTCCTGCTGGCGGGGGGGGTCGTCTCGGACCGATTCGACCGGCGCAAGGTGATGATCGCCGCCGACCTGATGCGCGCGGCGGCGGTCGGTGTGATGGGCGCTCTCGCGCTCTCGGGCAGGCTGGAGCTCTGGCACATGTTCGTGCTCTCGGGTCTGTTCGGCGCCGGGACGGCGTTCTTCGGTCCGGCGTTCGATGCGATCGTCCCCGGGCTCGTCCCGGATGCCGAGCTGAACCCGGCGAACTCGCTCGACCAGCTCGTTCGACCCGCGGCCCTGCGGATGCTCGGGCCGGCGCTGGGCGGGTGGATCGTGGCAACGGGTGGCGCCGGGGCCGCGTTCGTCGTGGACGCCTGCACGTTCGTCTTCTCGATCTCGTTCGTGGCGCTCATGAGAGCCCGCCCGTCGACCCCCGAAGCGCCGCACTGGTCGGCGATCGGCGACATCCGCGAGGGGTTCGCGTTCGTCCGCTCGCAGGTCTGGCTGTGGGGGACCTTCCTCGCCGCGACGCTCGGCTACCTGATCTTCTGGGGGCCGTCGGAGGTGCTGCTCCCGTTCGTCGTCCGCAACCAGATGCACGGGTCGGCCGCGGACCTCGGTCTGATCTTCGCCGTGGGGGGGATCGGGGCCATGACCTCGGCGATCGTGATCGGCAACCGGCAGATGCCGCGCAGGAACATGACGTTCATCTACGTCGTGTGGACGGTCTCGACGCTCGCGATCGCCGGATACGGCCTCGCTCGGTTCCCGTGGCAGGCGATGGCGGCCTGCTTCGCGTTCAACGCGCTCGAGGGCGCGGGGACGATCGTCTGGGCGACGACCAAGGGGCGCCTTGTGCCCAGCCGACTGCTCGGGCGTGTCTCGAGCTTCGACTGGTTCATCTCGATCGCGCTGGTGCCGATCTCCTACGCGTTCACCGGTCCGATCGCCGAGGTGTTCGGCGCACAGGAGACGCTCGTCGGAGCCGCCGTGTTGGGCGGGGCGATCACCCTAGCCTTCCTGTTCCTGCCGGGGATGCGCGACATCGAGAGGAGCGGCGCCCTCGTGGGCACGCCGATCGACGCGACGGAGGACACGGGGTTCGGGGCCCTCGAGGGGCCCCTGGCGCCCATCTCCGCTGGTCAGGGGCCTCTTCCCGCTTCGGGAACTTCCGGGGCGGCTCTAAGGTCGCCCGTTTGGCCCACCGATATCTGAGACAGAGATGAAGTCCCGGGCCTGGCTCCTCTACCTGGGCGGCGGCATCGCCGCGCTGCTCGGCTTCCTGTTCCTGCCGCATCTGCGACAGGGATGGGTCTTCAACGTGATCTCGCTCTCGTCGCCGGTCGCGATCGTCGTCGCGGTCCGTATGTGGAAGCCGAACGCCCAGGCCCCGTGGTACCTGTTCGCTCTCGGTCAGACGTTCTTCGTCATCGGGGACGTCATCACCTACAACTACCACGACTTCTTCGGCACCGATCTCCCCTACCCGTCGATCGGCGACGTGGCCTATCTGCTCGTCTACCCCTGCCTGGTCGGGGGCCTCCTCCTGTTGATCCGCCGACGCAACCCGGGCCGGGACCGGGACAGCGTCATCGATTCGCTCATCGTGGCGATCGGCGTCGGCACGGTGCAGTGGGTGTTCCTGATGTCGCCGGTGGCCCACGACTCCACCTCGACCGTGATCCAGAAGCTCGTGGGGATGGCCTACCCCTTCATGGACCTCGTCCTGCTGACCGCCATCGTCCGTCTCGCGATCGGCGCAGGCAGGCGCGCCCCCTCGATGTACTTGATGGGGGCGGCCGCCCTCGCCTTGTTCCTCACGGACACCGTCTACACGTACATCTCCGTCACCGGCGCCGTGTACGACCAGTCCGGGTACCTCGAGGCGGGCTGGGGCATCTTCTATCTGTTGTGGGGCGCGGCCGCCCTGCACCCCTCGATGCGGACCCTCTCGGACAAGGCCCCCGACGTCGAACGCGGGAGGATGTCCAAGTTTCGGCTGCTGTTGCTCGGCGCCGCGTCGCTGATCGCACCGGGCGTCATGCTGATCCAGCTCGGACGGACCGACACCGTGGACATGCCCGTCCTGATCGGGGCATCCGTCATGTTGTTCATCCTGGTCGTCCTCCGAATGGCAGGACTGGTCCGTCGGCAGGAGCAATCCACGCTCCGCGAGAAGGCACTGCGCAACGCCGGTGCCGCGCTCGTCACGGCGACGAACCGGCAGAGCATCTACACGGCCACGTTGCAGGCCGCGCGGTCGCTCGTGGGCGACGACGGGGGCCTGCGGCTCCTGGTCGCGACCGACGACGACGCGGATCTGTTCCAGGTGGTGGCGGCCGCCGGAGGAGCCGAGGGGGTCGAGGGCACGAGGGTCTCCCTGTCGATCCTTCCTCAGTGGAAGCGCGACCGGCTCCTGTCCCACCGCTCGTACGAGGTCCCCACCGAGGAGTCCGAGATCGCGAACTCGCTCGGCATGCCGGAGAACGCGACCTTCTTCTTGAACGCTCCCCTGTTCATGAAGGAGGAGCTCCAGGGGGTGCTCGTGGTCGCCGGAGCCTCGAGCGTCCCGCGGGCGATCCGCGACTCGATCGAGGCCCTCTCCTCCCAGGTCGCCCTGGCGCTCGACAGCGCCCTGACGACCGAGATCCTGCTGATCCGCCAGAGCGAGGCGCGCTTCTCCTCGCTCGTCCAGAACTCCTCCGACGTGGTCATGGTCGTCGAGGCCGACTCCACGATCCGGTACATGAGCCCGTCGGTCGAGCGCGTGCTCGGCCATGCGCCCGGTCGGCTCGAAGGCACGAAGCTCACGGTCCTGATCCACCCGGACGACCGAGCCGGCGTGCTGCAGTTCCTCACCTCGGGCGGACGCGAGGAAGATGCGCATCCGGGCCTCACCGAATTCCGGATGAAGCACCGGGACGACTTCTGGCTGCACGTCGAGACCCTGCGGACGAACCTGATGCACGACGAGAACGTGAAGGGCATCGTCCTGAACACCCGTGACGTCTCCGAACGCAAGGCGTTCGAGGAGCAGCTGCAGCACCAGGCGTTCCACGACGCGGTCACGGGCCTCGCCAACCGGGCGCTGTTCAAGGACCGCGTCGAGCACATGATCGAGCGGCAGGCGCGCGACAACCACCCGGTCTCGATCCTGTTCATGGACCTGGACGACTTCAAGACCATCAACGACTCGCTCGGCCACGCGGCCGGGGACCGGATGCTCGCCGAGGTCGGCGAGCGACTCAAGGTCTCGCTCCGCCAGGCGGACACCGCGGCTCGGCTCGGCGGCGACGAGTTCGCGATCCTGCTCGAGGACGGCGGGGACGGCGTGGACGCGGCCGAGGTCGCCGCGAGGATCCTCGCCTCGCTCGAGGGTCCCTTCCACCTCGAGGGCAAGGAGGTCTTCGCGCGAGCCTCGATCGGTATCGCGACCGCCGATGCCGAGACCGGCGGTCCCGAGGGCGCGGAGGAGTTGCTCCGCAACGCCGACGTCGCGATGTACATGGCCAAGGAAGCCGGTAAGGGGCGCTACCAGGTGTTCGAACCGGCGATGCACGACACGGCGCTCCGACGCCTGGAGCTCAAGGCCGACCTGCAGCGCGCGGTCGACAACGACGAGTTCATCCTCCACTTCCAACCGGTGATCGAGCTCGCCACCGGGCGCGTCGAGGGTCTCGAGGCGCTCGTCCGCTGGCAGCACCCCACGCGCGGCCTGATCCCGCCCCTGGACTTCATCCCACTGGCCGAGGAGACGGGGTTGATCGTCTCGCTCGGCCGGTGGGTACTGCAGGAGGCGTGCACCCAGGCTCGCCAGCTGCAGGAGCGATACGTGATGGACCCGCCGCTGCAGATGGCGGTCAACCTCTCCGCGCGACAGCTCCAGCGCCCGGAGATCGTCGGCGAGATCGCGGAGACCCTGATGGGGACCCAGCTCGACCCGAGCAGCCTCGTCTTGGAGATCACCGAATCCGTGATGATGCAGGACATGGAACTGTCGATCCAACGCTTGGCGGAACTCAAGGAGCTCGGCGTCCAGCTGGCGGTCGACGACTTCGGCACCGGGTACTCGAGCCTGAACTACATCCGCCGGTTCCCGGTCGACATCTTGAAGGTGGACAAGTCCTTCGTCGACGGCGTCAACGAGGGCGGCGAGGAATCGGCGCTCACGGCCGCCATCATCGAGCTCGCGGGGATCCTACGCCTGCGACCGGTGGCCGAGGGCATCGAACGGGCCGACCAGCTCGAGAAGCTCCTCGACCTGCGATGCGACCTCGGCCAGGGGTACTACTTCGCCAAGCCGCTTCCCCTCCGAGCCGTGGACGAACTCCTCACCACGCGCCAGACACTCGAGACGCGGGAGACCGAGCTCTCCTCCTAAGCACGCGAGGTGGCCTCCGCTCGACCGGTGGGGAGCGCGGGCGGCTACAGCTCGACGCGGTAGCGAACCGTCGGACGCATCTCGCAATCGACGCGCTCGCTCGTCACGCTACCGTCGTGCGCCCACCCGGCGGCCTCGTAGAAGCGCCGAGCGCGCTCGTTGGTCTCGAGCACCCACAGGGTGGCCGCCCGGAACCCCCGGGAGCGGAGATCCTCGACGGCGTGGTCGAACAGCCGTCGCCCCGTCCCGGTCCCGAGTCGCTCGGGGTCGAGGTAGATCGCGTACAGCTCGGCGGTCCGCTCGCCGGCGTCGGCGTCCTCGCTCGGACCGGTGACCGCGAACCCGACCGGGCCCGCGCCCTCGTCCACCACCCATGTGGTCCAGCCCGCGCGCGGTTCCTCCAGGCTGCGGCGATGCTGCTCCACGCGATCGTTCACCGTGAGGCCGTCCAGATACTCGTCGGTCAGCTGGCCGCGATACGTGGCCTGCCACGATCGGACGTGGATCTCGGCGATCGCTCGCGCGTCCTGGGGGACGGCCTCGCGGATCGCTGAGGGCATACCGCTCAGGGTACCGCCGGCGCCGATGGCGCCTCGTCGTCGCCCCGCGGGTGGAGCAGCCCGTAGAGGTACCCGTCCACCAGCGCCTCCCACGAGGCCTCGATGATGTTCTCCGAGACGCCGACCGTGGTCCACTCCCGCTGGCCGTTCGACGTGTCGATCAGGACGCGCACCACGGCGCCCGTGCCTTGTCGCCGGGGGCTACCGCTCGCGCCTTCGCGCTCGCTCCTTGAGCCCCCCGAGGCCCCCGTCGTCTCGTCCAGCACGCGCACCCGGAAGTCCTCGAGCGAGATGTGCTCGAGCTCGGGGTAGTCGTTCGCGAGGGCCTTGCGAAGCGCGTTGTCGAGCGCTCCGACGGGCCCCTGGCCCTCGGCGCTCTCGATGTGTCGCGTCCCCTTCGTGACGACCTTGACGGTCGCCTCGGCGAGCGGCGGCTCGTCGTCGCCGACGCGTTCCTCAACGTGGACGCGGTAGCTGTCGATCTCGAAGAACGGCTGCCGCCATCCATCGGCGCGCCGCATGAGCAACTCGAGCGAGGCGTCGGCGACCTCGAACGTGTACCCGCGGGACTCGCGATCCTTCAGATCCATCAGGAGGCGGGCGGCGCCGTCGGTGCCCAGCTCGAGGCCGAACTCCTCGGCCTTCATCCGGATCGTCGCCGCGCCTCCGAGATCGCTCGCCACGACACCTCGCCGGTTCCCGACGGTCGCCGGGTCGACGTGCTCGTAGGCGCGCGACAGCCGCTCGACGCCGCTCGCGTGCAACCCGGCCTTGTGCGTGAAGGCGTACCGCCCCGCGTACGGCTGCCGCGAGTCCGGCGCCACGTTGGCGACCTCGGCAACATAGTGCGCCACCTCGGTGAGGCGCTCGACCGAACCGTCCGGCAGGCACTCGGCGCCCATCTTCAGGACGAGGTTCGCCGCGATCGGGATCAGATCGGCATTGCCGGTGCGTTCGCCGTACCCGTTCACGACGCCCTGGACTTGGAACGCCCCATGTTCCACGGCGATCAGGGAGTTCGCGACCGCGCACCCGGCGTCGTTGTGCACGTGGATCCCGAGCGGAGCATCGACATGACCGCGGACCTGCTCCACGACACGCGCGACCTCGTTCGGCAGCATGCCGCCGTTCGTGTCGCAGAGCACGAGTCGTTCGGCCCCCGCCTCCTCTGCGGCGCGGAGCACGTTCCGCGCGAACCCGTCGTTCGAACGGTAGCCGTCGAAGAAGTGCTCGGCATCGAAGAACACGCGCCGGCCCTGCCCCCGCAGGAACGCGATCGAGTCCGAGACCATCGCCAGAGCTTCGTCGACCTCGGTCCGAAGGGTCTCCGTCACATGCAGGTCCCAGGCCTTGCCGACCAGGCAGACGACCTCGGTTCCCGCGTCGAGCAGACCCCGGAGCACCGACGAGCCCTCGGCCCGTTCGCCGGCCTTGCGGGTCATCCCGAAGGCCGTGAGCGTAGCGTGCTTCAGCGTCTCGCCCGTCGCCAGCCGGAAGAATTCGGTCTCGCGCGGGTTGGCCCCGGGCCATCCTCCCTCGATGAAGGGGACGCCGAGCTGGTCGAGCTTGTGCAGGATCCTCAGCCGGTCCTCGATCGAGTACGAGAAGCCGGTCCCCTGCGCGCCGTCGCGCAGCGTCGTGTCGTACAGCTCGACCCGGAGCGGCTCGCTCACGCCGAGGCCCCCTCGACGACGAGGTCCCCGACCTCTCCGGTCGAAAAACCCATCGCGCCGGCGCGCATCGAGTGCAGTTTCGAGTACGCGAACCGGATGCCGGCGGTCACGGCCGCCGCGGCCTCCGTCTCGCCCAGCTCGGCGAGCAGCATCTGCAACGCTCCGATCGTCGCGAGCGGGTTGATCGTCCCCCTGCCGGCGTGGTCGGGCGCCGTGCCGCCGATCGGCTCGAACATGCTCGTCCCGGCCGGGTTGATGTTGCCTCCGGCCGCGATGCCCATCCCTCCCTGGATCATCGCGCCCAGGTCGGTGATGATGTCGCCGAACATGTTGTCGGTGACGATCACGTCGAAACGCGACGGCTGATCGAGCAGGTAGATGCACGCGGCGTCCACGTGGACGTAGTCCCGTTCGACGTCGGGGAACTCCGCCCCGACCTCGTCGACGACGCGCTGGTACAGGTCGCCGGCGTAGGTGAGTACGTTGGTCTTGTGCACCAGGGTCACCTTGCGCCTTCGTCCCGGGCGCATCGCGAGCTCGAACGCGTACCGGACGATCCGCTCGACGCCGTGCCGCGTGTTGATCGACTCCTGCACGGCGACCTCGTGGGGCGTGCCCTTGCGGTGGAAGCCGCCAGCGCCCGTGTAGAGGCCCTCGGAGTTCTCGCGGACGACGACCATATCCACGTCGTCCTCGCCGTGCGAGGGCACCAGGGTCTCCACGCCGGGGTACCGCACGATCGGTCGGAGGTTCACGTACTGGTCGAGCTCGAACCGGATACGAAGCAGCAGGTCGCGTTCGAGGATGCCAGGGCGCACGCGCGGGTCACCCACCGCGCCGAGGAGCACGGCGTCCATCGTGCGCAGGCGCTCGAGCTCCTCGTCCGGCAGCACCTCGCCGGCGCGCAGGTACCGTTCGGCGCCCAGGTCGAACTCGACGAGCTCGACACCGACGTCGAGGGCGCCCAGGACCTTCAACGCTTCGCCGACGACCTCGGGGCCCGTCCCGTCGCCCCGGATCACGCCGACCGTGTGTGTTCGGGACGTCACGGCGTGACCTTCTCCGCCTCGGCCTCGAGGTTCGCCATCAGCATCGCGCGGTTGACCGCGGCGAGGTAGGCGCGCGCGCTCGCCTCGACCACGTCCGTCGCGACGCCACGCCCCGTCACCCGGCGCCCGAGCGCATCGAGCTGCACGACCACGTCACCTAACGCGTCCGTCCCGCCCGTGACCGCGGAGACGTTGAACGAGACGAGCCTGCCCTCGATCCCCGATGCCCGCTGGATCGCGCCCATCGCCGCGTCGATCATGCCGTCGCCCATCGCCGACTCCTCGATCATCTCGTCGCCCTTGCGCAGCCGAACGCTCGCCGTCGGCGACAGCGCCGTGCCACCCCCCACCTGGAGCGCCTCGAGCACGAACACGTCCTCGGCGGCCGCGCCGAGCTCCTCGGAGACGATCGCGGCGAGATCCTGGTCCGTGAGCTGGATCTTGCGGTCCGCGAGCTCCTTGAAGCGTGCGAACGCGCGGTTGAGGTGATCCTCGTCGAGCTCGATCCCGATCTTGTCGAGGGCATCCGCGAACGCGTGCCGTCCCGAATGCTTGCCGAGAACGAGCTGGTTCCCCTCCAGACCGATCTCGAGCGGGTCCATGATCTCGTAGGTCGCTCGGTTCGCGAGCACGCCGTGCTGGTGGATCCCGCTCTCGTGCGCGAACGCGGACGAGCCGACCACCGCCTTGTTCGGCTGGACCCCGTACCCGGTCGTCATGCTCACGAGCCGCGAGGTCCGGACGATCTCCTTGAGGTTCAGGCGGTGCGACACGCCGAGCGCTTCCCGGCGCGTCCGCACGATCATCGCGACCTCCTCCAGCGAGCAGTTGCCGGCCCGCTCGCCGATCCCGTTCACGGCCACCTCTACCTGCCTGGCCCCGTTCACGATCCCGGCCAGCGAGTTCGCCACGGCGAGGCCGAGGTCGTTGTGGCAATGCGTCGAGATCACGATGTGGTCAGGCACCGCCTCACGCACCGTGCGGACCAGCTCGCCGAACTCGTGCGGCATCGCGTAGCCGACCGTGTCGGGCACGTTGATGGTCGTGGCGCCGGCATCCACGGCGACGCGGAAGCACTCGAGCAGGAAGTCGAGCTCGGTGCGGGTGGCATCCTGCGCGCTGAACTCCACGTCCTCGGTGAAGCCGACGGCGAGCTCGACCCCCTCGCGGATCGCGTCGAGGACCTGCCCGTTGCTCATCCGGAGCATGTCCGTCATGTGGATGTCGCTGGTCGAGATGAACGTGTGGATGCGCCAGCGCTCGGCCCCGCCGAGCGCCTCCGCCGCCCGGGTGATGTCGCCGGGCACGACGCGGGCGAGCGCCGCGATGACCGGGCCCTTGACGCTGGAGGCGATCTCGCTGACCGCCTCGAACTCGCCCTCGCTCGAGACGGGGAAGCCCGCCTCGATCACGTCGACCTCGAGACGGGCCAGCTGCTCCGCGATCTCGACCTTCTCGGCCCGGGTGAGCGCGATCCCGGGTGCCTGTTCGCCGTCGCGCAGCGTGGTGTCGAAGATCCGGACTACATCGGGGTCGCTACCGTTCGCCATCGGGTTCTCCTTCAATCCCGCCCACCCGTTCATCCCCACCGACCCGCCTCTCCTCGGAGTGCAGCCACGGCATCATTGGCCGCAGCTCGCGGCCCACGCGCTCGAGCTCCGAACCCCGGGCCTCGCGGCGCAGCGCGAGGAAGTGGGGGAAGCCGGCATCCGCCTCGGCCAGCCACTCCTCGGCGAAGGTGCCATCCTGGATCTCCGACAGGACCTGGCGCATGCGATCGCGAACACCCTCGTCGACGATCCGGGGTCCGCTCAGGTAGTCGCCCCACTCGGCCGTGTCGGAGATCGAGTAGCGCATCCACGACAGCCCGCCCTCGTAGATCAGGTCGACGATCAGCTTGAGCTCGTGCAGGCACTCGAAGTACGCGATCTCCGGCTGGTACCCCGCCCGCACCAGCGTCTCGAACCCGGCCTCGACGAGCGTGGAGATCCCGCCGCACAACACGGACTGCTCGCCGAACAGGTCGGTCTCGGTCTCCTCCTTGAAGGTGGTCTGGATGATGCCCGCCCGCGCGGCCCCGATCCCCGCGCCGTACGCGAGCGCGCGCTGCAAGGCCGTGCCCGTCGCGTCCTGCTGCACCGCAACGAGCGCGGGCGTGCCGATCCCCTCTTCGTACGTCCGGCGGACAAGGTGCCCCGGTCCCTTGGGGGCGATCATCGTGACGTCCACGTCCGAAGGCGGCCGCACCGTCCCGAAATGCACCGAGAACCCATGCGCGAACATCAGCATGTCGCCGGCCTTCAGGTTCGGCGCGATCTCCGCCGCGTATACGGCCCCGTGCGCAGTATCGGGAAGCACCACCATGATCACGTCGGACTCCGCCACGGCGTCTGCGATCGGCCGCACGGGGAGACCGGCCTCCTCGGCCCTCGACCAGGAACCCGAACCCTCGCGGAGCCCGACCCGGACGTCGTGGCCCGAATCCTTCAGGTTCTGCGCGTGGGCGTGACCCTGGCTCCCGAAGCCCAGGACGGCGATCCGTTGCCCCGCAAGGACCGCCGGATCGGCTTCCGCGTCGTGGTAGATCGTCGCCATCGGTGCCGTACCACCTTTCCGGTCACGTGACGGTCGGGAGCGTCGGTCAGACGCCGCCGCCGGTCCACTCCTGCTCGCCCCCGGCGACCGCCCGGAGCCGCGCGGAGCGTTCCTTGATCCCCCGGTCGCCCCTCGCGAGCGCGATCCGTCCGGTGCGCGAGAGCTCGACGATGCCGAAGTCGCGCAGGAGCTCGAGCAGCGCCTCGAGCTTGACCGGGGTGCCCGTGCCTTCGATCGTGATCGTCCGATGGGTCACGTCGAGCACGCGGACGCGGAACACGTCGCAGATCTCCAGGATGCGGGCCCGCGACTCGCCCTCACCCTTGATCTTCACGAGCATCAGCTCGCGCTCGACCGCGTCGCCCGCCTCGTGCTCCAGGATCTTGATCACGTTCACGAGCTTGTTGAGCTGCTTCGTGATCTGCTCGAGCGGCTTGGTGTCCACCTGGACGACGATCGTCATCCGCGACAAACCCTCGTCGTCGGTCGGGCCAACGGCGAGCGAGTCGATGTTGAAGCCTCGCGCCGCGAACAGGCCGGCGACCCGGGTCAGGACGCCCGGCTTGTCCTCGACCAGCACCGAGATCGTGTGGAGCCTCATGCGACCGGCGCCTCGGCCGGGTCGTTCGTCGGCCGCAGGCCCTCGGGTCCGACGATGATGTCGTCGTTGCTCGCGCCGGCCGGGACCATCGGGAAGCACATCTCCTTCGAGTCCACGCGGAAGTCGATCACGACGCTCCGGTCCTCGATCGAGAGCGCCTTGTCGACCACGGCGTCCACCTCGTCGGGGTGCTCCGCGCGCAGGCCCACGCAGCCGTAGGCCTCGGCGAGCTTCACGTAGTCCGGAACGTCGTAGGACAGGTACACCTGCGAGTACCGCTCCTCGTAGAACAGCTCCTGCCACTGCCGGACCATCCCCAGGTGCGCGTTGTTGATGATGGCCGTCACGAACGGGATGCCCTCGGCGGTGGAGGTCGCGAGCTCCTGGCTGGTCATCTGGAAGCAACCGTCCCCGTCGATCGCGATCACGCGACGATCCGGCCGGCCGGCCTTGGCGCCCAGCGCCGCCGGCACTGCGAACCCCATCGTCCCGAGCCCCCCGGAGTTCACCCAGGTCCGCGGCTCGCTGAACCGCCAGAACTGGGAGGCCCACATCTGGTGCTGCCCCACGCCCGCGACGACGATCGCGTCGCCCTTCGTGTGCTCGTAGAGCCGCTCGATGCAGAACTGCGGCTTGAGCGGCCCGTCGGCCTGCTGGTCGTAGGTGTAGGGGTAGATCCGCTTCCACTCGTCGAGCTGGTTGAGCCACGCCGTTCGATCCGGCACCCCGCCCGACTCGTCCTGCAGACGTCGGAGCTCCGTGTGGAGGTTCGCGATCACGTCCTTGCAGTCGCCCACGATCGGCACGTCGGCCGCTCGGTTCTTGCCGATCTCCGCCGGGTCGACATCGACGTGGATGATCTTCGCGCCCTTCGCGAAGGAGGACAGCTGGCCGGTCACGCGGTCGTCGAACCGCGCACCGAGCGCCACCAGCAGGTCGGCCTTCTGCATCGCGGTCACGGCCGTGTACCCGCCGTGCATCCCCGGCATCCCGAGGGCGAGCTCGTGCGTGTCGGGGAACGCCCCGCGCGCCATCAGCGTGGTCGTGACCGGGAGCCTTCCGTCGTTCGCGAGCTTCAGGAGCTCCTCGTGCGCCTCGGCCTTGATCACCCCGCCGCCCACGTACAGGACCGGGCGCTCCGACTCCATGATCATCGTGGCGGCCGAACGCACCTGCTTGAGGTTGCCCTTGGTGGTCGGCCGGTAGCCGGGGAGGTCGACCGAGCCGGGCCAGCTCCAGGTGAACTCCTGCAGCTGGACGTCCTTCGGGATGTCGACGAGCACGGGCCCCGGCCGGCCCGTCCGGGCGATGTGGAACGCCTCGCGGATCGTGACGGCCAGCTCGTTCGCGTCCTTGACCAGGAAGTTGTGCTTGGTGATGGGCATCGTGATACCGGTGATGTCGGCCTCCTGGAAGGCGTCGTTGCCGACGACCGGCGTCGGTACCTGCCCCGTGATCGCGACCATCGGGACGGAGTCCATCTTCGCGTCGGCGAGCGCCGTCACGAGGTTGCACCCGCCCGGGCCCGAGGTGGCGATCGCGACCCCCACCTTCCCGGTGGCCCACGCGTACCCCTCCGCGGCGTGGCCCGCGCCCTGCTCGTGACGGCACAGGACGTGGCGGACCTTCGAGTCGATCAGCGGGTCGTAGGCGGGCAGGATCGCCCCGCCGGGGATCCCGAAGGCGATGTCGACGCCCTCACCCTCGAGCGAGCGGAACAGCGCCTGCGCGCCCGTCACCTTCATGGGGCCGCGACCTCCGCGCGACGCTCCTCCCGCTCCTCCACCGGCCCGGTCTGCACGCGGCGAACCGTGCAACCCAGCCGGTGCGCCAGGTTCCGGGTCGCCCGTTCGAACTCCCAGGGGGTCCAGTCGCGACGACGCGTCGTCATGCCGGCCTCGTCCATCCCGCCGCCGAAATCGAACCCGGCGTCCAGGTACGCGACCTCCTCGCCGAAGAACCGGTCGAACTGCGGCCGGTCCGCGGCGTCGGTGACGTCGACCGTCACCTGTCCGGGACCCTCCCACAGCACGTTCGCCACCGTCCTGCCGCCTCGCTCGAACTCGTAACGCATCCCGATCACCCTTCCTGTTCTCTTGGCCTGTTCTCTTGGCCTGTTCTCTTGGCCTGTTCTCTTGGCCT
>DAIOFZ010000021.1:0-25148 GCA_036745475.1 Actinomycetota bacterium | reverse complement strand
CGTCGCGGTGGTGCTGCCGATCGTCGCGAAGTTGACGCCCTGGTTCCCGGCGGAGGGCGGAGTGTCCCCACGAATCGAAAGGAGAGAAGGGCAAGGACATGAGTCTGGCGCAGACCTCCCAGCGTTCCTCGGTCCCCGGGATCCAAGCGCCCCCAATCGGTGAGGTCGAGAACGATAGGCAACGTCCAACGCAGGGTTGCTACGAGTGGATGGACAACCTTCGGCTGGTTCTGATCGTCGGTGTGATCGGAGCCCACGTCGCGAGCGCGTACGTCATCGACTCGGACTGGTACTACATGGAGCGCACCACCAAGGCCCTCACGGAGCTCGCCTTCGGGATTGTCGTCTTCATGGGCGGGCTGTTCGGCATGGGCCTTCTCTTCCTCGTTGCCGGGCTCCTGACCCCGCCCGCGTTCGCGCGAAAGGGTCCTCGGCTCTTCATCCGCGACCGCGTCCTGCGCCTAGGGTTCCCGCTCGTCGTCTTCATCGCGGTGATCGATCCGCTCACCGACTACATCGGCCACCGGGCGATGGGACAAGCGGACGGATTCCTCGACTATCTCGGGACGTGGATCCGACAGGATGCGGACGCCGGCCCCGCATGGTTCATCGCGGCGCTGCTCGCGTTCTCTCTCGTCTACGCTGCGTGGCGGACGGCGGTGCCGGCCGGTTCCGTATCCGGGCTGCCGTTTCGGGGCACGCAGTTGGTGGGCTTCGGGATGTTCATCGTCGGTGCATCGTTCCTGACTCGGCTCGTGTGGCCGTTCATGTCGGACAGCATCTTCGGTCTCAACCTGTGGGAGTTCCCGCAGATGATGGCCATGTTCGCGTTGGGAGCGCAGGCCGCCGAACGGGGATGGGCCGGTGGTCCCATACCCGACCGTCTGAGGCGCACATGTCGACGGACCGCCGTGGCCGGCATGGTGATGCTTGTGCTCCTCGTTGCCGTCGCCGGGGGCAGCGACGACGAGAGTGCGTTGCTCGGCGGCTTCCACGTCCAAGCCCTTGCGATCCCTATCGTAGAAGCGACGGTCGCCATCGGCATGTCTCTGTGGACGTTGGAGTGGTTTCGCAGGCGGTGGAATCGCTCCAGCTCGATGTCACGCGCGGCGAGCCGGGCGTCTTACGCCGCGTATCTCGTGCATGCCCCCGCCGTCGTCCTCCTCAGCGTTGCTCTTGGGTGGGTGGCGGTCCCGGTGGAGATCAAGTTCGTCGTGGTCTTCTTCGCGGGGGTTCCCGTGGCCTTTATCCTTGGGTGGCTAGCGACGCGCTCTCGCGTTATCGGGCGCGTGATCTGAGGCCTCCTGGCGCCGCGGGAGGGCTCAATCCTTGGCCCCGCCGTGACGTGGTGACGTCGCCTGCGGGACAAATGCGGGACGAAAGACGAGGGCCCAGCTTGCTCGGCGTGCTTGACCTGCGCTTTGGCGTGTCCTGAATACCCGTGTCTGCACCTTGACCAGGGTGCAGACGAGTCCTCCGATGATGCGTTTCCCTTGGTAGTCCCAACGGGGTTCGAACCCGTGTCTCCACCTTGAGAGGGTGGTGTCCTAGGCCACTAGACGATGGGACCGTCGGTTCGGCGAGTGTAGCAACGCTATGAACCGAGCAGCTCGAGCAGGGTCCTTCCGTGAGCCGTGAGCGTGGAGTAGACGCCCCGACCCTGCCTGTGGGCATCCACCACGCCGGCGCGACGCAGGAGGCTGAGCTGCTGTGACACCGCCGCGGGCGTGAGGTGGAGGCGGGTGGCGATCTCCGAGGTCGTCATGGGGACCTCGAGGATCCGCAGGATGTCGGCGCGCGTGCCGCCGACCAGGACGTCCATCGCCCCCGACTTCGTTGGTTCGGCATCCCAGATGTTCGCGATCCCTCGGGGCGAGTAGGACAGCGTGAACCGGTAGGCCTCGTCGTGGATCACCGCGACGCCGGGCCAGTCGAACACCGCCGGGATCAGGATCATCCCGGAGCCGGCCGGCATGACGTTGGCCTCGTGGGGCTTGTCGATCTCCAGCACCCCGTTTCGCCACGCGACCGCAGGGTGGAGATCGCCGAACAACAGCCCGGCTCCGCCAAGGGCGAGCTGGCGGGCGCGGTACATGACGTCGCCCTCGTGCATCGCTCGGATCCGGGGCCAGTGTTCCTCGATCGTCAGCTTCCAGAACTCCCGCATCTGGTCGACGAGCCTGGGGAGCCACGCCGCGGGATCCTCGGCCATCAACCGGACAGGTTCGGGGACGTGGCCCTCGATGGCGTCGACGAGCGTGACGAGCTCGATCCGGACCCGCTCCGCGGGCGTGCCGGCCACGACCTCGAGTTCCTCGTCGAGCTCCGGGAACGGTGTCGTTGGGGGCGGGGTCACGAAGTCGGGCACGTACTGCGACCCTGCTGTGAGCGCGAACAGGATGCCGAGGTCCCGCCCGTCGATCGCGCTTCGCGCCTCCTGGACCCAGGGCAGGTGGAGGGCGTGTTTGGCCGGGTTCTTGAGCGCCTTCATGGCGCTCATCACGAGCTCCCACGTCGGAGAGAAGGCGAAGCGGATCTCGGCGAGGTCCTCGGGAGAGAGGTGCACCCGGATCATGGATGCTCCCGGTTTCGGATTAAGGGATTCGTGAAATGCTTCAGCGATTGTAGCTCCGGCACTATCCTTCGCGCAAGCCCGCGATCAAGGAGAGAGCGATGATCCCCCAGAATGCGCTCCAGACGCTGAGGGACCGTGAGGTCGAGATCCGCAGTAGATCCGAGAACGAGCGGCGCCGACGCGCCGAGCTGGATCGTCACGGCGACCCCTTCGGAATGGACGCCGAGATCCGGATTCTGATCGAACGCGCCGAACCGGCCTGCTGCGACGGCGAGGTCCGACTGACGCGGGAGGCCGGATAGACGCTCAGTCCTCGCCCTGGTCGCGCGTGAACCCCAGCTCGCCGTCGAACTCCTGGAGCTTCTCGATGTGCATCCACGCGTGCGCGCTCGAGATCCGCACCAGCAGCTCGTGGACGTCCTCGTCCGACAGGTCGCCCGGCTCCTCCTTGATGATGAACCGGCACCGGAAGTGGTCGCCGGTCTCGGTCATCGCGCCGGTGGGGGGGAACACCTTCGTGCCCCGGCTCGAGATCATCTTGAGCGAGAGCTTCGTGTCGAGCGTGAGCTCCATCAGCGACGAGCCGAGCTCGGCGGCCGAGAGCGGCGACTCGACGAAGACGTCAAGGCCGACGACGGAACGGCTCGCCGGCCGAACGTAGTCCGGGCGCGGGTCGATCTTCGGCAGCTGCAGCGGCCTGACGTCTCGGATCGTCCAGGTCTCGGTGCGCCTGCCGAGGTTGCCGATGATCGCGTTCGTGTAGTCCGTGGTCGACGTCCCGCGGTCGTACCCGAGCACGTCGCCCGTGAGCACCCCGGACTCGAGGGTGACGAACACCGCGTGCTCGATCGCCGCCGCCTGCTCGAAGAACCCGAGGTAGCGCAGCATCAGCACCGACGACAGGATCACCGCTGTCGGGTTGATTACGTCCTTGCCGGCATACTTGGGAGCCGATCCGTGCACCGCCTCGAAGATCGCCACCTCGTTGCCCACGTTCGCCGACGGCGCGAACCCCAATCCGCCGA
The DNA here is from genome assembly GCA_036745475.1 of Actinomycetota bacterium. GTDB lineage: Bacteria > Actinomycetota > UBA4738 > UBA4738 > HRBIN12 > DASSJM01. The sequence continues at coordinate 21,548 of DAIOFZ010000021.1, read as the reverse complement.
TCAGTGCCGAGGACAGGTCCGACAGGATGTCGCCGTTCATGTTGGTGGTGACGATCACGTCGAACTGCTCGGGGCGCTTGACGAGCTGGTGGGCACAGTTGTCGACGATCACGTGCCAGGACTCGAGCTCCGGGTACTCCGGCGCGACGCGTTCGAACACGCGCTTGAGCGTGCCCTCGGAGAGCTTCATGATGTTGGCCTTGGTCGCGCAGGCCACCTTCGCGCGTCCCTCGCTCCGGGCGTACTCGAACGCGAACCGCGCGATCTTCTCCGAGCCCTTCTCGCTGATCAGCTTGAGTGCCTGGGCGACGCCGGGCGTCTGCATGTACTCGATCCCCGCGTACAGGTCCTCGACGTTCTCCCGGACCATCACCAGGTCGACACCCCGGCCGCTGTACGGGGTCGTCACGCCCGGCATCTCGCGGACCGGCCGAACGTTTGCGTAGGTCTCGAACAGCTTGCGGAGCGTGACGTTGGCCGATTTCTCCCCGAACCCCACGGGGGTCTCGAGCGGCCCCTTGAGGGCGACACGCGTCCGCGAGATCGACTCGATCGTCTCGGGCGGAACGCCCGACGGCAGACCCTTCTTGAAGACCTCGGCGCCGGCCTCGCACTCCTCCCAGGTGATCTGCACGCCGGCGGCCTCGATGATGCGGCGCGCCGCGCCCACGCACTCGGGCCCGATCCCGTCGCCGGGGATGAGCGTGACGACGGTCGGGTCGGACGGCGTCGCGGTCACGTGAGCTCCTTCGGGTCGAGGTGGGCGGTCATCCTAGCGCCGAGCCCTCGCCACGACCGCAGCGGGGTGACGCGCCGTCCCCGCCCGAACGGGCGAGGGTTGGTACCCTCGGGCGGTTCATGCGTTCCGACCTCGCCCGTCCGCGTCCTCTTCTCGTCGCGCTCGTGCTGGCCGCGATGCTCGCCGCGGCCTGCACGGCTGCCTCGGGCGGCACGGCCGGGTCGTCGGGGTCGCCCTCGCCAGCTCTCGACCTGACGAAGCTCGAACAGGCCAAGGCGCATCTCAAGCACCTGGTCTTCATCGTCCAGGAGAACCGTTCGTTCGATCACTACTTCGGGACGTTCCCGGGGGCCGAGGGCATCCCGATGCGCAACGGGAAGCCGACCGTGTGCGTCCCCGATCCGATCGCCCACACGTGCGTCCGCCCTTACCACACGAGCGAACAGCTCCAGGAGGGGGGTCCTCACGGGCAGCGTCACTCGAAGCTCGACGTCGACGGCGGGAAGATGGACGGGTTCGTCAGGACCGTGATCGACAGCCCGCTGTACTGCGCCGATCACCGCTCCGATCCGGCGTGCGCGGGATACCTCGGGCCGCAGGGGCAACCGGACGTCATGAGCTACCACACCGCGAAGGAGATCCCGAACTACTGGCGGTACGCCAAGGAGTTCGTCCTGCAGGATCAGATGTTCGCGCCCGCGGACTCGTGGACGCTTCCGGCGCACCTGTTCCTCGTGTCGGCGTGGGCCGCCCACTGCACCGACCCTCGGGATCCGATGTCCTGCGCCTCGAACCTCGACCTCGTCCCGGAGTTCCAGACGATGCGCGCGCACCGAGACGTCCCGCTCTGGGCATGGACGGACATCACCTACCTCCTGCACGAGCACTCGGTCTCGTGGGGGTACTACGTCGGCGACGACACGTGCTTCTTCGACCCGTGCCCCGGTCATCCCCCGGAGAACACGGTCTCGCAGCAGAACCCGCTCCCGTGGTTCACGACGATCCGCGAGACGGGCCAGATGGATCGGATCCAGACGCACACGCAGTTCTTCCAGCAGGCCGCGAGCGGGAACCTGCCGTCGGTCTCGTGGATCATGCCGTACAACGGGGTGGGGGAGCACCCGGCCTCGGGCGCCCCGATCTGGAAGGGACAACGACACGTCACCAACGTCGTGAACGCGCTGATGCGCGCCCCGGACTGGAACGAGACCGCGATCTTCCTCACGTGGGACGACTGGGGTGGTTTCTACGATCACGTCGAGCCACCGCGGGTCGATCTCAACGGCTACGGCATCCGCGTCCCCGGCCTGGTGATCAGCCCCTGGGCCCGAGCGGGACTCATCGACTCCCAGACGCTGTCGTTCGACGCCTACCTCAAGCTCATCGAGGACCTGTTTCTGAACAAGGAACGGCTGAACCCGGCGACGCTCAGCCGTCCGGACTCGCGTCCGACGGTCCGCGAGAAGGCCGCGATCCTTGGGAACCTTCTGAAGGACTTCGACTTCACGCAGGACCCCATCCCGCCGCTGATCCTGGACCCCAGACCCTAGTCGCCCCCCTACGCGTCATGGCGTCGCACCGGCGTGAGAGACCGTTGGTGGTGGATCCGTGTTGCTGGCCCGCCTGGATTCGAACCAGGACTAACTGATCCAGAGTCAGCCGGGCTACCGTTACCCCACGGGCCAGTGGGTGACCTGGGTGATGCTACATCACGCTCCGACCTGTACTTCTCGCTCGGGTTCTTTCGGCCGCCGGTTCGGGCCAAGCTTTCGTCCTTAGCTCAGTGCGCCAAGTCAGGTGGCAACTGGAAGCCACCCGAGTCCACATCGAGTCTCTCGGCGCCGCTCCCGAGTGTTTCGTCTCATCAATCGACGGTTCGGGCGCGTTCGTGTCATGGAGTCGTCGGCCCGATGGGACCAGTTGGCGGATCGATGGTCGGATCGATGGTCGGATCGATCGTCGGCTCTATCGACGGCTCGATCGTCGGATCGATGGTCGGATCGATCGTCGGATCGATGGTCGGATCGATGGTCGGATCGATGGTCGGATCGATGGTCGGATCGATGGTCGTAGTCGGCGGGTCCGCGCTCGTTGGTGGCGGCTGGGTCCCGTTTGGAGGCGGCGTCGGGGAGGGGGACGGTCCTGGCGAAGGACCAGGGCCGGGATTTGGAGCAGGGCCGGGATTTGGACCGGGGCCCGGATTTGGACCAGGCGGAGGCTGGGGATCGCTCCCCACCGGCGAGCCTTCTCCGCCGAGGAACGATAGGACACCCCCGCTCGTGTCTACGAAAAAGAGCGGAACCGCCGAGGAGCCCCTCTCACTGCTGTCTCCGTCTTTCGGCGCCTCAGCCTGCGCCTGCCCCAGCCCTTCGGGGTCTAACGCAACGTAGGGGATTCCCTCGTCCGTCACCCCCACCGTGAAGGCTTCGCCCAGCGCTGTCGGGGCACTTCCTCGTCCCATAGTGAGAAATCCAACCAGCGCGGCCGAGCCGAGGATGACGCTGGCTGCGAAGGCGAGCGTATTGGCCCCACCGTACGACAGCCTGGACCGAAACCGCTCCCACCAGTGGCCGTCCCATGTCCGTCGATCCCGATCGCGCGTCAGCGCGGAACGAAACCGGTGCCAGGAGTCTCCCCACGCCGTCCGCCGATACATCTGCCAGGAATGGAACTGTTGCCACCTGAAGGCTCCCCACGCCCGAAGTTCGGCTGGCCATCGCCTCGCAGAGCTGTCGGACGGTATGCTCATCGGCCCTTCTCCAGGTCGATCCAAAGGTCGTTGCAGCCAGTCGAGCCTCGATCGGTGAAGCTACCAAAATGAGTCCATGCAAGGGCGAGGTCCCCCGGCGGGACTACTTCAAAACCCCGAGAGAGGTACCTTCGGCGCGGGTTCCCCCCACTCGCGAGGATCCTCGGGCGAGGACGCCGCGATCCTGCCGACGGCTCATGGAGGAGGCTCGAGCTGTTCGGTCCAGGTGCGAGCCCGCTCGAGCTTCCGCAGCCGCTCCTCCTCCGCCTGTTAGGCCAGGTTCCGCTCCTGCTCCCTCTCGAGGAGGACCGTCACGTAGAACTCGCTCGTCAGCTGGATATCCCTGTCTACGTTCCCGTCCAGGTGATGAAGTCCTCCTTTCGAGAGCGAGGACGATGATCTCCGGATTCTGAAATGGGGAGTGGCGGCGGGTAGACGTGTCCACGGTGCCTGGACTCGGAGAACTGCGAGTGGGATTCCGACGCTATCAGGAGGCCTGGTTGTCCACGGGGAACGTCTCGAGTCCGGGCGGCACGTCCGTTCGGAACGATCGCACGATCCGCTCGAAGTCGTCGCGTTCGTCGTCCCAGCCACCTGGGGGGAAGATCGCGACGATCAGGTAGCCCGTCGCCCCGTCGCCGAGTGTCATCGCCGCGGCGACGCTCGAGGTGACCTGTCCGCCCCGATCGATGTCCGCGACGATCAGCCGCCCGCGGGTGCCGCCCACCCGCGTCGGATCGTCGGTCGTGACATCGACGATGGGGTCACCGGCCAGGAAGTAGAGCGCCATCTCATCGAGGTCGTCGAAGCCGTCGGCCGTCACGGCGAAGGCCTGATAGACGGTCTGGTCCGATTCGCCCTCCGCGGCCACGCCGATGCCCCCGAACGCTCCGGAGGCGGGGGAGGGGCTCGGCGCGGGCGGGCTCGAGACCACGCCGGTGAGCAGGCCTGGTCCTCTGCGGGCCGGGTCGGGAGGGGTCACGGTGACGTCGTTGGCCGCCGGCAGGTTCAGGGCGAACATCCCCCGGTCGTCGTAGTAGCGGACGAACTCGCGTCCGGAGTCGTGCGCGCAGGCGACGCATGGGAGGAGGGCGATCAGGGAAACGACTAGCGGCGGAACCCTTCTCATGGGCACGATGGTTGCACGCCAACGCGGCATTGACCAGCGGCCCGTCGGGTGCGTACGGTGCCGGAGCGGATCCTGGGGGTGCAGACGTGAACAAGAGTGGGCTGATCGCGGAGGTAGCGAAACGTACGGGGGCGAGCAAGGCGGACATCGGTCGCATGATCGATTCGGCCATGGACGTGATCCGGGAGTCGGTCTCGCGTGGTGAGCGGGTCTCGCTGGTCGGGTTCGGGACCTTCGAGCGCAAGCGCAGGAACAAGAGGATCGCGCGGAACCCACGCAAGCCGATGACGCCCATCGTGGTGCCGGCACGCGATCTGCCGTGGTTCACGGCCGGGAAGGAGTTCCGCGAGATGGTCGCCTCCAAGCGGCGACGCGTTCCCGCCAGGCGTTAGCCGTTCGAAACGCCAGCTGTCGCGGCGCCGCGCTACAGCGTCACGATCTGCAGGTTCCGTGCGACCTTGCGACCGGCCTCCTCCATCAGGTCGAACCGGACGCGCTGGCCGATCCGCAGCGACCGCAGTCCCGAGCCCTCGACCGAGACGGCGTCGATCGCGACCTCCGTCCGGTCGTCCATCAGCAGGCTGCCGATCCGCTCCTCGCCCTCGAAGTCCTTGATCGTCCCCTGTGGCATCGAGTCCTCCCGAGCTACGCCCGCAGGCGCGCGCCGAGATCCATCTGGAGGCAGACCTCTCGGGTCCGCCCTCGCCGGCCGTCGGCGAGCAGCGTGAGGATATCGTCGGGGCGATCGACGTCGAACGACAACTCGCGGCGCTCGACGATGGAGACGGGAAGGCCGCGCGCCTGGGCGAGCTCCACGTGCCGTCGGAACGAGTCGGGCCCGAACCTGGCGGGGATCGCCCGCGGCGGGCGTCGAAGGAGCAGGCTGGTCCCCGATCCGTCCGCCGAGCGCGCGAGGACGACCGCTCCGAGCGTCCGAAGCGCTTCGTGGAGCGTGTCGACGGTGACGAGCGGAACGTCGGCCGGCAGGACCGCGAGCGCGCTCGCGCCGTCGTCCTTCGCCTTCGTCTCGACCTGCCGGATCGCGTTCGCGAGAGGAGGCTTGGCCTCGGGGATCGGTCGGGCGCCCCGGCCGGCCGCGATCTCGAGCGCCACCTCATCGGGCGAGACCACCCACGTCTCCCAGCCGGGCACGGACAGGGCCGCGTCCAGGACGTCCTCGAGCATCGCGAGGGTGAGCGCGCCGCGCTCGAGCCCCGTGAGGGCGGGGGACAGCCGCGTCTTCGCGCGCGACAGCGACTTCACGGGCACGGCGACGACGCGCATGCCCAGAGGCTAGTACCCCGGCGGCGTGCCGAAGGGGAATCGAGCGACGGGCCCACGGAGGGACGCGGTAGCATCGGCGCCCCGAAGGAGGCGTGTCGTGGAACCGTGGTACCGAGCCGCCGAGCTCGCCCTCGTCCCGCCCCTGCAGCTCTGGTTCAACTGGCGGATGGAGGGCCTGGACAGGATCCCCCCGGAGGGCGCGGCGATCATCGCCGGGAACCATCTCTCGTACCTGGACCCGCTCGCGCATGGCCTGTTCGTGGTCAGGGCGGGTCGGCGGCCGCGGTTCCTCGCCAAGCAGGAGCTGTTCGATGCGAGGTTCGTCGGCACGGTGCTCCGCGGGGCGCACCAGATCTCTGTCGAGCGCGGGACGGGCGACCGCTCGCCGATCGACGACGCGGCTCGCGCGGTCGAGCAGGGCGAGGTGGTCGTCGTCTACCCGGAGGGGACGACCGCCACGACGAACGAGGACTTCTCGCCGGGCCGCGGCAAGACCGGCGCCGTCCGGCTGTCGATCGCTACGGGGATCCCGATCCTCCCGGTCGCCACGTGGGGGGGTCAGTTCGTCTGGCGCAAGTCGGGACGCCAGAGCCTCGCGTTCGGACGGCCGATCTGGGTGGCCGCGGGTGAGCCCTTCGAGCCGACCGAGCGGCCGGAGGGCGAGCCCGACGGCCGGGCGCTCCGCGCATCCACGGACGACCTGATGGCCGAGCTCGGCAGGCTCGTGGACGACCTGCGCCACCGATATCCCGCGCGCTGGACCCCGGGGTAGGCTGAGGCCGTGCCGCGCGACCACGATCCGGAGGAACGCGATCGAGGGTTCGCCACCCGTGCGATCCACGGCCAGGCGTTGCCACCCGTCGAGCAGGACACACCCAGCGTCCCGATCTTCCAGACCTCCACGTTCCGCTTCGACACCTCCGACGGGTTCGCCGAGACGATCAACTTCCGCCGGCCCGGCTACACGTACACGCGCGGCTACGGGAACCCCACGCTCCTCGCGTTCGAACGCGTGATGGCCGAGCTCGAGGGGACCGAGTCGGCGCTGTCGTTCGCGTCGGGGATGGCGGCGATCCACACGGTGACCACGACCCTGGCCGCGAACGGCGACACGATCGTGGCGAGCAACGAACTGTACGGCGGCACCTACTCGTTGTTCGCGCACGTGCTGCCGCGCTACGGGATCGACGTGCGGTTCGTGGACCCGCACGATCCGGACGCGGTCCGGGAGGCCCTGCCCGGCGCGGCGATGCTCTACGTCGAGACGATCGCGAACCCGAACGTGACGGTGTCCGACCTCGAGGCGCTCGGATCGCTCGCGTCGGCCGCCGGCGTCGCGAGCGTGGTCGACAACACGTTCGCGTCGCCGTACCTGTGCACACCGTCGTCGTTCGGGTTCGACTACGTGCTGCACTCGGCGACCAAGTACATCGGCGGCCACAACGATCTGATCGGCGGCATCGTCTGCACGTCCGACGAGCGGATGGCGGCGCTGCGCTCCACGGTGATCGAGACCGGTGGGACGCTCGCACCGCTCGAGGCGTGGCTGTCGATGCGGGGTCTGTCGACGCTGCAGGTGCGGATGGACCGCCACGGCCGGACGGCGCTCGAGCTCGCGGGGTGGCTCGAGCGCCACCCGAAGATCCTGGCCGTGCACTACCCGGGGCTCCCGTTCCACCCGCAGCACGAGGTGGCGCGGCGGATGCTCCCCCGCGGCTTCGGCGGGATGGCGGCGTTCGAGGTCGTGGGCGGCGTCGAGGCCGGGCAGCGCTTCTGCGACGCGCTCGAGCTGATCTGGGTGGCCGCGAGCCTCGGCGGGATCCACACGCTCGTCTGTCACGCCGCCTCGACGACCCATCGTCAGCTCGACGCCGATGCCCGCCGGGCGGCCGGCATCGCCGACGGCCTGATCCGGCTGAGCGTGGGTCTGGAGGACGTCGAGGACCTGATCCAGGACGTCGACCGCGCGCTGGAGAAGGTGTGAGGCGGCGCGTCGCCGTCGTCTTCGGGGGTCGCTCGGCCGAGCACGAGATCAGCGTGCTCTCGGCCCGATCCGTGATCGACGCGCTCGACCCCGACCGGTACGAGGTCGTGGCGATCGGGGTCACGAAGCAGGGTCGGTGGGAGCTCCTGCCGGCTGGTCCGCCGTCACTGCCCGCCGGCGCGTCGCCGGACACGCTCGCCGACGTCGCGCCGGGTTCGGGCACCGAGATCGCGCTCGACCAGGAGCCGGGTGCGCAGGCGCTCGTGTCCGGGGACGGGTCGCGGACGCCGATCGACGTGGTCTTCCCGGTGCTGCACGGCCCGTACGGGGAGGACGGGTCGATCCAGGGCTTCCTCGAGATGGCCGGCGTGCCCTACGTCGGTGCGGGCGTCCTGGCCTCGGCGGTGGGGATGGACAAGGCGGTGCAGAAGGTGCTGTTCGCCGCCGCGGGGATCCCGGGCGTCTCGTACCAGGTCGTGTACGAGCGCGACTGGGAGGAGGATCCCGAGGCCGTCGAGGCGCGCGCCTCGCACCTGGGGTATCCGTTGTTCGCCAAGCCCGCGGCGCTCGGGTCCTCGATCGGGATCGAGAGGGTCGAGGAACCGTCCCGGCTGCGCGGCGCCCTGGAGACGTCCCTCCGGTTCGGTCGCAAGGCGGTGCTCGAACGCGCGGCCACCGGCGCTCGCGAGCTCGAGGTCTCGGTGCTGGGCAACGACGATCCCGTGGCCTCGGTCGCGGGCGAGATCGTCCCGCGGGGGCACGCGTTCTACGACTTCGACGCCAAGTACCTCGACGAGCACGGCGCGGACCTCGTGATCCCGGCCGACATCTCGCCGGGAACGCTCGAGGAGCTCCAGCGCCTGGCGGTCGCTGCGTTCCGGGCGATCGACGGGGCGGGGATGGCGCGGGTCGACTTCTTCCTGATGCAGGACGGGCGCCTGTTGGTCAACGAGGTGAACACGATCCCGGGGTTCACCGGCATCTCGATGTATCCGCGGCTGTGGGAGGCCTCGGGCCTGCCCTACGCCGATCTCGTCGATCGGCTGATCGAGCTCGCGATCGAGCGCCACGAGGCCGAACGCAAACGAGGAACGGGGGTCTGACGCCGGGCCGACCGAAGCCTGGTCGCGTCTACAGGTGGACGACGGGGCAGGTGAGCGTCCGGGTGATCCCCTCGACGCCCTGGATCTTCGCGACGACCAGCTTGCCCAGCTCGTCCACGTTCTTCGCCTCGGCGCGCACGATCACGTCGTAGGGCCCCGTCACGTCCTCGGCCTCTGCGACGCCGGCGATGTCGCGGACCTCCTTGGCGACCTGGGCGGCCTTGCCGACCTCGGTCTGGATCAGGATGTAGGCCTGGACCACGCTGGACCTCCCTCGTTCACGAAGCGCTCATGCTATGCGGGCACGCCGAACCCCGACAAACCCTCCCCTCAGTCGGAGAGCGGAGTCCCATAATCGAGGGATGGTCTCCAAGAGGAAGCGATCCAAGCGCGACGACGACCCGCTCGCCGTGTACCGGCGGATCCGCAAGCCGATGCCGCCGCCCGAAAAGGTCGTCCCCGATAAGCGGCGCGAGCTCGAGGACGAGGAGGCCCGGCGCGAGATCGAGGAGGAGCGGTGATCTTCGATGATCGAACGGACGCCGGCGAGCGGCTCGCGAAGGCGCTGGAACCGCTCGCCGGCAGCGACGCGGTGGTGCTGGCGATCCCGCGCGGTGGGGTGATCGTGGGCGAGGTGGTTGCGCGCGAGCTCGGGTGGCCGCTCGACGTGGTCGTGCCGCGCAAGATCGGGGCGCCGGGGAACCCTGAGCTCGCGATGGGAGCTGTCGCCCCGGGGATCCGCGTTCTGGAGCCCAGGATGATCGGCGCGCTCGGCGTCGGCGAGCGCTACCTCGAACGAGAGATCGCGACGCAGGAGGCCGAGATCGAACGTCGCCAGCACGCCTACCGTGGCGGCCGGCCGCCGCAACCCGTCCCGGGGCGCGTCGCGGTGATCGTCGACGACGGTGTGGCGACCGGCAGCACGGCCGTGGCCGCGCTCCGATGGGCGCGGGCCCAGGGCGCGGAACGGGTCGTGCTCGCGGTGCCGGTGGCGCCGCCGCAGACGCTCGACCGCCTCCGAGTCGAGGCCGACGAGGTGGTGGTGCTCGAGACGCCACAGCCGTTCCTCGCGGTGGGCGAGTGGTACCGGGACTTCGACCAGACCACCGACGAGCAGGTGGTTTCGGCGCTCGCCCGCGCGGCGGGCAGGCGGACATGAGGATCTTGGAGCTCGTGGTCGCGGGACTGTTCCTGCTCGGTGGCCTGCGCTCGATCTGGTACTGGAGCCGCCGGCCGTTCGAGGGTACCGACGTCGTCGATCACCTGCTCTACGCGCTGTACCTCACGGGTCGGATCGGCCTCTGGTTCGCGTTCGCGGGCTTCTTCCTGATCTACGCCTCGATCCAGGTCCAGGGCCGAGCGGCGCTGGACGATCTCGAGGCGTTCCGCTGGTACCTGATGGTGCCGCTCGTCCTCGCAGCGATGCAGCTGCTGGGCGGATGGTTCCTGGGCCGGCGCTCGCCGGCGGACGAGACCTGAGCTCTACCCGACCGCTTTGACGATCTCGAGTGTGAGTTCCGGGAACCCTTCGAGATGCGCGATGCGCTCGGCCTTGAGGCGATCGACGATCTCGCGGTACTCCTGCACGCGCCCCTGACGTTCGTAGAGGCGACGAGGTTGCAGGAGCTCCGCGTCGTCGAGGTCCGGGACCGTATCCGCCACCTCGTAACCGAAGTCATCGTCCTGGGTCCACGAGATCGAGCGCTCGGCGATGCCCTTCACGCACGCCGAGGTGTGCGGGATCTTCACCTTCTTCGAGCGTTCGTCGTCGTCGCCGCCGCCGACGCGTCCGGTGTTCAGGAGGTAGGTCTCGATCGGGTGCGTCGCGAGCAGCTCGAGGATCCGGTTGCCCTGCAGCCCGTGCGGCAACGGGAAGAAGGGGTTCGTGCCGGGGACCCGCAGGAACTTGCCGGCCTCGGACGCGCCGCCGGCGGAGGTGCCGGTCGTCTCGCCGAGCATGAAGTAGGCGGCGGCCTGTTCCTGATCGAGCTTGGCGACCGCGGGGATGATGTTCTCATTCCGGTTGAGGATCAGCAGGTAGTCCACGGTCCCGACATCCATCGCGTCGCGGACCCTGACGAGGTCGTCCATGCGGAACACCGCGCGCCCGTTCTGCGTGTAGCGCTCCTCGAAGAAGTTCACGTTGCCGTCTTCGTCCTGGTACACGTTCTCGAGGTAGGTCGTCGGCTTGACGACCGCGTTGTAGATGTTGGGCTCGAAGTCGGGATCGAGGCTGAACGTCTTCGCGAAGCACCCGTTCTCGCTCCCGTAGGGCTTGCCGCCGGGCATGAGCGCGACGAAATCATCCTGCACGGGCAACGAGTCGTTCTGCGTCGTGAACGTCGTGGTGGTCTTCCCGGTGCCCGACAGCCCGATGATCATGAACACCTTCTCGCCGGCGGCCGTCGGGACGACCTTCAGCCCGGCGTGCAGGGCCAGGCCGCCGAGGTCGTAGACCTTCGCGTTCCACATCCGCAGGCCGCCTTTCTTCGACTCGCCGAAGTAGTCGGAATTCAGGACGCGGGTCACGCCGTGCTCCAGATCGACGGCGATCACGCGGTCGTCCGGGTAGCCGGGGGCCTCGAGGTTCGGCGTGTAGATCACGTGCACCTCCGGCTCCACGCCCGTCCCGTCGCGATCGTCGGGCGGGAAATAGAGCTTCTGCTGCATACCGGCGATGTTCGCGTTCGCCTGCTCGATCGTCAGGCGTGCCCGCGTCCGGAAGGTCGGATCGTTGCCGATGAAGCCGTCGATCACGACGACGTCCTTGTCGCGGAGGTAGTCGTCCTGGAATCGGGCGATCTCCTCGAACGCCGCACGGCTCATGGTCTTTCCGCTCGAGCGTTCCGCGACCACATACGTGCTGTCGGAGCTCCGCGACGTGACCCGGGTCTGGACGTTCACATTGCCGAACTCCGTGACGCGGCACTGCGGCATCGCCTCGGTGAAGCGACGGAGCTCGTCCGAGGACGGGTTGTCGTGGATCGTGCGTGCCTCGACCTTCAACGGTGTGCTCCTTCGTCAGGAACGCTCTCGAGCTCGGGCACGCCCGGAGCGGCCCTTATCCTACCCAAGGCGGCGCGCCCGACCGTCGCCGCGAGGGCAGGCGTCGCCTGCCCCGGAGCACGCCCGACGATACGGGGAAGGACCCATGGAACTGTCCGAAGACGAGCTGATCAAGGCCGTGGCGCGCCTGCTCTCCGGGAGCGAGCCCGGCGTCGTGGTCGGGGTGGGCGACGACGCTGCGGTCGTCGAACCCGGCGCCGGCCAGCTCGTACTCACGACGGACCTTCTCGCCGAGGGCGTGCACTTCGAGCGTGGCTCGATCTCGGCGCGAGACCTCGGGGCCAAAGCGATCACGGTGAACGTCTCGGACGTCGCGGCGATGGCGGCGAGCCCCAGGTACGCGCTCGTGGCGATCGCGACTCCGGGCGACGTCGATGCGGCCTGGGTTGTGGAACTGGTCGGCGGGATGCGAGACGCCTGCGCGGAGTACGCGCTTGCGCTCGTCGGCGGCGACACGAACCGAGCGAACCTCGTCGTCGTGTCGGTGGCCGTGGTGGGGGAGGTCTCCCCGGGCCGTGCGGTGCTGCGTTCGGGCGCCCGCGTGGGGGATCGCATCGTGGTGACCGGTTCGCTCGGCGCGGCGGCGGGCGGCCTCGCGCTCTCGCGCGCGGCGTCCGGCCGAGCGGCCGACGCCCTGTCGCAGCCGTGGGGCAGGGCGCTGATCGAGGCGCTCGAGCGACCGGTCGCGCGCGTGGGCGAGGGACAGGTGCTCGCGCGCGTCGGTGCGACGGCCATGATGGATCTGTCCGACGGCCTGTCGACCGACCTGTCGCGACTGTGCGAGGCGAGCGGCGTCGGCGCGCGCGTGGTCCTCGACGCCGTCCCCGTCGCCGAAACCCTGTCGAGGGGCGCCGAGATGCTCGAGGTCGACGCCTCCGCGCTCGCGCTCTCCGGAGGCGAGGACTACGAGCTGCTCGCGACGCTCCCGGGGGACGCCGTCGAGGCCGCCCGCGAGGACCTTCGAACTGGGTTCGGCGTCGACCTGTCCGAGATCGGCGAGATCGTGGAGGGATCGGCCGTCACGGCCGTGGACGCCGACGGCCGGACGGCGCGGCTCGAACCGTCGGGATGGGATCACTTCGCGCACGGGTAGCCTGGGTCTTTAGTGGGCGACGACCTTCGACCGACCCGATCCAGGGTGCTCTCGATCGCCGGCTCGGACTCGGGTGGCGGCGCCGGGATCCAGGCCGACCTGAAGACGTTCAGCGCGCTCGGCGTGTACGGCATGACTGCGATCACGGCCGTCACGATCCAGAACACCAGAGGTGTGAGCGGGTACGAAACGCTCCCTCCACAAGTCGTCGCCGACCAGATCCGTGCGGTCGTCACGGACATCGGGGTCGATGCGGCCAAGACCGGGATGCTGGCCTCCGCTCAGATCGTCGAGGCGGTCGCCGACGCCGTCGCCGAGACCGCGATCCCCAACCTCGTCGTGGATCCCGTCTCGGTCTCCAAGCACGGCCATCGCCTCCTGGACGAGGACGCGGTCGGCGTGCTCCGCGAACGCATCGTGCCGCTCGCGACGCTCGTCACGCCGAACCTGCCCGAGGCCGCGGTCCTGGCCGGTTTCGACGTGACCGACCGCGACCTGATGCAGGACGCAGCCGAAACGATCCAGGCGTTGGGGCCGGAAGCTGTCCTGGTCAAGGGCGGCCACCTCCCGGGCGCCACCGGCGCCGACGACCTGTTCTTCGACGGCGACCGGATGGCCTGGATCGCGGGGGAGTGGATCGAGACGCCGAATACCCACGGCACCGGGTGCACCCTGTCCGCTGCGATCGCCGCCCACCTCGCGCGGGGAGCCGAGCTTCTCGAGGCCGTTCGGGAGGGCAAGGCGTTCGTGACCGAGGCGATCCGGGCCGCGCTCCCGTTGGGCGGCGGGATCGGGCCCGTCGATCAACTCTGGGGGATCGAGCCGTAGGACGCCGTCGGCCGGCTCCCGGGCCGGTCCTCAGACGTCTAGACCGTGCGCTGGACCTTGCCGGCCTTCAGGCAGCTCGTGCAGACGTGCAGGTGCTTGGGCGTCCCGTTCACGAGTGCGCGGACGCGCTGCACGTTGGGGTTCCACCGCTTGGGGGAGCGACGGTGCGAATGGGAGACCTGCATGCCGAAGAAGGGCTTCTTCCCGCAGATGTCGCAGACGGCGGCCATGGCTCACCGAGGGTAGCAGACGACCCCCACGCGCCAGCCTCCACCGCTCCTTCGACTTCGACCGCCACGCTCGTACGCGGACACGCGAGTGGACCTTGGGAGTGGTGGTCGTACTCAGATCGGTTCGAGGGAGGCGAGCCGGCGGCGTGCGTCCTCGGCCCCGACGAGGTTGCCCTTCGCGTCGTAGAGCTCGACCGCCCGGCCGAAGGCGTCGGCCGCGCCCTTCTCCTCGCCAGCGATGTGCAGCACCTCGCCGAGGTCGACGAACGTGTCGGCTCGCATATTGAGGTCGTCGGTCTCCTCAGCCAGCGCCACTCCCTCGTGCGCTAGCGACTCGGCCTCGGGAGCTTGCTCACGTTTTGCGAGGATCCGCGCCTGTGCGCTCCGCCACATAACCTGGGTGGCACGGTCGTCGGCGGCACCGGCCTCCTCGCTCACCTTCGTGAAGCTCTCCGCCTCATCGAGTTTGCCTTGAGCGATGAGGGCGTGGGCGAGCTCGGCCGCAACGGTCGATTGGAATCCGCGATCCCCCAGCTCGATCGCATTGGCGTACCCCACCCGAAACTCGTGCTCGGCGGCCGCGTGATCCCCGGCCAGCGTCTCGATGAAACCGAGCGTCTCGGAGATGAACGCCGCACGGAGGCGCACGCCGAGCTCCTCGAGGATCGAACGTGCGCGGATGGCGAGCTCGCGCGCCTCGTCGAATCGTCCCACCATGGCGCGGACGGTCGCGAGCGCTCGGAGCACCCGGGCCTCGACCGTCCCCATACCCTTCAGCTCCGCGGCCGCCTCCTCGCACCTCAGCGCCACCTCGTGGGCGGGGGTGGGACCGAAGACGCTCGACCCCAGGGCTCCTCCGAGGGCCTCCATCTCCTCGGAGACGGAGCGCGCGCGACGGGCATGTTCGAGCGCGAGCTGGAACGACTCGTCGGCTGCCGCGAATCGGGAGTGCGTCCAGTGGATATCGCCGAGCGCCCGGTGAGCGCGAGCAAGCCCAAGATCATCGCCGAGGTCGGCGAACACGCCCATGAGCTCCTTGACTTCGGCCATCGCTCCAGGGTGGTCTTTCGGGTACTCCCAGAACAGGACACCCAAGATGATGGCGTGGGCCCGAAGACCACGATCGCCCGCGGCTTCCGCGAGCTCGACAGCCTCTGCGAGCACGGGCTCAGCGCCGGCGAGGTCGCCCGCCTCCCCCAGCGCCTGGCCGAGGAGCGGGAGCATCGCCCGCCGCTCGGGATGCTCCCGTGGAAGGAGTGAGGCGGCTCGAGAGAGCAGATCGGTGGCGGCCGACATGTCCCCTCGCGCGAACGCTCGGCGCCCGGCGGCCACCAATCGTCGGGCGGCACGAACCGCGAGGTCCTCCTCGCCGGTAACGCCGAGCTCCGCTCGGTAGCGATGAGCCGACTCGAGGTGGTAGCCGACCACCTCCTCGTACTCCATGACGCGCTGGCCGGCCTTGCGCTCCAGCCACTCGGCGAACCGCTCGTGCAGGTCGGCGCGGATCTCCTTCGGGGTGCCGCGGTACGCCGCCTCTTGGATCAGGATGTGATGGAAGCGGAAGGCGTCCTCTCCCGAGAAGCTCGAAGGCTCGGGCCGGATCAGGTCCTTGCGGACGAGCGTTTGCAGGTGACCTCCCACCTGCGGCCGCATGCTCTCGGGCGCCAGCTCGGCGACCGCTCCCCACCAGAAGACCTTCCCCACCACCGCCGCGCAACGGATGACATCGCGTTCGGCTCGCGTGAGCCGATCGAGTCGTGCGCCCAAAACCGCGTGGATCGAGGCCGGCACTGCGAGGTCGGATAGGTCCCGGGTGCCGATCCATCCCGCGTCGTCACCTCGCAGCAGGCCGTCGTCCTCGAGCATCCGAAGCATCTCTTCAAGGAACAGCGGGTTGCCGCCCGCGGACTCGGTGATCCGCTCGGTCGCCCGCTTGTCCAGGCGTACGCCGCCGAGGAGACCCGCGATCAGTTCGGCGCTCTCATCGTCTCGCAGAGGCCCGAGCGGCAGCGACATGGCGGTGGCAGCCCCGCTCCCCCATGTGGGACGGGTATCCATCAGGTCGGGTCGCGCGAGGACGAGCATCAGGAGCGCGACGTCGCGGCACCAGCCAACGAGGTACTCCACGAGGTCCAGGAACGTCGGCTCTGCCCACTGGAGGTCGTCGACCACCAACACGACGGGACGATCGCGGCCCAGCCATTCCAGGAAGCGGCGGATCGCCCAGAAGGTCTCCTGTAGGCCGGGCGTCGCGGGAGAGAACCCGATCACACCTGCGACCCGCTCGGCGATCAGCTCGGCGTCGTCGGCGCCCAGCAGCGTCGTGTCGATCTTGGCGGCGGCGGCCTCGGGTGGATCGTCGTTGGTGATCGAGCACGCCTGCTTCACGAGGTTGGCGATCGGCCAGAAGGTGATGGCGTCACCGTAGGGCAGGCATCGGGCCCGCAGGACCGTCGCACCGTCTCCGACGGCGGTCTCGAATTCGCGGGAGATCCGCGACTTGCCCACGCCGGCGGATCCCAGGATCGTGAGAAGGACACACGCGCGCAGCTGTTCGCTCCGTCGGAACGCCGATCCGATCGCCGAGAGTTCAGCCTTGCGGTCGACGAGCGGAGGATCCGATCGCGTCTCGACATCTGAGGGACCGGCCTCCACCTCGATCAGCCGGTGCGCGATGACGGGTATCCGTTTGCCTTTCAGCTCGAGCGGCTCCGTCGCCTGCGCCCGGATGCGATCTCGAAGGATCGAGAACGTCTGCGGACCGAGGAGGACCTCCCCCGGGGACGCAACCTGCTCCAGCCGGGCCGCCAGGATCACGGCGTCGCCGACAACGAGAGCCTGGCCTGCGGCCGGGTCACCGACCACGACCTCGCCGGTGTTGACTCCGATGCGCATCTGGAGTTTCACGCCCAAGCGCGCCTGCAGCGTGACGTTGAGCTCGGCGAGGGCCTCACGCATGCCGGCGGCCGCACGAACGGCACGGAGCGCATCGTCCTCGTGGAGCAGCGGCGCACCGAAGATCGCCATCACCGCATCGCCGATGAACTTCTCGACCGTGCCGCCGTGCGCCTCGAGTACCTTCCGCATCTCTTCGAAGAAGCGAGACATCACCTCTCGCATCGATTCGGGATCGAGCCGTTCGGCCAGCGGTGTTGAGCCTGCGACGTCGCAGAAGACCACGGTCACAGTCTTGCGTGCGCCGTGCGGTGCCGGAGCCGTTCCCGGGAGGGGGCTCGCGCACGACATGCAGAACCGGGCACCGGCGGGGTTGCTCTGGCCACAGACCGAACACACCAGCATGCCGTCGAGTGTAGGTCACGCGTCGAGGCCGGTTTGCGCACCAGGGCAGCCAGAGCATATGCTGACGGGTTTCCGAATGCGGTTGACGGGAGGGGGCCCACGGTGACGGACACGAGTCATTTCCCGGTGCTCGGCGAGGTCCGCAACGGCGAGTTGCCGAGTCTCGAGGGAAGCGAGTCGGGCACGACCGTGCTTCGAGAAGAGATCGCGGAGCGCGAATCCGATCCGGGCACATCGATCGGATACGTGCACATCGTGCTTACGCGATCGAGGGCAAAGTCGGCAGACGTGGTCGCGCGCGTCGTCTTCAACTTCGACAGCGGTGACACGCTTGCCGCCATGGGCGCGCTTCCGTTCCACGAAGAAGAGGACTTCGACGACGGGAAGTTGGCGATCACCGGTGGGACGGGCGAGTACGAGAGATGGAGGGGCGTTCTTACCGTCCTGCGACAGGGGCCTCACCGCTGGTCGGTCGAGGGTGGTGTGTAGGCAGCCAGCCGGTCACTCGGCGGACGCGCGAGGGGAAGGAGACCCACCCTAGGACCGAGGTATTGGTTCCCCGGCGGGGAGCGACACGCCGTCGAGGTTCCACGGCATTCGCCGAGGTGGGGCCTGGCAGCAGCGCCCTGCGCGACGAGCTCGTCTACGACGCCATAGACGATGAGTTCGTGGGCGGCTCGCCATCACTGGAGAACCGGCAAGTTCGAGGCGACGCGGGGCGAGCTCGTCGTCCCCTCGATGAACCCACACCGTTGATCTCTCGACGGGACCCGTGAACCGGCTCGGTCCCGCCGGTCAGCGTTCGAGGATGGTGTCGAGGCTAGAACCGAGCACTTCCTCGGTGTGAGCGGACCGGTCCACGTGTCGACCAGCTCTCCCGATGCGTCGTTGAAGAGCGTCACGGGCTGGCCGAGGAGTCCCAGGCCATCGCGGATCCCGCCGCTCGGGTCGTACACGCTCGGATAGGTCCACCCGTACTCGCGCATGAAGTCCCGTGCCGATCCGCGCTCGTCGAGGATGTCCACGCCGAGGAACCGGACGCGGTCGCCGTAGGTCCGGTGCGCCGCCGCGAGGAGGGGCGCATCCTCCCGGCAGGGACCGCACCACGACGCCCACACGTTGACCACCACCGGCGTGCCGCGCAGCTCGCCGAGCGCGTGCCGATAGTCCGCGAGCTTGAACTCGGGCAGGGCGGTCGGGTCGGTGGGGAGCCGCGCGGGCACCGACGGAGCGTCCGAGCCGCACGCCGCCGCGAGCAGCGCCCAGCACGCCCACGCGATGCCGAGACGGCGGAGCGTCATGGACCGCATGGTAGAACCGACGGCGTGGACGACGTCCGGACCAAGGAGCCACGCGCCCGAGGCCTGACGCTCGCGAGCCGGGTGGGGGCGATCGATCGGCAGCTCGCCGCGCGCCGGGTCGGCCTGAGGACGAAGGGCCCCCCGGCGTCCGAGGTCCTGGCCGACCAGGGGATCACGACCGTCCGCGACCTGCTGCATCATTACCCGCGCCGCTACATCGACCGCTCTCAGGTGTCGCGGATCGGGGAGCTCAAGATCGGCACCTACGCGACCGTGATCGCGCGCGTGAAGCGGGTCACCAAGAGGCAGACCCGGCGCCGGCAGTCGATGGTCACGATCACGCTGTACGACGGCTCGGGCTATCTCGACCTGACGTTCTTCAACCAGCCCTGGACGGGCTCGATGTACAAGGAGGGATACGAGGTCGCGGTCTCGGGCATCGCGCAGCTGTACCGAGGGCGGCTCCAGCTCGCGAACCAGGAGATCGAGCTGCTCAAGGGCGACGATCGGGACCTGGTGCACACGGGGCGGATCACGCCGATCCATCGAGCGTTCGAGGGCATCACGACGCGGACGATCCGCGAGCTCGTGTGGCGCGCGCTGGGACGACTCGGTCCGATCCCCGACCCGATGCCCGAGGACCTGATCCGCGCGGAGGCGCTGCCGCCGTTCGACCGCGCGATCCGGGGCATCCACTTCCCCGGCTCGCAGCCCGAGCTCGCCGCCGCGATCGAACGGCTGAAGTTCGACGAGCTGTTCGTGCTCGAGCTGGGGCTCGCGTTCCGAAAGCATCGGGTCGAGCGCGCCGAGATCGGGGTGGCGCACGAGCCGGGTGGTCCGCTGATCGAGCGGCTGTACGGAACGCTGCCGTTCGAGCCCACCGCCGCGCAGCGCCGCGCCACCGAGGAGATCGATGCGGCGATGGCGCGCCCGAGACCGATGAACGTCCTGCTGCAGGGCGACGTCGGCTCCGGCAAGACGCTCGTGGCACTGCACGCGGCGCTGGTCGCGATCGGATCGGGCCACCAGGCCGCGATCATGGCCCCGACCGAGGTGCTGGCGGGACAGCATTTCCGACAGGTCGAGGCGCTCCTCGGTGGTTCGGGGGCGGTTCCGTACCTGGAGCTCGCGTCTCCCGCGAGCGCGGACGGGGCCCAGGCCTCGTTGTTGGAACCGGCTCCGGACGAGGACGTCGCACCGCGCGTGACGTATGCGTTGCTCACGGCCGCGGTGACGGGGAGGGGCCGAGCCAAGATCCTCGAGGGGATCGCGGCGGGAGACGTCGACCTCGTCGTGGGGACGCATGCCCTGGTGCAGGAGGGAGTGGCCTTCGCGGACTTCTCGCTCGCGGTCATCGACGAACAGCATCGGTTCGGGGTCCACCAGCGGATGGCGCTCAAGGGCAAGGGGGCCTCGCCGGACGTCCTGATCATGACGGCGACCCCGATCCCGCGGACGCTCGCGCTCACCTACTACGGCGACCTGGACGTGGTGATCCTCGACGAGATGCCGAAGGGGCGCCGACCGATCCGAACCCTGATCGCTCGAACGCAGCCGGAGCGGCATGCCGCGTACGAGCTCGTCCGGGCCGAGGTCGAGGCGGGGCGGCAGGCATTCGTGGTCTGCGCGGCGATCGACGAGACGAACCGGAACCAGGTCCGCGCCGCGGAGGGGGAGGCGCAGCGCCTGGCGGCCGACGTCTTCCCCGATCTGTCCGTCCGGGTGCTGCACGGCAAGCTGCGCCCGGCCGAGAAGGAGCGCGTGATGGACGGGTTCCGCTCCGGACGCACGCACCTGCTGATCTCGACCACGGTGATCGAGGTCGGCGTGGATGTTCCGAACGCGACCGTGATGCTCGTCGAGAACGCCGAGCGCTTCGGCCTCGCGCAGCTGCATCAGCTCCGCGGCCGGATCGGACGGGGGACGCACCCGTCGACCTGCGTGCTGTTCGACGAATCCGAGGAGGGCAACCTCGAGGCGCGTGCGCGGCTGGAGGCGATGGTCCGTACGACGGACGGGTTCGAGCTGGCCGACGAGGACCTGCGCCTGCGTGGGGAGGGGACGCTGTTCGACGTCAAGCAGTCGGGCTTGCCCGATCTCAAGCTCGCGCGTCTGGCCGACGACCTCGACCTCGTAAAGAGGGCCCGCGCACGCGCCTTCGCGGGGATCGATCGCGATCCCGACCTCACGGGGGAGCCGGGTCTGCTGGCGGAGCTCCGGTCCAGGTTCGAGGGGTCGATCGACTGGCTGTTCCACTCGTGAGGGTGATCGCGGGGACGGCCAAGGGCGTTCGGCTGGGTCCGGTCCCGCGCGGCGTCCGCCCCGTCTCGGACAGGGCGCGCGAGGGCGTGTTCTCCAGCCTCGGGGCGGAGGTGCCGGGGACGAACGTCCTGGACCTGTACGCGGGAACCGGCGCGATGGCGATCGAGGCGCTCTCGCGGGGCGCCGAGCACGCGACGCTCGTCGAGCGGGACCGGGCCGCGCGCGGCGCGATCCGCGACAACCTCGCCCGGGCACGGCTCGGGGTGGGCGCGGAGATCGTCGCTGCCGACGTGCTCCATTTTGTCACTAGAGATGCCAATCCTCTCGCGGCGTTCGACCTGGTGTTCGTCGACCCCCCCTACGCGATGGACCCGGACGAGCTCGACGGGCTGGTTGCGGCGATGGGCTCCGCCGGGCTCTCCGGACCCGCCTGGCGCGTCGTCCTGACGCGCCCGAAACGGTCTTCCACGCCTGTCATTC
>DAIOFZ010000020.1:21737-27070 GCA_036745475.1 Actinomycetota bacterium | reverse complement strand
AGGGGTTATTCCAGATGAGCCAGCCTTGTCCCGTGTGCCACGGCTCGGGGCGCGTCGTGCAGACGCCGTGCCCGACGTGCGGCGGGACCGGGAGCCGCCGGCGGACGCGGAGCTTCCAGGTCAAGGTCCCGGCCGGCGTCAAGGACGGCGCCCGGATCAGGCTCGCCGGCCGGGGCGAGCCCGGCGCCGCCGGCGCGCAGGCGGGGGACCTCTATGTGCGGGTCCGGGTGCAGCCCCATGCGTTCTTCGGGCGTTCGGGGCACGACCTGACGGTCGAGCTGCCCGTCACGTACGCAGAGGCCGCGCTCGGTGCCGACGTTCGCGTCCCGACGCTGAACGGCCCGGTCACCATGAAGGTGCCAGCGGGCACCCCCAACGGCAAGACCTTCCGCCTGAAGGGCAAGGGCGCGCCCAAGCGAGGGGGCCACGGGGACCTGCTCGTCACCACCCGCATCGAGGTTCCTCGAAAGCTGACCAAACCCGAGAGGGAGCTTCTGAAGCAGCTGCAACAGACCGAGAAGGAGTCGCCGCGCCGGCGCCTGGGCGTGGAGGTATGAGGAGGCCATCGTCGTGAGCGAGTCACCCGGTCGCCGGTCCGAACGGCGGACCGATGGTGCGGAGGAGCGAGCCGTCTACATCATCAGCGTGGCGGCCGAGCTCTCCGGCGTGCATCCGCAGACCCTGCGGATGTACGAACGCCGGGGCCTCCTCGCGCCCAAGCGCACGTCGGGCAACACGCGTCGGTACTCCGAACGCGACATCGCGCGCATCCAGATGATCCAGGAACTGACGCAGCGGGAAGGCATCAGCCTGGCGGGCGTGAAGCTCTTCATCCAGATGCGCGAGGAGCTCGCGCGGATGCAGCGACGCACCGAGGAGTTGGAACGCGAGCTGATCGCTCGTGCTCGCGGACGCCGTTCCGGCGCCGAGATCGTGCCGCTCCGGAGCATGCGGTCGTTCCTGCGGGGGGAGGACGTCGCCCCGTGATCGAGCTGCGAGGCGAGGGGGTCGTGCTGCGTGCGTTCGGTCCCGAGGAGATCGACGTCGCGATGGAGCGGATGCAGAGCATCCCGGCGGTCGATCTGGACGAGGAAGCCACCCGGCTGCGGCGCGAACGGATCGAGCACTCGGGTGAACGCAACGACTGGGAGCTCATGTTCGCGGTCGAAGCTGAAGGGCGGCTCGTCGGGGACGTCCAGGGGCGGTGCCTCCGCCTCGCGATGCCGCCGGGCGTCTGGGAGCTCGGGATCGAGCTCTGGGACGCGGCCGATCGCGGCCGCGGGATCGGGAGGCAGTCGATCGCGTTGCTCTCTTCCCACCTGTTCGAACGGGAGAACGCGATCAGGGTCCAGGCCACCACGGACGTGGACAACGCCGCCATGCGGCGGGTCCTCGAACACCTCGGCTTCGCGTTCGAAGGGGTGCTGCGGGGGTTCATGCCCGCGGGCTCGGGACCGCCGCATGACTACGCGATGTACGGCCTGACGAAGGCCGACGTCGATGCGAGATCGTGAGGGCCGGATGGATGCCAACAAGCTGACGCTCAGATCGCAGGCCGCGCTCGACGGCGCCCACCAGCACGCGGTCGCGCGGAGCCACCAGACGGTCGAGCCCGAGCACCTGCTCCTCGCCCTCCTGTCCGATCCCGAGGGGATCGTGATCCCGGTCCTACACGGGGTGGGCGTGGCACCCGCGCCGCTGCGCGACCGCGTGGTGGCGGCTCTCGACCGCCTCCCGAAGGTCTACGCGCCGGGCGCGGAGGTTCGGCTCGGTCCGGCCCTGGCGTCGGCCCTCGATGCCGCCTTCGTCGACGCGGAGGTGCTCGGCGACGAGTACGTCTCGACCGAGCACCTGTTGCTCGGGCTCTCGGCCGGGGTCACCGAGGCGGCAAGGATCCTGCGGGACGCCGGCGTGGAGCGCGACGCCCTGCTCCAGGCGCTCGCGCAGGTGCGTGGGCGCCAACGCGTCACCGACCAGAACCCCGAGGACAAGGTCCAGGTGCTGGAACGCTACGGGCGCGATCTCACCGATCTCGCGCGGCGCGGCACGCTCGACCCGGTGATCGGTCGCGACGACGAGATCCGCCGCGTGATCCAGGTGCTCTCGCGCCGGACGAAGAACAACCCGGTGCTGATCGGAGAACCGGGCGTCGGCAAGACGGCGATCGTCGAGGGGCTCGCGCAGCGGATCGTCTCGGGCGACGTACCGGAGTCACTCAGGAACAAGCGAGTCGTCGCGCTGGATCTGGGCGCGATGATCGCGGGCTCCAAGTATCGGGGCGAGTTCGAGGACCGGTTGAAGGCGGTCCTTCGCGAGATCGCCGACTCCGAGGGACGGATCGTCACGTTCATCGACGAGCTCCACACGATCGTCGGTGCGGGCGCGGCCGAAGGGGCGATGGACGCCGGGAACATGCTGAAGCCGATGCTCGCGCGCGGTGAGCTCCGAGCGATCGGCGCGACCACGCTCGACGAGTACCGCGAGCACATCGAGAAGGATCCGGCCCTCGAACGTCGGTTCCAGCCGGTGCTGGTCGGTGAACCGAGCGTCGAGGACGCGATCGCCATCCTGCGGGGGCTGAAGGAGCGCTACGAGGTCCATCACGGCGTGAGGATCCAGGATCCGGCGCTGGTCGCCGCGGCCGTCCTCTCGGACCGCTACGTGACCGGCCGGTTCCTGCCGGACAAGGCGATCGATCTGATCGACGAGGCGGCGAGCCGGCTGCGGATGGAGATCGATTCGGTCCCCATCGAGATCGACGAGGTGGAGCGCCGCATCATGCAGCTGGAGATCGAGCGCGCCGCCCTCCGCAAGGAGAGCGACCAGGCGTCACGGGAGCGACTCGATCGGCTCGAGCTGGAGCTCGCCGACCTGCAGGAGCGCTCGGCCGCGATGCGCGGCCACTGGCAGCAGGAGAAGGAGCGGATCGATCGGATCCGGGCGCTGAAAGGGGAGATCGAGTCCACGCGCGGCGAGTTCGAGCGCGCCGAGCGCGACGCCGATCTCGATCGAGCCGCCGAGCTCCGTTTCGGCCGGCTCGTCGAGCTCGACAAGGAGCTCGAGCGGGAGAACCTGGCCCTCGAGGAGATCCAGCGCGACCGGAAGATGCTGAACGAGGAGGTCACCGAGGAAGACATCGCGCAGGTGGTCTCGATGTGGACCGGCATCCCGGTGGCCCGCCTGATGGAGGGCGAGATGGCCAAGCTCCTGCACCTGGAGGAGGCGCTCCATCGCCGCGTCGTCGGCCAGGAGGAGGCCGTCTCCGCCGTCGCGAACGCGATCCGGCGATCGCGGGCCGGGCTCTCGGATCCGATGCGGCCGATCGGCTCGTTCCTGTTCCTGGGCCCGACCGGCGTGGGCAAGACCGAGCTCGCCCGCGCCCTCGCCGAGTACCTGTTCGACGACGAGCGCGCCATGGTCCGGATCGACATGAGCGAGTACCAGGAGCGTCACAACGTGTCGCGCCTGATCGGCGCGCCGCCCGGCTACATCGGGTTCGAAGAGGGCGGCCAGCTCACCGAGGCCGTCCGCCGGCGTCCCTATTCCGTCCTGTTGCTCGACGAGATCGAGAAGGCGCACACCGATGTGTTCAACGTCTTGTTGCAGCTGCTCGAGGATGGGCGTCTCACCGACGGACACGGGCGAACGGTCGACTTCCGCAACGCGGTGGTGATCATGACCTCCAACCTCGGAGGCGCGATCTTCCGGGAGACCGAGATCCCGGCCGACAAGCGCCGCGAGGCCGTCCTGGAGGACGTGCAGGGGTTCTTCCGTCCGGAGTTCGTGAACCGGATCGACGAGATCGTCGTGTTCGAGCCGCTCACGTCCCAACAGATCGGTGCGATCGTGGATATCCAGATCCGTCTGCTCGCGGAGCGCCTCGCCGAGCGGTCGCTGAGCCTCGAGCTCACCGACGCGGCCCGTGAACTCATCGCGGCCCGTGGCTACGATCCCGCGTTCGGGGCGCGGCCTCTGAAGCGGCTCATCCAGCGCGAGATCCAGGACCCGCTCGCCGTGAAGCTGCTCTCCGGCGAGATCGGCGCCGGAGACACGCTGCTCGTGGACGCCGAGGGGGAGTCCCTGACGTTCGGGGCGGTCTCCACCACCGACCCAGCCGGACCGAGCCCGACTGATCCGGTCTCGACCTAGGCGACCCGGCTCGCGTCGCGGGGTTGGGCGGCGCGAAGAGGCGTCGTAGCGTGAGGCGCGTGAGCGACCTCGGCGCGAACGCGGATCGACCTCGACTCCTCGGCGCAGTCGGGATGACCGCGTCATCGGGGGCGTCTGCGGAGGGCGGAGGGCTCGGTCGATACTTCGGAGCGGATCCGGTCCTGCTGCGGATCGCGATGGTGATCCTGGCGGTCGCGGGCGGCGGCGGGATCTTGATCTACCTCGTCGCGTGGGTGCTGATCCCTCCCGAACGCGAGGATGAGGAGCTCGGCTCGGCGAGGCCGGAGGGCGCCGACACGACGAGGCTGATCGTCGGCGGCGCGCTGATCGCGATCGGGACGATCCTGCTGCTCAACCTGTCCATCCCTGCGCTCGGCAAGTACTTCTGGCCCCTCGCGTTGATCGCGGTCGGCGTGGCGGTGGTGATCCGGGCGTCATCCCGGCGATGAGCGCGGGCCGGCGTCGTAGGCAGGTGAGGCCGGCGCGAGCGCCTCGGGTCGTCGCGGTGCGAGCGAGGGGCTAGGCTTCCCGTCGACCTCTGCAGAAGGGAACGACCGTGGGTTGGACCATCGCGATCATCGGCGGGATCGTCCTGCTGATCCTGATCTTCGGTGTCGTCTCGTACAACCGATTCGTCTCCCAGCGTCAGCTGATCAAGGATGCCTGGGCGAACATCGATACCGAGCTGCGCCGCCGGTACGACCTGATCCCCAACCTCGTCGAGTCCGTCCGCGGCTACGCGTCGCACGAGCGCACGGTGTTCGAGAACGTGACACGCGCCCGCGCGGCCGCCGCCGCCGCGACGGGCTCGCCGGCGGCCCAAGCCGCCGCCGAGGGGCCGCTCGTCGCCGCGCTGCGACAGCTGTTCGCCGTGGTCGAGAACTATCCCGACCTGAAGGCCAACCAGAACTTCCTCGCGCTCCAGCAGGAGCTCGCCAACACCGAGGATCGCCTGCAGACGTCGCGCCGTTTCTACAACGCCAACGTTCGCGACTACAACCAGCGCGTGAAGCAATTCCCGTCCGTGATCATCGCGTCGACGTTCAACTTCGAGGAAGAGGAGTTCTTCGAGATCGAGGACGCGCTCCGCGAGGCGGGCGCGCCGCAGGTGGCGTTCGGCGGCGAGGGGCCGGGCGTGACGTTCGGTGGGCCCGAGATCCCGC
>DAIOFZ010000020.1:0-21637 GCA_036745475.1 Actinomycetota bacterium | reverse complement strand
CGGCCGCGTCCCCGCCGGCCGCGTCCCCGCCGGCCGCGTCCCCGCCGGCCGCGTCCCCGCCGGCCGCGTCTCCGCCGGGGGCGTCCCCGCCCGCACCGACCGCGGAGCCCTCGGGCACGCCACCGCCGCCACCGGGGACGCCCGACGCCTAGCGCGAGCGGACCTGGTCGGGCTCCTGAAGCGGCTCGGGAGCGGGGCCGCACCCCTCGATCATCGTGGCGCGGCGGACGTTGCCGGTCAGGAGCGTCCACACGGTCGCCCAGACGAGCGCGACGCCGCCCATCGCGAGGGCCGTCGTCTTCGCGGTGAAGACGTCGGCGAGCCAGCCCGTCAGGATCGCTGACAGGCCGAACGTCAGCGTCACCAGCATGCCGTCGACGG
Organism: Actinomycetota bacterium; assembly: GCA_036745475.1. Classification (GTDB taxonomy): domain Bacteria; phylum Actinomycetota; class UBA4738; order UBA4738; family HRBIN12; genus DASSJM01. The sequence continues at coordinate 21,256 of DAIOFZ010000020.1, read as the reverse complement.
CGAAGATGCGCCCACGGATCCGATCGGGCACGACGCGTTGGAGCCCGTACGAGGACAGCGTCCACTGGGCGCCGCCGCCGACGTGCGCGACGAGGACCGCGCCCATCGCGAACACGAGCGCGGGCGCCACGCCGAGGAGCGCGTAGCCGATCCCGAACGTGGCCAGCGCGCCCCCGATCGCGCCGAACAGCCGCCGGTCCTGCGGCCCGGCGAGGGCCCTGCCGAGGAACGGGCCGATGAGTGCCCCCACGCCGCGCGCCGCCATCAGGAGCCCGAGACCGATCTCGCCCGCGTGGAACCTGCCGAGGGCGAGGATCGGCAGGAGCACGAGCACGCCCCCGGCGATCCCCCAACCGAATTTCACCGCGAGCAGCGCCAGGACGCGGTGGTCCCTGCGCGCGTACCGGACGGTCTCGACGGTGTCCTGGCGAAGGCTCGGGCGTTCGTGGATCGACCGGTCCTGCGCGAACGTGGCGTGGATGCCCAGGATCAGCAGCGCCGACAGGACGAACGAGGCGGAGTCCACGACGATCGCGACGTCGGATCCGAACACCCCCGCCACGACCCCGCCGAGCGCACCGCCGACCGCGAGCATCGTGCCCCACAGCGAACCCGACAGCGCGTTCGCGACCGACAGGTCGCGCTCGTCCACCATGTTCGGCATCGCCGCCATCGAGGCCGGCTCGAAGGCGGCGGCGAACACCGCGGTCGCGGCAAGGAGGACGTAGACCAGCCAGGCGAGATCCTCCGTCCGCACCAGGAGGAAGCCGAGGACGAGGACCGCCCGGGCGACATCGCAGCCGATCATGAGCCGTCGCCGGTCGATCCGGTCGGCCAATACACCGGCGAACGGCGAGGCGAGGAAGTACGTCAGGTCCTGGGCGGCGATCGTGAACGCCACCGCGATCGCCTGCCCCGTGAGGTCGAGCATCAGCCCGAACAGGGCGATCAGCAGGAACCAGTCCCCACCCAGCGAGATCACCGACGCGAGGTACAGCCGGCGGAAGTTCCGGTTGCGTCTGAGCAGGGCCGCGGAGGCCCGAAAGCCGCCAAGCGTCTCGACCGGTTCGCGCGCTTCCACGTCGATTTGCAAGACTACCGGCGCAGGACCCGACCGAAGGAGGACGACGGATGGGGCTCGACGAGGTGACGTGGTTCCGGCAGGCGGCGTTCCGGTGGCAGGGGGAGGGACCCGTGGTGTACGTCGACCCGTGGGGGGTCGGCGACGGCGTTCCGGCCGACGTCATCCTCATCACGCACGCGCACCACGACCACCTCCAGCCGCACGAGATCGAGCGCCTCAGGACGCCCACGACCAAGCTCGTCGCCCCGCGAGACGTTGCAGACGAGCTGACCGGCGACGTCACGGCGATCGAGCCCGGTGGCTCCGTGGACGCCGGCGGGCTCAAGGTCCAGGCGGTCCCCGCGTACAACACGGCCGAGGAACGTCTGGACATGCATCCGCGGGCGAACGGCTGGGTGGGGTACGTGTTCGAGTTCGGGGGACGGACCTTCTACCACGCCGGGGACACCGACGCGCTGCCGGAGCTCGAGAGCCTCGACCCGGACGTTGCCATGGTGCCGATCGGCGGGACCTACACGATGGACTGGGAGGAGGCGGCCGGCTTCGTCAAGGCGATGCAGCCACGTCTGGCCGTCCCGATGCACTACGGTTTCGTCGTGTGCTCGCCGTCGCACGCAGGGCGGTTCAAGAAGGGCGCGCAACCCGTGTCGGTCGAGATCTTGGAGCCCACGAACCCGTTCGAGCAACCATAGGACCGTGAAGAGGAGCCAAGAGTCAGAGGAGAGTGACGAGATGGCGCTCGGATACGACAAGCCGCTGTACATCCTGGCGTTCGACCATCGAGGCTCGTTCCAGAAGAAGTTCTTCGGCGTCACCGGCGAGCCGAACGAGGAGGAGACGGCGCGGATCTCCGACGCCAAGCGCGTGATCTACGAGGGTGCCCGACGGGCCCTGGACGAAGGCGTCGAGGCGGAGACCGCCGGGGTGCTGGTCGACGAGCAGTTCGGGGCCGACATCGCGCGCGACGCGAAGAAGGCGGGGTTCCGGCTGGCGATGCCGGTCGAGAAGAGCGGGCAGGAGGAGTTCGACTTCCAATACGACGACGACTTCGGCACGCACATCGAGGCGTTCGACCCGAACTTCTCCAAGGTATTGGTCCGCTACAACACCGAGGGAGACCGGGCGATGAACGAGCGCCAGGCCGAACGGCTGAAGAGGCTCGGCGACTGGTTGAACGAGCACGGGCGATTGTTCCTGTTCGAGCTGCTCGTCCCGTCGACGCCCGAGCAGATCGCGACCGCTGGCGGCGACGAGCAGCGCTGGGATTCGCAGGAGCGGCCCAAGCTGATGAAGGTGGCGATCGAGGAGCTCCAAGACGCCGGCGTCGAGCCCGACATCTGGAAGATCGAGGGTATCGATCGACGCGAGGACTGCGAGGTGATCTCGGCCACCACACGACGCGGCGGGCGCGACGGCGTGGCGTGCGTGGTGCTCGGCCGCGGGGCCGACGACGCGGCGGTCGATCACTGGCTGCGGATGGGTTCGGGAGTGCCGGGGTACATCGGGTTCGCGATCGGCCGCTCGATCTGGTGGGATCCGCTGAAGGGGTTCGTCGACGGCAACCTCGGGCGCGAGGACGCCGCGAAGCAGATCGCCGCCAACTACCGGCGGTTCATCGACGTCTATCAGGGGAGGTAGGAGTGGCGATGGCGGTCATCAAGACGATCGATCTGGTCGGGGTCTCGTCCGAGTCGTGGCGCGACGCGGCCGTTCAGGCGCTGGCCGAGGCGGCCAAGACGATCCGAGGCATCGAGTCGATGGACATCCTCGGCACGAGCGCGGTCGTCGCCGACGGCAGGATCACCGAGTACCACACGCAGGTCCGGATCAGTTTCCGCATCGAGCGTTCATAGCGACGTCGCTTTCGGGCGCGCCGGAGGTCGCGGATAGACTGACCCCATGCCGGCCTCCGTCGTCGTCGGGACCCAGTGGGGGGACGAGGGCAAGGGCAAGGCGACGGACTTCCTCGCCGACCGCATGGACCTGGTCGTGCGGTACCAGGGTGGGAACAACGCCGGCCACACGATCCTGGCCGAGGGGCACACGCTCAAGCTCCAGCTCATCCCCTCGGGGATCCTGTACCCGCACATCACGTCGGTGATCGCCGACGGCGTGGTCGTCGACCCGCGCGTCCTGCTGGACGAGTTGGACGGGCTCGAGGCCGTCGGCGTCGACCCGTCCAAGCTGGTCGTCTCGGGCAACTGCCACATGATCATGCCCTATCACCTCGAGCTCGAGCGGGTGACCGAGCGGTTCCTCGGCAAGAACGCGCTCGGGACGACCAAGCGCGGGATCGGCCCCGCGTACGGCGACAAGGCGGCGCGGATCGGGCTGCGGATCCAGGACCTGTTCGACGAGAAGATCTTCCGCGAGAAGCTCGACGTCGTTCTGCGCGAGAAGAACCAGATCCTGACCCGGATCTACGGTCGGCTCCCGCTGGTCGCCGGGACGATCGTCGACGACTACATGCGCTACGCGGAGCGGCTGCGGCCACGTGTGACCGACACGTCGAGGCTCCTGCACGACGCGCTCCGTGCGGGCAAGGAGGTGCTGCTCGAGGGCGCGCAGGGCACGATGCTCGACCTCGACAAGGGGACCTATCCGTTCGTCACGTCGTCCAACCCGGTCACCGGCTACGCGCTCGCGTCCGCGGGGATCGGGCCGCGCGAGGTGGAGCGCGTCATCGGGATCACGAAGGCGTACGTGACGCGCGTGGGCGCGGGCCCGTTCCCGACCGAGGACCACGGACCCGGCGGTGACCGGCTAGGCGAACGCGGCCAGGAGTTCGGGACGGTGACCGGTCGCAAGCGCCGCTGTGGGTGGTTCGACGCCGTGATCCTTCGGTACGCCGCCCGCGTGAACGGGCTGACCGAGATGTTCGTGACCAAGCTCGACGTGCTCTCGGGGTTCGAGACCGTCCGGGTGTGCACGGCCTACCGGGCCGAGGGCGAGACGTTCGAGGACGTCCCGCCGCATCAGTCTCTGTTCCACAAGGCGGAACCCATCTACGAGGAGCTCGAGGGCTGGGACGAGGAGATCGGCTCGGCCACCTCGTTCGGCGATCTGCCCGCGGCGGCCCGCAAGTACCTCGAGCGGATCCAGGAGCTCGTCGGGGTGCAGGTCGGCGTGGTCTCGGTCGGTCCGGGTCGCGAGCAGAGCCTGACCGCGGGCGCCGGGTGAGCGGATCACCGTGGGAGGGCGGTCGTCCCGCCGCGCTCGCGCGATGAGGGTCCTGGTCGTCGGCGCCGGGGGGCGGGAGCACGCGCTCGCGTGGCGGCTCGCCCGCGACCCGGCGGTCGAACGTGTGCTTGCCGCCCCCGGGAACGCAGGGATCGCGCGGGAGGCGTCGTGCTTCGACGTCGCCGCGGACGACGTCGACGGCCTGCTCGCGCTCGTCGAACGCGAACGCGTCGACCTCGCGGTCGTCGGTCCCGAGGGTCCGCTCGTCGCCGGTCTCGCCGACCGGCTCGCGGCCGCCGGATATCCCGTGTTCGGGCCCTCGGGCGAGGCGGCGCGGCTCGAGGGTTCGAAGGGGTGGGCGAAGGACCTCTGCCAGCGCTACGGGATCCCGGCGGCCGGGAGCCTCAGCGCGGCGACGATGTCCGAGGGGCTCCGCGCGCTCGACGAGTTCGGGCCCCCGTACGTGGTGAAGGTCGACGGGCTCGCCGCCGGCAAGGGCGTGGTTGTCACCGAGGAGCGTAACGAGGCCGTCCGGGCGGTCCAGCTCGCCCTCGCGCCGGGCGAGTTCGGCGACGCGGGGTCGACCGTGGTCGTCGAGGAGCACCTGAGCGGACGGGAGGTCTCGGCATTCGCGCTCGCCGACGGCGCGACGGCCCTGCCGCTCGGGTTCGCGCAGGACTTCAAGCGCGTCGACGACGACGACGCCGGAGCCAACACGGGGGGGATGGGCGCGTACTCCCCCGTTCCCTTCGTCGACGAGGCGATCGCGGAGCGGATCCGGACCGAGATCCTCGAGCGCACGGTCCGCGCGCTGGCCGAGGAGGGCATCGCGTATCGCGGCGTCCTGTACGCGGGTCTGATGCTCACGGCCGAAGGTCCGAGGGTGCTCGAGTTCAACTGCCGCTTCGGCGACCCGGAGACCCAGGTCCTGATGCCGCTGCTCCGGTCCGAACCCGCGGAGCTGCTCCTCGCGTGCGCCCGCGGCGACCTCGGGAACGCGGAGGCGGAGCTGCGGCCAGGGGCGTGCGTGACGGTCGTCCTGGCTTCGGGCGGCTACCCCGGCCCGTCCGAGACCGGGTTCGCGATCGAGGGTCTCGATGCGGCCGAGGGCGTGGAGGGCGCGACCGTGTTCCACTCGGGCACGGCGCACTGGCGGGGTAGAGTGGTCACCGCGGGAGGGCGCGTGCTGTCGGTGAGCGCGACCGGCGCCTCGATCGCCGAGGCCCGTGACCGCGCGTACGAGGCGAGCGCGCGCCTCCGGTTCGAGGGGATGCGTCACCGCACGGACATCGCGGAGCTGGCGGCGAAGGAGGAGCGGACATGAGCGAACCGGCACCGCTGGTCGGCGTCCTGGTCGGCTCGGCGGCCGAGCTCCCGCTCATGCAGCAGGCCACCGCGATCCTGGAGAAGCTCGAGCTCCCGCACGAGATCCGGGTGATGTCGTCGTCGCGCAGCCCCGACCTCGTGGACGAGTACGCGCGAACCGCGTTCGACCGCGGCCTGAAGGCCCTCGTGTGCACGACGGGGATCTCCGGGCACCTCGCCGCGGCGGTGGCGGCCCGCACGATCGTGCCGGTGATCGGCGTCCCGATCGCGACCGACCAGATGGGTGGCGAACAGGCCCTGTACGTGACGGCGCAGATGCCGAGCGGCGTGCCGGTCGCGGCGGTCGGCGTCGACTCGGCGATGAACGCCGCCGTCCTCGCCGCCGAGATCGTCGGCGTCGCCGACCCCGATGTCCAGAAGCGGCTCTGGCGGTTCAAGGACGACCTGGCGGAGGGCCTCCGGCTGTGAGCGGACGCTCCACCGTCCGGCCTCACGGCGGGCGGCCACCCGCGAGTTCGAGCTCGCTTCACGATCCCCGCGAGCACCCCGCGGTTCCATGATCCCGCGGTACGTCCTGCCGGAGATGGCCGCGATCTGGTCCGACGACGCGCGGCTCGGACACTGGCTCGAGATCGAGATCCTGGTCGCCGAGGTCCTGGCCGGGCTCGGCGTCGTCCCGGAAGCTGACGCGCGCGAGATCCGGGCGGCGGCGTCGTTCGACGCCGATCGCGTGGCCGAGGCCGAACGGGTCACCAGGCACGACGTGGCCGCCTTCGTGCAGGTCGTCGCCGCCACCGTCGGTACGGCCGGTCGCTGGATGCACTTCGGGCTGACCTCCTCGGACGTCCTGGACACCGGTCTCGCGCTGCAGCTTCGGGACGCGAGCGACCTGCTGCTCGAACGACTCGAACGGCTGCTCGCCGTCGCAAAACGGATGGCGCTCGCCAACCGGGACGTTGTGATGGCCGGCCGGACGCACGGCGTCGTGGCGGAGCCGACCAGCTTCGGTCACAAGGTGGCGCTCTGGGCGTTCGAGCTCGACCGCGACCGCGACCGGCTGCGGCGTGCGCGCGAGGCCGTGAGCGTCGGCGCGATCAGCGGGGCCGTCGGAACCTACGCGCAGGTCGATCCGCGCGTCGAGGAAGAGGTGTGCGCGAGGCTCGGCCTTCGTGCCGCCGAGGCCTCGAGCCAGATCGTGGCGCGGGACCGGCACGCCGAGCTCATGGGCGCGCTCGCGATCACCGCCTCGACGCTCGACGCGATCGCGACCGAGATCCGCCACCTCGCCCGGACCGAGGTCCGCGAGGTGCAGGAGCCGTTCGCGAGGGGGCAGAAGGGTTCGAGCGCGATGCCCCACAAGCGGAACCCCGTCCGCTGCGAACGCGTGACGGGGCTGGCCCGGGTGATCCGTGGGAACGTGCAGGCGGCGTTGGAGAACACCGTGTTGTGGCACGAGCGCGACATCTCGCACTCGTCGGCCGAGCGGGTGATCCTGCCCGACTCGACGACCGCGCTGCACTTCATGCTCTCGGAGATGCTCGACGTGCTCGAGGGGCTCGAGGTGTATCCCGACCGGATGCGCCGAAACCTGCAGGTCGGCGGCGGGCTGGCGTTCTCGCAGAACGTGTTGCTCGCGCTGGTCGACGCCGGGCTGGCGCGCGACGAGGCGTACGCGATCGTGCAGACGGCGGCGGCCGCGGCGTGGGACGAGGGCGCGTCGTTCCGCGACCTGCTCGCCGCGGACCCCCGCGTGCGCGAACGGATCGGCGACCGGCTCGACGAGCTGTTCGACCCGGTGGGGGCGCTGCGGAACCTCGACGTCGTCTTCGACCGGCTCGAGAAGGTCGAGGTCCGCGAGGGATGAGCGGTACCGCGGCCCGGCTGCACGGACAGGGCAAGGTCCGCGACATCTACGATGTCGGAGACGATCGTGTCCTGCTCGTCGCCACCGACCGCATCAGCGCCTTCGACGTGGTCCTACCCGACCCGATCCCCGACAAGGGCCGTGTCCTGACAGGACTCACGCTGTTCTGGCTCGAACGCACGACCGACGTCGTGCCCAACCACCTCGCGAGCGCAGACCGGCGCGACTTCCCCGAGCCCTTCCGCAGCGAGCCGGCGCTCGCCGGCCGGGCGATGCTCGCCAGGAGGGCGGAGGTGATCCCCGTCGAGTGCGTGGTGCGGGGGTACCTGACGGGTTCGGGGCTGAAGCAGTACCGGGCCGAGGGTCAGGTGTGTGGTGTCGCGCTGCCCGCGGGTCTGGACGAGTCATCGAGGCTCCCCACGCCGATCTTCACGCCGACGACGAAGGCCGCCGCCGGGCACGACCTGCCGCTCACGTTCGACGAGACGGCGGACCTGGTGGGCCGCGGGCTCGCGGAGCGCCTTCGCGAGATCTCGATCGCCCTGTACGAACGGGGGGCGAGGATCGCCGGAGAACGCGGGATCCTTCTCGCCGACACGAAGTTCGAGTTCGGGTTCGCCGACGGCGAGCTGATCCTGATCGACGAGGTGTTGACCCCGGACTCGTCCAGGTTCTGGCCTGCAGAGGGCTACCGCGCGGGGCGCGCCCAGCCGTCGTTCGACAAGCAGTTCGTCCGCGACTGGCTGGACGCCAGCGGCTGGGATCACGAACCGCCCGCGCCCGACCTGCCCTCCGAGGTCGTCGAACACACCTCGCTCAAGTACCGCGAGGCCTACGAGCGTGTGGCCGCCTCGCCGTTCGACCACTACCGTCACCTGAGCGGGGTGACCTCGGGCGGCGACCCCGAGACCGACGCGGCCGCGCTCGAGCGTCTCCGACGGGAGCACTCATGAACGTGCGGTTCGAGGTCCTGGTCCAGCTCAAGCCGGGCCTGCTCGACCCCCAGGGCAAGGCGGTCGAGGGATCGCTGCCGGCCATGGGGTGGACCAATGTGAGCGGCGTGCGCGTCGGTCGGCACGTCGAGCTCACGATCGAGGCCGACAGTGAGGAGGCCGCGCGGGCGCAGGTCGAGGAGATGGCCGGCCGGCTCCTGTCGAACCCGGTGATCGAGGAGTTCCAGGTCCTGCGGGCCGAGCAGGTGGGCCGTTGAGCGCCACATGGAACGATGACCGCCGGCCGAGGATCGGCGTCGTGACGTTCCCCGGGTCGCTGGACGATCGGGACGCGCTCCGCGCCGTACGCGTCATGGGTGGGGAGGGCGTGGAGCTGTGGCACGCCGATCGCGATCTCCGTGGCGTCGACGCGGTGATCCTGCCCGGCGGCTTCTCCTACGGCGACTACCTTCGGTGCGGCGCGATCGCGCGGTTCGCGCCGATCATGGACGAGGTGCGGGCGTTCGCCGAGGCCGGCGGCGCCGTCGTCGGGATCTGCAACGGGTTCCAGATCCTGTGCGAGGCCGGGCTGCTGCCGGGCGCGCTGATCCGGAATCGGCAGCTCCGCTTCGTGTGCCGATGGGTGGACGTCCGCGTCGAGACCTCCGTGTCGCCACTCTCGGCGGACCTGGTCGCGGGGGAGATCCTGCGGGTCCCGGTCAAACACGGTGAGGGGCAGTTCGTCGCGCCCGCCGGCGATCTCGACCGGCTCGAGCGCGACGGGCTCGTCGTCTTCCGATACTGCTCACCCGAGGGCGCGAGCGGCGAGCCGCACAACCCCAACGGCGCCTCGAACGCGATCGCCGGGGTCCGCAACGAGGCGGGCAACGTCGTCGGCCTGATGCCGCACCCCGAGCACGCGGTCGACCCGGACGTCGGCGCGACGGGCGGACAGCCGATGTTCGCCTCGTTGCTGTCGTCCGTCCTCGCCCGCGTCTCCGCCGCGTGAGCGCGTCCGAGCCGCTGCACCGGCTGCTCGGACTCACCGACGACGAGCTGGGGTCGATCCGTTCGACCCTCGGCCGCGATCCCAACCGCGACGAGCTCGCGATGTACGCGGTGATGTGGTCCGAGCACTGTTCCTACAAATCCTCCAGGGTCCACCTGCGCGGCCTGCCCGTCGAGGGTCGCTCGGTGCTCGTCGGCCCGGGTCAGGACGCCGGCGCGGTCGACGTGGGCGACGGCATCGCGGTCGTGTTCAAGTTGGAGTCGCACTCGCACCCTTCGGCGGTCGAGCCCTATCAGGGCGCAGCGACCGGGGTCGGCGGGATCGTGCGCGACGTGATCTCGATGGGGGCCCGACCGATCGCCCTGCTGGACCCGCTGCGGTTCGGCCCGCTGGACCAGGAGCGGAACCGGTGGCTCTTCGAGGGAGTGGTGGCCGGGATCGGCGGCTACGGCAACTGCATCGGCGTCCCGACGGTGGGCGGCGAGGTGCAGTTCGCGCCGGCCCACACGGCGAACCCCACCGTGAACGTGATGTGCGTCGGCGTCGCGCCTTCGGAGCGGCTCGTCACGTCGGACCGGGAGGTCCACGAGGGCTCGTCGCTCGTCCTGTTCGGCGCGGCCACGGGTCGCGACGGTATCGGCGGGGTGTCGGTGCTGGCGTCCAGCACCCTGGAGGACGGGGCCGGGGAACGTCGACCGAGCGTGCAGATCGGCGACCCCTTTGCCGGGAAGCTCCTGATCGAGGCCTCGCTCGAGCTCGTCGAACGCGACCTGGTCGAAGGACTTCAGGACCTGGGCGGGGCGGGGATCACGTGCGCCGCGAGCGAGTCGGCGTCCCGGGCCGGGCTCGGCGCCGAGATCGACCTGGGCGCGGTCCCGCTCCGCCAGCCCGACCTGGAGGCGTTCGAGGTCCTGACGAGCGAGTCGCAGGAGCGGATGCTCGCGATCGTGCACCCCGATCGGCTCGGAGACGTCGGGGCCGTCTGTGAGCGGTGGGGGCTCTCGACGGCGGTGATCGGTCGGCTCGTCCCAGGTGGCGGCCTCCGTGCGACGTTCCGCGGCTCCGTTGTCGCCGACGTCCCGGCCCGGTCCCTTGCCGACGGGCCCGTCTACACGCGCCCGATGGCGGCTCCCGCCGAGGCCGAGGACGCGATCGTCGACGACCCGACGTTCGCGACCGTGACCACGCCGCCCGACGAGGCGTTCATCGCGGTCCTCGGCTCGCCGAACGTCGCGAGCAAACGCTGGGTGTGGGAGCAGTACGACTCGATCGTGCAGGGCGGGACGGTGATGCCGCCCGGTGCGGATGCGGCGCTCGTGCGGATCGAGGGCACCCTGAAGGCGCTCGCGTTGTCGACGGACGGCAAGGGCCGGTTCTGCGCGCTCGATCCCTACCTCGGCGCCGCGCACTCGGTCGCCGAGGCCGCGCGCAACGTCGCCTGCGCCGGCGCGACGCCGCTCGCGATCACGAACTGTCTGAACTTCGGCAACCCCGAGCGGCCGGAGGTGATGTGGCAGTTCGCGCAGTCGGTGCGTGGGATCGCGGACGCCTGCCGCGCGCTGGAGACCCCGGTGACCGGCGGCAACGTGAGCTTCTACAACGAGTCCGGCTCGTCCGCGATCTGGCCCACCCCGGTGATCGGGATGCTCGGGCTGATCGAGGACCACCGCCTGGCTGTCCGGGGCGGGTTCACGGGCAACGGGTGTTGGATCTACCTGTTCGGCGAGACCTTCGCCGAGCTCGGGGGGAGCGAGTTCGCCGAGATCGTGCTCGGGTCGTTGACGGGGCGCCCCCCGGCGCTCGATCTCGAACGCGAACGGCGGCTCCACCGGCTGCTGATCGGGGCCGCCCGCTCAGACCTCCTCGACAGCGCGCACGATTGTGCGGAGGGCGGGATCGCCATCGCGCTCGCCGAATCCGCGATCGCAGGTGGGGTCGGCTTCGCCGTGACGCTGCCGGGGGACCAGCCCGGGCACGTCGGCCTGTTCTCCGAATCGGCTTCGCGCGCCGTGGTCTCGGTGGCACCCGAACGGGCGAACAAGCTGGAGGATGCGGCGGCGAACGCCGGCGTCCCGTTCACCCGGCTCGGCGAGACCGGCGGGCCCGGGGTCGTGTTCGACGGGCTGTTCGAGACCACCGTGGCCGAGGTCGCGGCCGCGTACGAGGACGCGATCCCCAAGCTGCTCGCCGGGTGAACGCCTCGGAGGTTCGCAGGTCGGGTGTTAGCATCGGGCCGAGTGGGTGCCGAGGGTCCCAAGGAGGAGTGCGGCGTCTTCGGGGTGTGGGCGCCCGGCGACGACGTCGCGCGGCTGACCTACTTCGCGCTCTTCGCGCAGCAGCACCGAGGCCAGGAGGCGGCCGGGATGGCGGTCTCCGACGGCGAGCACATCCTGGTGTTCAAGGAGCTGGGGCTCGTCTCCCAGGTGTTCGACGAGGCGACGCTCTCGACGCTTCGCGGCGACCTCGGGATCGGGCACAACCGCTATTCGACGACCGGCTCGACCACGTGGGAGAACGCGCAGCCCGCGTTCAAGACGGGCGGCCAGCGTTCGCTGGCGCTGGGGCACAACGGCAACCTCGTGAACACGCTCGAGCTCGCCGGGCGGGTCGACGCCGGGGGCGCGGCCACCACCGACTCGGACCTGGTCGCGACGATCCTTGCCCGGCACCCCTCGGAGGATCTCGAGTCGGCGCTGATCGACGTGCTCCCCACGCTCGAGGGCGCGTTCTCCTTCGTCGTGATGGACGAGCGGAGTCTGTTCGCGGCCCGCGATCCCCACGGTCTGCGTCCGCTCTCGATCGGCCGCCTGCCGAACGGGTTCTGCGTCGCCTCCGAGACCTGCGCGCTCGACATCGTGGGCGCGACGTTCCTGCGCGACGTCGAGCCGGGTGAGCTGGTGCGCGTGGATGAGCGCGGCATCGTCTCCACGCGGTTCGGACAGGCCGAACGCGGCGCGCTCTGCATCTTCGAGTTCGTGTACCTCGCGCGCCCGGACTCGAGGCTCCGGGGCACGACGGTGCACGAGGTCCGACGCGAGCTTGGGCGGCGCCTCGCGCTCGAGGCGCCCGCCGAGGGCGACCTCGTGATCCCGGTCCCCGACACCGCGCATTCCGCCGCGTCGGGGTACGCCGAGATCTCCGGGATCCCTTACGGCGAGGGCCTGATGAAGAACCGGTACGTCGGCCGCACGTTCATCCAGCCGTCGCAGTCGCTGCGCGAGCGCGGCGTGAAGCTGAAGCTCAACCCCATGCCCGACGCGGTGCGCGGCAAGCGCCTGGTGGTGATCGACGACTCGATCGTCCGCGGCACCACGACACGCCAGATCGTCCAAGCGCTTCGCGAAGCGGGCGCGACCGAGGTGCACACCCGCATCACCTGCCCGCCGATCCGGTGGCCGTGCTTTTACGGCATCGACATGTCGACCCGCCAGGAGCTGATCGCCGCCGACCTGACCGTCGAGCAGATCAGGGACTACGTCGGGGCGGACTCGCTCGGATATCTGTCGCTCGGGGGGATGGTCGCCGCCACCGGGCAGGATGCCGACTCCTTCTGCCGGGCCTGCTTCGACGGTGAGTACCCGATCCCGATCCCCGTGCACGCCGGCAAGTTCCTGCTCGAGCACCCCGCCAAGTCGTGAGCTCGGGGGCGTACCGGCGGTCCGGCGTCGACCTGGACGCGGCCGCGAGGGCGGTCGAGCTGATCCGTGAGCTCGGAGGCGAGGCGACGCGACCCGAGCTCGTCGAAGGCGTCGGAGGGTTCGCCGGGTTGTTCGAGATCGGCGATGGCCGGTTCCTCGCCGCCGCGACGGACGGCGTCGGCACGAAGCTCGAGATCGCGAGGCGCTCCGGCCGGCTCGACACCGTCGGGATCGACCTGGTGGCGATGTGCGCCGACGACGTCGTCTGCACCGGCGCCGAACCCCTGTTCTTCCTGGACTACCTCGCCGTGGGTTCGGTCGACCCCGAGCGAGTGGCCGCGATCGTCGCCGGGGTCGCCGAGGGCTGCCGACGCGCGGGTTGCGCGCTGCTGGGCGGCGAGACGGCGGAGCATCCTGGCCTGCTGGCCGAAGACGCGTTCGACCTCGCGGGGTTCTGCGTCGGAGTCGTCGAGGAGGAACGACGGCTCGGGCCGGACCGGGTGCGGGAGGGAGACGTGTTGATCGGTCTCGCCTCGTCGGGTTTGCACGCGAACGGCTTCTCGCTGGTTCGGGCCGCGCTCCTGGTGCGGGCCGGCTACGCCCTCGAGCGGATCGTGCCGCCGCTACGCCGGCCGCTCGTCGACGAGCTCCTCGAGCCGACCGCGATCTACGCGCCCCTGGTGCTCGAGCTAGCCCGGCAAGGCGTGCTCCACGCTGCGGCGCACGTCACGGGGGGCGGCATCGTCGAGAACCTGCCGCGCGTCCTCCCGCAGGGGCTCGAGGGCGACGTCGCGTGGGGCTCGTGGCCCGAGCCCCTGGTGTTCGAGCTGCTGCGCGTCCGGACCGGCGCGACCGAGGACGACCTGCGTTCGACCTTCAACCTCGGCGTGGGGATGGTGCTCGTCGTCCCGCCCGCCCGGGCCGAGCGTGCGATCGCGCACGCGAGTGCCTCGGGTTTCGCCGCCTTCCCGATCGGAGTCGTGCGAGCCCGACCGGGCTCCGGGCGAGGCGCCGCGCGGACTGACTAGCCGCCTGTCGTCCACCCGTCTGGGCTCCCGTCCGTCCGGGGGAGACCAGCCGGTACCGCACAAACCGGCCGCAAGGCCGATTTCCTCCCGGCCGAATGCCGGCCGATACCGTTCCAAGGATGATTGGACACGGAGACCACGTCGCGGCTTCTGGTCGTCGACGACGAGCCACAGATCGTCTGGATGCTCCAGTTCACCCTGGAGGCGGAGGGGTACCAGACCCTCGCGGCGGCCGACGGAAGGACGGCGCTGGACGAGGTCCGCGAACACCACCCGAGCGTCGTCCTGCTCGACATCATGATGCCCGTGATGGACGGCTGGGCCTTCCTCGAGGAACTGCAGACGATCCCGGCCACCGAGCGTCCCCGTGTGATCGTGGTGTCGGCGCGTTCGAGCCGGCGCGACCGCGCGAAGGCGGCCGAGCTCGGCGCCGACGCGTTCGTCGCAAAGCCGTTCAGCGTCGATGACCTGCTGGTCGTCCTGCACGACGTCGAACAGGCGGTCTGACGCCGACGCGTCAGACGCTGAGGCCCGCACTCCCTAGCACCCCGAGGAGCGGTTCGAGCAGTTGCGCGGGGACCGCGACGGTGAGCACCTCGCCGTCGGGTTGGTCGATCTGCCGGAACACGGCGCCCGCGGCCGCCACGATCACCGCGCCGGCGGCCGTGTCCCAGGGCGCGAGGTGGAGCTCGTAGTAGGCGTCGACCTCGCCGCAGGCCACCGCGCACAGATCCATCGCCGCCGAACCGCTCCGCCGTATGTCCGCGATGCGAGCGATGAGCCGCCCGAGCGTCCCGGCCTCGCGAACCCGCATTCCCGCGTCGTACCCGAACCCCGTGGCGACGACCGAATCGGCCAGTGCTGTTCGCGCCGACGGCCGTGCGCGAACGCCGTCGCGCTCGGCCGCGCGGTCGGCCGCGCCCACCGTGATCCGACCCAGGGCGTCGATCACGACGCCGACGCTCGGGCGGTCGTCGACCTCGATCCCGATCGACACCCCGAAGCCGGGGTACCCGCGCACGTAGCTCGCCGTCCCGTCGAGCGGGTCCAGCACCCACCGCACGCCGGACGTGCCGGCCCGGTCCGTCCCTTCCTCGCCGAGGATCGCGTCGTCCGGCCGCGCATCGAGGATCCCTTCGACGATGGCGTGCTCGGCGGCCCTGTCGATCTCGGTGACGAGATCGCCCGCGGCGGACTTCCGGTCGATCGCGAACCCTTCGCGGAGCCCGTCTCGCTGGATCCTTGCCGCTCGGTGCGCGAGCTGCACAGCGAGCGTGCGGAGCTCGTCGAGCAGCTCGACGGACCCGGCCGGGCTCAGGGCTCGATGACCTTGCCGAACCGGACGTCGCGGGCCGGGACACGCGCGATCGTGTCGTCCTTGCGGCGGACCACGTACGTGGCGGCCTCGTGGTCGTAGCGCTCGAGCATGCCTACCGCCTCCCCGACGTAGCCGTTCGGCAGCTCGAACTGGAACGACACGCGCTTGCCGAGGTCCTGCGGCGTCACGAGGTTCTGACCCCTCACGAGCCGGAGGATATCGGACCGGTCAGCGGCGCAGCGCGTCCAGGCGTTCGCGCGACTCGAGGAGCTCGACCAGGGCGCCGAACGCCCGCCCGACGGTCGCGCCGTCCAGCACCCGGTGGTCGAACGTGAGCGAGAGCGTGCACGCCGGACGTGCCTCGATCGCGTCGTCGATCACGAGCGGCCTCGGGGCGATCACGCCGAGGGCGATCGTGACCGCGTGGCCGGGGTTCAGCAGCGGCGTCCCGAACTCGGAGCCGTAGCTGCCCGTGTTCGTGACGGCGATCGTCGCGTCGGCGGTGTCGCCAGGGGTCAGGGCGTTCGAGCGTGCCGCGTCCGCAAGGCGTGCGATCTCGGCAGCGATCTCGGCGATCCCGTGCGAACCGGCGTCGGCGAGCACGGGGACCACCAGTCCCCTCTCCGTGTCCGTGGCGATCCCCACCCGGACGTCGTGGAACAGGAGGATCCGCTCGCCGTCCCATCTCGCGTTCAGCATGGGATGGTCTCCGCAAACCTGAGCGAGCGCCCGGACGAACACCGGCAGGGCCGAGACGTCGAGGTCGGCGCGAAGGGCCTCGAGCGCGGTGCAGTCCACCGTCCTGAACGTCGTCACCTGCGGGATGGCCGCTACCCGCGTCAGCCGGTCCGCGATCGCCCGTCGGGTGAGCGACACGGGGACCTCGGCTGCCGCAGTCACTCGTCGAACGTGATCGGGCTCGTTGGCGGTACGTGGGAGCGCCTCGACGTCCTCGCGCGTCACCCGGCCGCCCGGTCCGGAGCCCGAGACCATCGACAGATCGACGCCGAGATCCCTCGCCAGTTTGCGCACGGCCGGCGTGGCGGTGACCGGCGTCGTCTCGACCGCCGCTTCGACCTCGAACGTCGCGAGCGGCGCCCCGACGGCGAGCCTCTGGCCCGCCGCAACATGGAGCCGCGCCACTCGGCCGGCGAACGGCGCGGGCACCTCGACCGATGCCTTGGCCGTCTCGATCTCGACGAACGGCTGATTCAACGAGACCGTGTCGCCCTCGCCGACGAGCCATGCGCTCACGATCGCCTCATCGAGACCCTCGCCGAGATCGGGCAGGGTGAAGACGCGCTCGGCCATCAGTAGGCGACCACCGTGCGGACGGCGTTCGCGATCCGTTCGACGCTCGGGAGGTATCGCTGTTCGAGGGACGCGGGCGGGTAGGGCACGTCGGGGCCCGTGACGCGCGCCACCGGCGCCTCGAGGTGATCGAACGCTTCCTCGACGATCCGCGCCACGATCTCGGCGCCCATCCCGAGCGTCAGCGGCGCCTCGTGTACGACGACCGCACGCCCGGTCGACCGGACGGCGTCGCGGATCGCCCCGACGTCGAGCGGGACCAGCGATCGGAGATCGAGGACGGCGGCCTCGATCCCCTCCTCGGCCAGGGCGGTCGCGGCCTCGAGGCATCGGCCGACCATCGCGCCGTAGGCGATCAGGACGCAGGCCCCTCCCTCCCGCACGACCCTCGCGCGTCCGAGGCCCGGTCCCTCCACGCTCAGGTCGCCGTCCTCCCTGGACCAGTAACGGCCCTTCGGCTCGAGGAAGATCACGGGGTCCGGGTCCTCGATCGAGCGCCGCAGCAACCGGTAGGCGTCGAGCGGTGTCGACGGCACCACCACCTTCAGCCCGGCGGTGTGCGCGTAGTAGGTCTCGGGGCTCTCGCCGTGATGCTCCTTGCCCCGGATGCCGCCGAACGACGGGATCCGGATCACGGCGGGCATCCCGACCCGGCCTCGGGTGCGCTCGCGGTACTTCGCGAGGTGACTGATCACCTGGTCGAGCGCGGGGTACGAGAAGCCCTCGAATTGCATCTCGGCGATCGGGCGCCACCCGGCCATCGCGAGGCCGACGCAGATCCCGGCGATCCCGGCCTCGGCGATCGGCGTGTCGAACACGCGCTCGCGGCCGAACTCGGCCTGCAGGCCCTCGGTCACGCGGAAGACCCCTCCGAGCGCACCGACGTCCTCGCCGAACACCAGCGTGCGCGGATCGGCGGCGAGCGCATCGCGGAGCGCCGAGTTCAGCGCCGCGACCATCGTGTGCTCAGCCATCGCCGAGGAGCTCCTCACGCTGGCGGAGCAACGTCGGCGGCGGGTCGGCGAACGCGTGGTCGAACATCTCGGCCACCGGTGGCTCGCCGAGCGAAGTGAGTTCGGCGCGGATCTCGGCCACCCATGCCTCTGCCTCCTCGTCGCACCCGCGGACGAAGGCGTCGTCGATCGTGCCGGCGTCCAGCAGGTGCGTTCGGTAGCGGTAGATCGGGTCGCGTTCGCCCCATGCCGCGACCTCGGCCTCGTCGCGGTAGCGGGTTGCGTCGTCGGCGGTCGAGTGCGAGCCGATGCGGTACGTGACCGCCTCGATCAGCGTGGGGCCCTCGCCCGCTCGGGCGCGTTCGACCGCGTCCCGCGTGACGGCGTACACGGCCAGGACGTCGTTACCGTCGACCCGAGCCCCCCGCATGCCGTAGCCGGCCGCCCGGGCCGCGATCGGCGCGACGAACTGCTCGTTCGACGGGACCGAGATCGCCCACCCGTTGTTCTGGCAGAACAGGATCGCGGGCGCGCGGAAGACCGCGGCGAGGTTCGCGCCCTCGTGGAAGTCGCCCTCGGAGGAGGAACCGTCCCCGAAGTACGCGAGGGAGCACGCCGTGCTGCCGTCGAACGTGGCGCCCATCGCCCACCCGACCGCGTGGACGATCTGCGTCGCGACGGGGACGCAGATCGGGGCGAACCTCGATGCGATCGGGTCGTACGGACCGCCGTGCCACGTCCCGCGGTGGTACTGCAGGTACTCGACCACGTCGACGCCCCGCACGACCGCGGCCGCGAGCTCGCGGAACGAGGGGAACACGAAGTCGTCGGGGCCGAGCGCGAAGGCGCTGCCGACCTGCGCCGCCTCCTGGCCCTCGAACGGCGGGTAGACCGTGAGTTCGCCCTGGCGCTGGAGCGCCCAGCACTCGCGGTCCAGCCGTCGCGCACGGATCATCAGCCGCAGGACCTCGCGGCGCTCGTCCTCGGACAGCCCCACCTCGACGTCGCCGACCGCCGTGCCATCGGGCGCGACGAGCCGGACGATCGGGGCGTCGGTGGACGCGGTCTCGTTCATGCGGGGCGGCCTCCGGCGTGCACTGTCGAGCGGGGCCAGGCGAGCATATATACACTCGGACGCCGTGGTCCCGTCGGCCGAGCTCCGCGTCTACCAACCGCTCGAGGCGTTCCCGCCACACGAGCAGGCGCACTGGGAGCGCCACATCGTCGACGGGCGTCTGTGGCTCGGTCCGCCGAGGTACCGGCAGGAGGTGACCTCGTCGGGCGCGGGGATCCTGGTGCCCGTGGGTGAGGACGGCGCCTACGTCAAGGTCGTCGAGGGCCGGTACCACGTGTGCCCCTGGCGCACGACGCTGCGTGTCCTCGCCGGCATGCTCTCGTTCCGCGAGGCGGCCGTGTTCGACGACCCGTCGATATTCGTCACGGACGCGAGCGCGCGCCGCGCTACGCGCGAGCTCCGCCGGCTTCGGCGCCGCGAGCCGTGGCAGGTGTCGACGATCATGCACAGTCCCTGGCACGTGCCCGTGCGATGGTTCGTCCTGTTCGACGACGACGAGCGGCGGCTGTTGGAGGTCGAGGGGCACCACCGGCTGTCGTACCTGACGACGACCCGAAAGGCGCTCCGGCGGGCGGAGGACGCCGTGCCGGTGCTCCGGCAGTCCGAGCTCGGTCCGATCGGCGAGCTCGTGGTCGAGATGCACCAGTGGCTCGCGCTGTTCGACCCGGGGTCGATCCTCGAGCTCGACTACGGCGGGCTGTGCGGGATGCTCACGTGGGACGAGATGGACGACGACCACAGCGCCCGGGACATCCACGATGCGCTGAACGCGCTCGCCGACAAGGAGTTCCCGCGCTCGGCGGACCTGTACCAGTCGGTGCTGGTGCGCTCGGCCGAGCTCCGGGCACACGAGGGTCTGAACTGACACGGCGCGTGGCCAGGGGCAGATTCGAACTGCCGACACCGCGGTTTTCAGCCGCGTGCTCTGCCAACTGAGCTACCTGGCCTCCAGAGCCGAACGCCGGCCCTGCGGCCGGCGCCGACTTCCGCGCGCCCGACGGGCTTCGATCCCGCGATCTCCGCCTTGACAGGGCGGTGAGGACGGCCGGACTCCTCTACGGGCGCGTGTGTGCTATTCGGTTGTGTGCCCCCAACGGGATTCGAACCCGTGTCGCCGCCTTGAAAGGGCGAAATCCTAGGCCGCTAGACGATGGGGGCCCGGTCCGTGCCGCACCCCGCCCCCGGCCCGGGGGCAGCGCCGGGAAGTATAGCGGCCGCCCCGCCGGGGCCCTCAGCGGACCTTGACGATCCGGAGCCGGTCGCCGGGCCGCAGGTCCACGCCCTCGGCGCACTCGAGGACGTGACGGATGCCAGGCCGAGGGAGCACGAGCCGGCCGGGGCGAACCGGCCGTACCGAACGCACGACGAGCTCGCGATCCAACAGGGCGACCGAGATCGGGAGGCGCATCCCGAACGTGTGGATCGAACGGGCGTGATCGAGCAGGAGCACGTCGTCGCGGCCCACCGCCGAACGGTCGCGCCAACCGCGCATCCGTTCGCGACGCGTCTGGGGCACTTCGGCTCGGAAGACCTGGGCGCGTGAACCGAGCAGCCTGACCTCGCGCATCGAACGACCGTAGCGCCCGGCGGCGACATCCCGGGCGCTCCTCCTCATCCGGCGGTCGGCGCCGCTCACCGTCTCCGAACTCGCTTCTTCTAGCTCGGGCAGGAGCCTGTGGCGACGGGGGCTGGGTGATCTCGGACGCTTTCCAAGATCCGGATCACCTCCGTCGAAGCGATCGCCAAACCGTACTCACCATTTGCGCGGATCTCGGCCGCGATCACCCCGACCGCCTCTCCGCTCGGCAGCACCAAGGGTCCGCCGCTGTTGCCGTGTCGTACCGGCCCCTCGAGGACGTAGACATCAACGGGTCCGGCCCCATCGAAGACTCTCGTGACGGTCGCGTCGGTTGCGGTCAGCGGGCTACCCGCTGGGAAACCGAGGAAGAACGTCTTCGCACGAGTCTGGATGCTTCACACTGAACAACCCGCTCACCCGTCCGGCCGCGATGATGCGCGCTCGGTGAACACCTTGAGATACGACGGTTGCGATCTCTCATCGTGCGGGGAGCGAGCTACGACCGAATACAGGTAGGTCTGTCCCGGGAGCGCATCGCCATCGACGAAGCGTGTGTCGCCTCTCGTCGCCCCCAGGAGGGCGCCGCCGCGGTAGACGAGGTAACCGTCCACATCCGGATGTTCAGACGGTTGCCAGACGAGCTTCACGCTGAAGGGGTGAGCTCTCGCGCGAAGGTCGCCGGGTGGCGGTATCGGGACGGGGGTTCGCGCCCTCCTCGGGTGACTCGAGGCCTGTGAGGGATACGATCGTGAAGAGTCCGGATACCAGGATCGCTCCGCCGGCCGCCGGCAGCCATGGCCTTCGGCGGCGCCGCGGGGGCCCTGGCGGAGCGGGAAGCTCCGCGTCCCGCCTCTCACCGCCGCCGTCGTCGAGGCTCGACGACGGCTCCCACCGGTCATCGCCGCTCATCGCCGGAAGCCCACTTCCCTGTGCAGCGTCATCGCGCCGTCCCGCTCGCC
>DAIOFZ010000019.1:0-27088 GCA_036745475.1 Actinomycetota bacterium | reverse complement strand
CGCTCGGGCGCCATCCGTCGGAACTCGGCGAGGAGGTCACGTCCGTCCTGTTTGAGGTTGTTGCGGAGCTGCGTCGGGCTCGCGACGCCGCGCGCCGCCGCGAACGCCTCGGCGATCTCGTCCTCGGAGAAGTAGCCGAGCGCATGCGCGTAGACGCGCTCGGCGTCTGCGCGGAGCGCGAGGACGAGCATCATGTTGGCGAGGTCGACCGCCTGCCGCCACGGGGAGGGTCGCACCTGGACGAAGAACACGTCGATGAGCTTCAGCTCGCCGTCGCGAACCATCAGGTTCGCGGGCTTGATATCGCGGTGGGCGAGCCCCTCGTCCCACATCCTCCGAACCATGGCGAGCCCCTGGTCGATCACGCCCTCGTCGATCTCCGCGTCCCCGATCTCCACCGCGCCCTCGAAGAACTCCATGACGATCATGTACTCGCGCTCGGGGGTGATCTCGACGATCCCGTACGGTCGGGGGACCGGGATCCCGAGCTCGTACAACAGGCGAAGCGTGTAGTCCTCGTACTCGACGAACCGGCGGACGGACTGGAACGGCTTCTCGTCCTCGAGGGCGCCGTACAGGATCGTGCGGCCCAGCTTGTACCAGCGGTCGGCCCGCACGTGGCTCTTCGCGTAGAGCTTGGCGAAGAGGTAGCGCTCGGGCTCGTCATCGGTCGCCTCGATCTTGATCCGCAGCGGCGTCGAGCCTCCCGATGCCTCCAGGCCCACGGGCTTGACGCCCAGGACCGCCAGCCCGAGCTGGTCGCGGATCGCCGCGACGATCGCCTCGCCCCGTCGGCCGCCGACGTCCAGGTGGGCCGCCTTCCCCCGCTGGTAGGACACGGGGAACAGATCGTTGGGCGCGAACAGGCGGAAGCTCGCGACGCCGACCGCCACGCCGAACACCGCCCCCATCACGGCGTCCGTGGTGTGGTCCACGCCGAGGTACACGCGGGCGACTCCCAGGATCACCAGGACGATCCAGATCAGCCACTTCGCGATCGAGCGGGGCTTGCCGGCCACGATCAGGGCGTACATGGCCCCGACGGCCGAGACCGCCAGGCCGGCCATCGGTCTCGACGGCATCGAGTACCCCTGCCACCCGGTGAGGATCGGGATCCCCAGGGGCCGAGGGCGGGCGATGATCGACGAGGCGTTGTACGCCACGATCTCGGTGAGGATGATCGCGCCGAGGAACACGAACAGGTGTCGCCATCGGCGGAACACGATCAGCCCGAGGATCACCCCCCACCGGATCAGGCGGATCGTCCAGCTCGATGCCAGCCCGTTGACGACGAGCATCACGCGGGTGAGCCCGGGCGCCCGCAGGTCCGTGATCCAGAGCTGCCGCGTGTGGTCCCAGCGCTCGAAGACGCTCTCCAGCGAGGGGAACAGCAGGAAGGCGGTGATGGCGATGACGAAGTACAGGACCAGCAACAGGAAGAACTTCCCGGAGCGGCCGAGCTCGTGGGGCAGCGCGGGCGGCTCGCCCGAGGGGCGACGGCGCTGCCCGGGGTGAGCGGGGCGCCTGCTCCTGCCCTGCTCGATCCCCTCGGTCGTCGCGTCCATGCCCTTCGGCGACTCTACTGCAGCCCCGGATCGAGACCGTTCGACGCGAGCCACCGCGACGCGATCTGTTCGGGGGCCGCACCGCGCGCGACCTCCGCGTTCAGCGTTCGGAGCTCGCCGGTGGACAGCAGCGCCGAGACCGCGTTCACGGAGTCGGCCAGCGACGGCCCGAAGCGGTCGAGCACGCCCGTCCTGATGACCGGCGTGACGTTCTCGGCGGGCTGGAGACGCTGGTCGTCCTCCAGCAGGACGAAGTCGTTCAGGTCGATCGCGCCGTCGCTCGTGAACAGCAGCGCCACGTCCACCGTCCCCTCAGCCAGGGCGGAGACCGTACGAGGACCGCCCGCGTCGAGGTTGGTGAGGACCTGCCCGAACGCGATCCCGTACGACCGCTCCAGACCTGGGAGGCAGAAGGGTCGCCGGGTACATTCGGGCGGTCCCCCGAAGACCAGCTCGCGGGAGACCGCCGCGAGGTCGCTGAGCGTGCGGAGGCCATATCGCTGCGCCGTCTCCGTCGTCACCGCGAACCCGTTCTTATCCTCGGCGGGCGACGCATCGAGCGCGGTGACGTCGAGTGGTTCCAGCCGTTCGGCGAACCGCTCGTGGTTGATCGCGTGATCCGGGGAGGTCGATCCGTCGCCCGCCAGGAACTGGAGCCCGCTGCCGGCGTACTCGGGGACGAACTCCACGAGACCCTGGAGCAGCGCGGGCATCACGAGCTCGCGCGGCCCGAGCGAGGACTCGCGCTCGACGCGGATGCCGGCGCCCTCGATCGCCTGCGCGTAGATCTCGGCCAGCAGCACGCTCTCGGGGAAGGCGAACGACGCCACGGTGATCGCATCGTCGCCGCGAGCGTCCTCGTCGGGCGTGCTCGACCCCGCGCACGCCGCCAGCGCGAAGGCGAGCGACGCCGCGAGGACGGAGGACCCGCGGGCGGCCATGACGGCCCAAGCCTAGGCCAGGCCCGCCACGCCCACGTGGGATGATGCCTGGTCCGGAGGGGCGCGATGGCGACCGAGACCGAGGGCAAGGGCGGGGCCAGGCACGGATCCAAGCACCGCGGGCATCGCGACGCCGAGGATCGCGCGAGCAAGCTGTCGAAGAAGGCCTACGAGAAGGAGCTCCGGCGCCTCCAGGAAGAGCTCGTGAAGATGGAGGACTGGGTCTCGGGCGCGGGGGCGAGGATCGTGGTCATCTTCGAGGGGCGGGACGCCGCGGGCAAGGGCGGCACGATCAAGCGGATCACGCAGTACACGAACCCGCGCGTGACCCGCATCGCGGCGCTCCCCAAGCCCACCGAGCGTGAACGCACCCAGTGGTATTTCCAGCGGTACATCGCGAACCTGCCGTCGGCCGGCGAGATCGTGCTGTTCGACCGCAGCTGGTACAACCGCGCGGGCGTCGAGAAGGTCCTGGGCTTCTGCACGCCGGACGAGCACCGACGGTTCCTGCGGCAGGTCCCGATCTTCGAGCGGCTCCTGATCGAGGACGGCATCGTCCTGCTGAAGTACTGGTTCTCGGTCTCCGACGAGGAGCAGGAGCGCCGGTTCCGATCGCGGATCGACGACCCGATGCGCCGCTGGAAGCTCTCGGAGACAGACCTGCTCTCGCGCTCGCACTGGGTCGACTTCTCTCGCGCGAAGGACGAGATGTTCGTCCACACCGACATCTCGGAGGCGCCCTGGTACGTCGTGGAGGCCGACGACAAGCCTCGGGCGCGCCTGAATTGCATCGCGCACCTGCTCTCGATGATCCCGTACGAGGAGCGCGATGTGGACGAGATCAAGATCCCGGCGCGTCAGAGCGACGAGGGGTACGTGCGGCCGGCGCGCGAGACCTACACGTACGTGCCCGACCACGTTCGGTCGCTCCTCGGCTAGGCGCGTCCGGGCCTCCGTTACCCTCGCTGCGATGGAACGCCTCCATGGGCTCGACGCCCTCCCGCTGGACGCCGAACGCACCGTCGTCACGGTCGGCTTCTTCGACGGGGTGCACCTCGGTCATCGCGCTGTCCTGGGCCGGACGGTCGACGCCGCTCGCGACCGGGGCCTGCCCTCGGTGGCCGTCACCTTCGACCGCCATCCGCGCGAGGTGCTCACGCCCGGCCAGGAGCCGCGCCTGCTGACGACGGTGGATCGGAAGGCCGCGCTGATCGAGCAGACCGGGATCGACACGCTCCTGGTGCTCGAGTTTACGGCGGCGTTCAGCCGGTGGCCGGCCGAGCGGTTCGTGTCGGACGTGCTCGTCGGCGGGCTCCATGCCGGCCACTGCGTGATGGGCGCGAACTTCACCTTCGGTCACAAGGCCGCTGGGAACGTCGAACTCCTGATCGAGCGCGGACCGACCCTGGGGTTCACCGCGGAACGCGTCGAGCTCCTGGAGGTCGACGGGCGTCGGGTTTCGTCGTCCTCGATCCGCGACGCGCTGTCCCGAGGCGATCTCGAGTGGCCGCGGGTGGCACTGGGACGTCGGTTCGTCCTGGACGGCACGGTCGTCAGCGGCTCGGGCCGGGGCCAGGGTCTCGGCTTCCCGACCGCGAACCTGCGGACCGGGCCGCGCCTGTTGCTGCCCGGCCGCGGGATCTACGCGGGCCGGGCGGTCGTACGTGGCGCGGGCTACGTCGCGGCGATCAGCGTCGGGACCAACCCGACGTTCGGGACCGAGCCCCTGCACGTCGAGGCGTACCTGCTGGACTTCGACGGCGACCTTGTGGGGAGCCAGATCGCGGTCGAGTTCTGGGCGTACCTGCGCGACGAGGAGCGGTTCGACACGCCCCAACAGCTGTCGGTCGCCATCGGCGAGGACGTCCGGCGGACCCGCGACCTCGTCCGGGACACGTGAGAGGCTCGGTGCCGCGACCCGGGCGAGACGGGCGCCGCCGGCCTGATCCCTCTCGCGAGCCCCTGACCAGCGAAGACGGCCGAGGTGCGTCCGATCGTCTGGTAGCCTGGTCGCGACCGATGACGCTCACCAAGACCCAGAAGTCCCAGCTCATCACGGAGCACCGGCGTTCCGACGCGGACACCGGTTCGACCGAGGTGCAGATCGCCGTGCTCAGCAGGCGGATCGCCGACCTCACCCAGCACCTGAAGTCCCACGCCAAGGACCATGCGTCCCGGCGCGGCCTCCTGATGCTCGTGGGTCGCCGGCGTCGTCTCCTCGGGTATCTGCGACGAGAGGACATCGAGCGGTATCGAGAGATCGTGGCGAAGCTCGGACTTCGTCGATAGACCGGAGGCGCCCCGGTTGGGGCGCCTTCTCCGTAGGGGGGATGCGAACGGATCACTGATCGGAACCGGAGGCGGGCGTTCTCCGCGGTCGGTTCTCAGTAGCGAGCCTCCGATCATGAGGATCGGAAGTTCACCACTGACAACCGGCCCGGCCCCGACCTCCCCGGCCGCGCGGCGCGACCGCGCCGCGCATGCAGCTATGAGGAGGCATCGGCCTATGGCCATCACCCTTTCCCGAGAGTTCGGGAACAGCACCTTGACGTTCGAGTCCGGCAAGCTCGCCCTGCAGGCAGGCGGCTCGTGCGTCGTGACGTACGGCGAGACGCAGGTCCTCGCCACCTGCACCACCGCTCAGCCCCGCGAGGGGATCGACTTCTTCCCGCTCACGATCGACGTCGAGGAGCGCATGTACGCCGCCGGCAAGATCCCCGGCGGGTTCTTCCGTCGCGAGGGTCGCCCGTCCGAGACGGCGATCCTGACGGCGCGCCTGACCGACCGCCCCATGCGGCCGAGCTTCAAGGACGGCTACCGCGACGAGGTCCAGGTCGTGATCACCGTGCTCTCGGTCGACATGGCGCGTCAGTACGACATCCCCGGCATGAACGCGGCGAGCCTCGCGACGATGCTGTCGGGGATCCCGTTCGAGGGCCCCGTCGGTTCCGTCCGGCTCGGGCTGATCGGCGGGGAATGGATCATCAACCCCACGTTCCAGGACCTGGAGGAGGCCACGTTCGACATCGTGGTGGCCGGCCGCCGCAACGATTCTGGGCAGGTCGACATCCTGATGATCGAGGGTGAGGCACCCGACAACACGTGGCCGCTCCTGCAAGGGAGCGGCACGACGCCGACCGAGCAGGTCGTCGCCGAGGGGCTCGAGGCGGCCAAGCGCGCGATCGACGAGTTGATCGACATGCAGCTCGAGTTCGTCGCAAGGGCCGACGTCAAGCCGAGGCCGTTCGAGCCCAAGCCGCTGTACGGCTCGGACACCTGGGCGGCCGCCGAGACGTTCAAGGAGCGCCTCGAGACCGCGATCGTGCCCGACCGTTCGGAGCGCGAGGCCGCGATGGCCGAATGCAAGGACCTCTTGAAGGCGCATCTGCTCGAGACCTGGGGCGCGGAGTCCTACGCCGCGCGCCAGTCCGAGATCTCGCCCGCGTGGAAGGACCTGCAGAAGAAGGTCATGCGGGCGCGCGTGGTCGAGCACGGCGTCCGTCTCGACGGCCGCGGCCCCAAGGACATCAGGCCGCTCTCGGCCGAGGTCGGGTTGATCCCCCGCGCGCACGGCTCGAGCCTGTTCAACCGGGGCGACACGCAGGCCCTGAACGTGACCACGCTCGGGATGCTCCGGATGACCCAGATGATCGACACGCTGGACCCGGAGGAGAGCAAGCGTTACATCCACCACTACAACTTCCCGCCGTTCTCCACCGGCGAGGTGGGCCGCATCGGTTCGCCGCGCCGTCGCGAGATCGGCCACGGCGCGCTCGCCGAGCGGGCACTCGTGCCCGTGGTCCCGACGGAGGAGGAGTTCCCGTACGCACTCCGGCTCGTATCGGACATCCTGGGCTCCAACGGCTCCACGTCGATGGCGAGCGTCTGCGCCTCGACGCTGTCGCTGATGGACGCGGGGGTCCCGATCAAGGCCCCGGTCGCGGGGATCGCGATGGGCATGATCGCGGAGGGGGACACGTTCGTGACCCTGACCGACATCCTCGGCGCCGAGGACGCGCTCGGCGACATGGACTTCAAGGTGGCGGGGACGAGCGAGTTCGTCACGGCGATCCAGCTCGACATGAAGGTCACGGGTCTCCCGGGGGAGGTGCTCGCGGGCGCGCTCGATCAGGCGAAGGAAGCACGCGTCCAGATCCTCGAGGTGCTGCGCGACGCGATCCCGGAGCCCCGGTCCGAGGTCAATCCGAAGGCGCCGCGGATCCTCACGATCAAGATCCCGGTGGACAAGATCGGCGAGGTGATCGGTCCCAAGGGCAAGAAGATCAACGAGATCGTGGCCCTGACCGGCGCCGACATCGACATCCAGGATGACGGAACCGTGTTCGTCGGGGCTCGCGAGGCGGGCGGGGCGGACGAGGCGGCTCGCATCATCGACGAGATCGCGAACCCGCGGCCGATCACGGTCGGCGAGCACTTCGCCGGCACCGTGGTCAACACGACCACGTTCGGTGCATTCGTGAACCTGGTGCCGGGACGCGACGGCCTGATCCACATCTCCAAGCTCGGCAAGGGAAAGCGGCTCGCGAACGTCGAGGACGCGGTCAAGGTCGGCGACACGATCGAGGTCGAGGTCCAGGACATCGACGATCGCGGGAAGATCTCGCTCAAGCCAGTGGGTGAGGAGTGGGCGATCCCCGAGGGGATGGAGCAGGAGGCCCAGGACCGGCCTCCGCGTCGCGATCGCGACCGCGATCGCCGACCCCGCGAGCGCGACCGACGTCCTCGGGACCGCGAGCGCGAACCGCGCGATCCCGCCTAGCCGATGTCGATCGGACGCACGGAGTTCACCTCCGGCCTGCGCGTCGTCACCGAGCGGATGCCCGGCGTCCGCTCGGCGGCGCTCGGCTTCTGGGTCCTCGCCGGTTCGCGTGACGAACCGCCGCCGATCTCGGGGTCGAGCCATTTCCTCGAGCACCTGCTCTTCAAAGGGACGAAGACCCGGAGCGCGCGCGACATCGCGGAGGCGTTCGACGCGGTCGGGGGTGAGGTGAACGCGTTCACCGCCAAGGAATACACGGCGTTCTACGCGCGCGTGCGCGATCGGGATCTGCCGATGGCCGTGGATCACCTCGCGGACATGCTGCAGCACTCGGTGCTGCGGGCGGCCGATCTGGATGCCGAGCGCCAGGTGATCCTCGAGGAGATCAACCAGCACGAGGACGATCCCGGCGATCTCGTGCACGACCTGTTCACCGAGACGCTGTGGCCCGGGCACCCGCTCGGCCGCCCGATCCTCGGCACTAAGCACAGCATCCAGGCCGCCGGGCGCGACCAGGTGCGTCGCTTCTATCGCAAGCACTACGTCGCGGGCAACGTGGTCGTCGTCGCGGCGGGGAACCTGCGGCACGAGGAGTTGCTCGAGCTCGTCGCCGAGCACATGGAGCCGGGCGAGGTGCGCGCTGAGGGTCCGAGCGCCTGGAACCTTCGGACCGCCGGCCAGGCCCCTACCCCGTCCGGACGTTCGCTCGTCAACAAGCGCAAGACCGAGCAGGCGCACATCTGCGTCGGGACCAGTGGTCTGTCGCGGACCGACCCGGACCGGTTCGCGTTCGGGGTGGTGAACAACGCGCTGGGCGGCGGGATGAGCTCCCGGTTGTTCCAGGAGGTGCGGGAGAAGCGGGGGCTTGCGTACAGCGTGTACTCCTACCACGCGATGTACGCGGAGGCGGGCGTGTTCTGCGCCTACGTCGGCACCACGCCCGGCCGCGCGAAGGAGGTCCTAGCGATCATGCGGGCCGAGCTCGAGGACGTGGCCAACAAGGGCCTCGGCCCCGATGAGTTCGAGCGCGCGAAGGGCCACATGAAGGGGTCGCTCGTGTTGTCGCTGGAGGATCCCGGCGGGCGCATGTCGCGGCTGGGCAAGTCGGAGATCGGGCACGGCGAGACCCTGACGGTGAACCAGCTCCTGGGTCGCATCGATGCCGTGACGCCCGAGGACGCGGCGCGCGCCGCCGAGCGGGTACTCTCGCAACCGATGACGGTCACCGTCCTCGGTCCCTTCTCCAGCAAGGACGTGATCGCGTGATCCGCGTCGGCGTGATCGGCGCCTGCGGCCGGATGGGGCTGATGGTCTGCCGGGCGCTGGCGGACTCGAAGGACCTCGCGCTCGTCGCCGCGATCGACCGCTCCAAGATCGGACAGAAGATCGGGCAGATGATCGGACACCCCGAGATCGACGCGCCCGTCTCCGACGAGCTCGATCGGCTGCTCGAGGCCAACGCCGAGGTCGCGATCGACTTCACGCACCCGGACGTCGCGATGGACGACATCCGTTGGTGCATCTCGCACGCCGTGCACGCGGTGGTCGGCACGACGGGGATCTCGCTCGAGAACCTGCGGGAGATCGACAAGCTGCTCTCGGACGAGGCTCACGAATCGAACGTCATCGTGGCCGCGAACTTCGCGCTCGGCGCCGTGCTCATGCAGCGCTTCGCCGCACAGGCGGTCCGCTACCTGCCGGCCGTCGAGATCATCGAGCTCCACCACGACCAGAAGGCGGACGCCCCATCGGGGACCGCGGTCGCCACTGTCCGCCGGATCCAGGACGAGAGGGACGGGCCGTGGCGGGGCCCGCTCGCCGAATCGCTCGAGGGGGTGCGCGGGGGCGATGTCGAGGGGATCCGCGTGCACTCGGTGCGGCTGCCCGGGTTGGTGGCGCACCAGGAGGTCATCTTCGGCGGGCAGGGACAGACCCTCACGATCCGGCACGACTCGACCGATCGGTCCTCGTTCATGCCGGGTGTGCTGATGGCCGCCCGGGCCGTGATGGTCCGGCCGGGGCTCACGATCGGGCTCGAGCCGCTGCTCGACCTCCCGCCGCTGCCCTAGCCCGGTGCGACGGGTCGCGTGTGTCTTCGCGCACCCCGACGACGACACGTTCGGCGTGGGCGGCAGCCTCGCGCTCCACGCGCAAGACGAGCTCGAGCTCACGGTGATCCTGGCGACGAGCGGGGAGGCCGGCCGCATCGCCGATGCCGCGCTCGCGACCCGCGAGACCCTCGCGAGCGTCCGCGAGGCCGAGGACCACGCCTCGTGGCGCGCCCTCGGGCTCGAGCCCGACCTGCGGTTCCTCCGGCACCCGGACGGCGGCCTCGACGGGTTCCCGCATGCCGCGATGGTCGACGAAGTGCGGGCGTTGCTCGACGCGGTCGCGCCGGAGGTGGTCGTCACGTTCGGTGCCGAGGGGATCACGGGGCACGCGGACCACGTGACGATCGGCCGGGCGGCGACCGAGGCCTTCGGCGCCCTGCGGACAACCGCGAGCGGGCGCGCCTTCTCGCGACTGCTGCATGTCGCGATCGCCCAGAGCAGGCTCGATCGCCTGAACGAGCTCCTGCGCGAACGCGGGTTCGAACCCATGGACCCGACCCAGCCCTTCATGCCGCGCGGGGTCCCGGACGCGGCGATCGGGGCGCGCATCGACGTCACCCCGGCGCACGAGCGCAAGCTGGAGGCGATCCGATGCCACAAGACGCAGGCCGAGCTTGAGGAGGTCCCGTTCGACCTGTGGCCCGAGATCCTGTCGGTCGAGGCGTTCGTGGTGGCCTGGCCCGAGCGGCGGCCGCGCGACCCGGTCCTCACCGACGTCTTCGAGGGTCTGCCCACCCCGTAAAGATTTCTGATCGTCAGCCGACGATCCCGCGCACGACCAACCACACGCCGAGCGCGCCCATCGCGACGGCCAGGACGTCGCTCAGGATCCGCAGAAAGCGTTCGCTCACGCGGTGCGCGCCCGCGCCGAGCAGCACCATCGCCGAGTCCATCAGGGACACGCCCACCAACAGCGCGACCACCGTGACGACGGCGAGGCCACGACCGCCCTCGTCGACGGCGCTCGCGACGACGGCGGTGCCTGTGGTCGCGAGGAAGACGTAGACCCCTGGATTGAGCAGGACGGCGACGATCCCCCGAACGCTGGGGTGCCCGCGGAGGTCGTCCACCACCTGCGGGCGACGCCCCTCGCGGATCGCATCAACCGCGAGGAACACGAGGAACGCGCCGCCGATCACCTTGACGACACGCAGGAAGGTCTCGCCGGGTTCGAGTGAGGACAGCCCCGCCGCGAGCAGCAGCATCATCAGGCCGAAGGTCGCGTTCGCGCCGGCCATCGCGCGCAGGCCACGTCCCGCGCCGCCGCGCGACGCCTCGGAGAACAGCAGGAGCTGCACGGGTCCGGGCGACGCCCCGAGCGCGACCCCCAGGCCGAAGGCGGCGAGCGGGATCGAGAGGTACACGAGCTAGCGGAGCCGCAGCTCCGCGACCTCGACCGGATCATCGTCGCCGGCCCTGGAGAGCAGGACCCCCTCGCACTCGGCGAGCGGCTCGATCTCGGGGGCGCCCAGCCCCAGGACCCCGCGCTCGATCAGCGGCGTGTGCGAGATCGCCAGCCCGCGCCCGCCCTCCGGGACCGCGTCGAGCAGCGCCGCGACGACGCCGGCCATCGCGAGTGGCGACCCGTCGTTGTCCTCCGCGGCCAGACCCGGTACGACGGCGTGGGGGGGGAGCTGCTCGCCGAGACCGCGGAGGAGCCACGCGACGGTCTCGACCGCCCGCTCGGCGGGGGAGACGAACACGACGGAGTAGCCGCCCACGAGCGTCGCGCCCACCGACTGCGCCTGAGCCCGGCCCTGCTGCGACAGCCGATCGGCCGCCGGGTCACGCTGCGCGTGGCGTCGCAGTTCGAGCGTCCTCACGTTGGGGCTTCCTCCTTCGGCGGGTCATGTAGCATGCCGCGACCCCATGAAGCCTACCGGTCGTCTCGTCGTGCTCCTGTGCCTGGCGATCGTGCTCGGGGCCTGCACCGGAGGGGACGACGGCTCGACGGCGTCGACGGGCCCGAGCACGACCAGCGAGGTCCCGACCCCTGCT
This sequence comes from Actinomycetota bacterium, assembly GCA_036745475.1. Lineage (GTDB taxonomy): Bacteria > Actinomycetota > UBA4738 > UBA4738 > HRBIN12 > DASSJM01. The sequence goes on along the minus strand of DAIOFZ010000019.1, from coordinate 15,693 downwards.
CAGACGTTCACGGGCGCCCCCGGCACCGCGACCTACGAGTACGCGAACGAGGGTCTGCTCGTGACGGTGGACCTCGACGGGAGCGACGGGACCCTCGAGGTCGACAACGGCTCCGAGCACGACCTGGATCCTCCGGGTCTCTACGTCGAGGACGCGGCGGACGGCCACGAGATCGACGGCGAGGTCGTGAAGAGCACGCCGGTGGCGTCGGGGGAGACCGCGACCTTCGACGTGAGGCTCGACGACATCACGGTCGACGACATCGGGCTGCTCGTCCTGCTGTTCGGCGCGGACAACTACGGTGCGTTCGTCCGGACCGCCTAGCCGGGCGGTTCGTCGGTACGGCTGCGCGGTTCGGCCTCGCCCGCCGCGACCCGCGCCAGGACGAAGAGCGCATCCGACAGGCGGTTCAGGTAGCGGAGCGCCTCGTCGTTGACGACGGCATCCGTTTCCCGCAGCCCGACGACGCGCCGCTCGGCCCGACGGATCGTGCCGCGCGCGAGATCGAGGAAGGCCGCGGCGGGGTTCGATCCGGGAACGATGAAGGCGTTCGCAAGGGGATGGGCCTCGACGAGCTCGTCGATCCGCGATTCCAGTCGCGCGACCATGTCCGGCGAGACCAACGACACGCCGGGTTCGAGCTTGGCGCGCTCGTCGGGGTTGGTGGCGAGGTCGGCCCCCACCACGAACAGCTCTCTCTGCAGTCCCAGGAGCTCGTCCGAGAGCGAGGGGTCGCTCGCGTGGGCCCTCGCGAGACCGAGCACGGCGACGGCCTCGTCGATCGTGCCGCACGCCTCGGGGACGAGATCGGCCTTGGAGACCCGGCCCCCGTAGAGAAGACCCGTGGTCCCGTCGTCACCGGTCTTGGTGTAGACGCGCGGCATGCTGGCTAGGATAGCGGCGCCCTCCGCCCGAGCCGGTCGGTCGCACCGACCGCCGCGAGCACGAGACCGGAACCAGAACAGGAGCCGCAGGAGATGCCGGAGGCACGAGCGACGCCCCTTCCGCACCTGCACGACGTTGCTCCGCACCCTCTGTACCCCCCCTGAACGACATGTGCAACATGTGGCAGATGTGGTTATCGTGCGGACCGTGGAACACGCCGCACCGGAGTGAGGAGGCATCATGGCCGGCAGGTTCGGGGCGGTCGTCACCGCCATGGTCACACCCTTCCGCGACGATCACGGGCTCGACCTGGACGCGGCGCGCTCGCTCGCGGCGCATCTGTACGAACGCGGCTCGGATTCGCTCGTCATCGCGGGTTCGACCGGCGAGTCCCCCACGCTCACGCACCGGGAGAAGCTGGACCTGTTCGAGGCGGTGATCGACGCCGCCAAGGGCAAGGGGAAGGTGCTGTGCGGGACCGGCACCTACAACACCGCCGAGACGCTCGAGCTGTCGCGCGAGGCCGAGGAGCTCGGCGCCGACGGGCTCCTGCTCGTGACGCCGTACTACAACAAGCCCCCGCAGCGAGGACTGCTCGAGCACTTCACGCAGGTCGCGAACGCCGTCTCGATCCCGGTGGTCGCGTACAACATCCCCGGGCGGACCGGGACCCGCATCGAACACGACACGCTGCTGCGGATCGCCGAGGTCCCGAACATCGTCGGCGTGAAGGACTCGACGGGCGACTTCCAGTGGATCTCGAGGTTGATCTCGGAGGTCTCGCCCGACTTCGAGGTCTACAGCGGCGACGACTGGGCGACGTTCGGCTACATGTGTCTGGGCGCGGTCGGGGTCGTCTCGGTGGCCGGTCACCTCGTGGGCGGCAGGATCCGGCAGATGTGCGACCTCCTCGAGGCCGGCGACATCCCGGCGGCGCGCAAGATTCACGAGGCGCTGACGCCGCTGTTCAACGCGTTGTTCATCACCTCGAACCCGATCCCGGTCAAGACCGCGCTCGAGATGATCGGGCTCCCCGTCGGCCCGCCCCGGCTCCCGCTCGTGCCGGCGACCTCGGAGGAACGGGAGCGGATCCGCAAGGCCCTGGTGGATGCCGCGCTCCTCTGAACCCGTCCGGCCCGCGCGCGTCGTCTTCCTCGGGGGGGTCGGCGAGGTGGGTCGGAACATGGCGTGCGTCGAGCTCGACGGCCGGATCCTGATCGTCGACGTCGGCCTGTCCTTCCCGCACGCCGAGATGCCCGGCATCGACCTCGTCCTGCCGGACTTCGAGTACGTGCGCGAGCGGTTCGACGACGTCGAGGCCATCGTCCTGACGCACGGGCATCAGGACCACATCGGGGCGCTGCCGTACCTGCTTCGCGAGTTCGACGGCGAGCCGCTGCCCGTGTACGGGACGCCGTTCACGCTCGCGCTGCTCGAGGGCAAGCTCGAGGAGCACCAGGTGCGCGACCGCGCCGAGTTCCGGCAGGTCACGCCGGGCGAGGCGGCGATCGCGGGCCCGTTCTCGATGCGGTTCCTCCGGGTGACCCACTCGATCCCGGACGGGATGGCGGTGGTGATCGACACGCCGTTCGGCTCGATCCTGCACACCGGCGACTTCAAGATCGACCAGACCCCGCTGGACGGGCGGGCCACCGACCTGCACGCCCTGGCAGAGGAGGCGGGCCGGGGCGTCCACCTGCTGCTGAGCGACTCGACCAACGCCGAGGAGTCCGGCTACACCGATAGCGAGCGGAGCGTCGGCCCGGTGCTCCAGGACATCATCTCGCGGGCCCCGCAGCTCGTAGTGGTCGCGTGCTTCTCGAGCCACATCCACCGGATCCAGCAGGTGGTGAACGCGGCCCGGGCCGACGAGCGCGTGGTCGCGTTCCTCGGCCGCTCGATGCTCCAGAGCGTCGAGGCGGCTCGGTTGCTCGGGATCCTGCATGTGCCCGAGGACGACGTCATCCCGATCGAGGAGGTCGAGCATCGCGACCCCTCCCGGGTGGTCGTCGTGTGCACGGGCTCGCAGGGGGAGCCGTTCTCGGCCCTGAGCCTGATGGCCGCGCGCGAGCACAAGTGGGTCAAGCTCAGGCAGGGGGACAGCGTCGTGCTGTCATCGAGCCTGATCCCGGGTAACGAGCCGGCGATCCACCGCGTGATCGACGGGCTGTACCGGACCGGCGCGGACGTGTTCCACCTGCCCGCGTACCCGGTGCACGCGAGCGGCCACGCGGCCGCGGAGGAGCTCCGCCTGATGCTCTCCCTCGTACGCCCGCGATGGTTCATCCCGGTCCACGGCGAGCGACGCCACCTCGCCCACCACGCGAAGATCGCGACCGAGGTCGGCATCACTGCCGACCACGTCCTGATCTGCGAAGACGGGGACGTGGTCGAGGTCGGGGAGAAGGTGCACGTGATCGAGCGGGCGCCGGCCGGGATGACCCTGGTCGACGGGCTCGGCATCGGCGACGTCGGCGAAGTCGTTCTGCGGGACCGGCGCAAGCTTTCGGCCGACGGGGTGGTGGTGGTCGTGGTGGCGGTCGACGGACACCACGGGCAGGTGCTCTCGGGCCCGGACATCGTGAACCGCGGGTTCGTGTTCGACGAGACCTCGGGCGACATCCTTGAAGAGGCGCGTGAACGCGTCATGCTCTCCCTGAAGGACAGCGCGCAGGCCGAGGTGGTCGACCGCGGGGTGCTCGAACAGAACATCCGGCGGGTCCTCGGCAAGTACTTCTACGAGGTCACGCAGCGCAAGCCCGTGATCCTACCCGTGATCGTGGAGGTGTAGTTGGCGAGCACCACGAAGGGCCGCGGCGCAAGGAGCAAGCGGCCCTCGGTCAGGAGCCACCTCCGTCCCTGGGCCCGCGACGCCCTCGGGATCGGTCTCGTCGTGCTCGCGCTTCTGGCGGTCCTCGGGCTGTGGTTCGGTTCGGCAGGGCCGGTCGGGGCGGGCATCGACTGGCTGCTCCACGCCACCTTCGGCATCGGGGCCGTCGTCTTCCCGATCCTCGCCCTGTTCTGGGGGCTGATCCTGCTCCGGGGGACGGCCGAGCAGGACCGCCTGCGGATGTTCATCGGGTTCGTGATCACCACCATCGGCGTGCTGGCCCTGATCTCGCTCTGGCAGGGGAACCCGAGGCCGTTCGGCGGCTACGAGCGCCTGAGCGGTGCCGCCGGCATCACGGGCGCCTTGACCTCGTGGCCGCTGGGAAAGCTGGTCTCCGGGATCGGCGTCGCGATCGTGTGGGGCGGCGCCGTCCTCCTCGGCCTGCTGATCTTCACGGGGACCCCGCTCTCGGCGATCTGGGACCGGGTCGTGGACGCGTTCTCGCGGGACGGCGACGACGAGCTCGACGAGGACGAGGAAGAAGAGGAGGAGGAGGTCGCCGAACCGCCGATCGTGCAGGCGAGCGACGACTTCGCGCTGGTCGAGCTCCCCGAGGACGGAGAGCCGGAGACGGAGCCCGAGCCGATCGAGGTGCCCGCGCTCGTCCGGCCGACCGGAGGCGGGCCCTACGAGCTCCCGCCGCTCGAGCTGCTCCGAACCTCCCCGCCGTCGGCGTCTAGCGAACGGGACGAGGATCACCAGAAGGCCGCGCTCGAACGCACGTTCCACACGTTCGGCGTTCCCGCTCACGTCGTGGCGGCGCACCGGGGGCCGACCGTGACCCTGTACGAGGTCGAGATCGAGGCCGGCACGAAGGTGAACAAGGTGCTCTCGCTGGCCGACGACATCGCGTACGCGCTCGCGACCCCGGACGTGCGGATCATCGCGCCGATCCCCGGCCGGTCCGCGATCGGGGTCGAGGTGCCGAACAAGGTCCGCGACTTCGTGATGCTCGGCGACATCCTGCGGTCGAAGACCGCGCTCGACGACGAGCACCCGCTGGCGGTCGCGCTCGGCAAGGATGTCCACGGACGGGCGCAGCTCGTCAACCTCGCGGAGATGCCCCACGTGCTGATCGCAGGGGCGACCGGCGCCGGCAAGTCGAGCCTCATCAATTCGTTCATCACCTCGGTCCTGATGCGCGCCGATCCCGACGAGGTCAAGCTCGTGCTGGTCGACCCCAAGCGGGTCGAGCTCGTGCACTTCGCGGACCTGCCGCATCTGCTCGTCCCGGTGATCGTGCACCCGAAGCGCGCCGCCGAGGCGCTCGCATGGGTCGTACGAGAGATGGAGCAGCGGTACGAGCTGCTCGCGATGGTCGGGGTCCGCGACATCGACGGATACCGCGCGGGGATGGAGGAGGAGACGCTGCGGATCCCGCCGGGGCAGGAGGACCGGGTCGTCGACTTCCCCTACCTGTTGGTCGTGATCGACGAGCTCGCCGACCTGATGATGGTCGCGCCGCGGGACGTCGAGGATGCGATCTGCCGGATCGCCCAGATGGCGCGCGCCGTGGGGATCCACCTGGTCGTGGCCACGCAGCGCCCCAGCGTCGACGTCGTGACCGGCCTGATCAAGGCGAACATCCCGAGCCGCATCGCGCTCATGACCTCGAGCCAGGCCGACTCGCGCGTGGTCTTGGACATGAACGGCGCCGAGAAGCTGGTCGGCCACGGCGACCTGTTGTTCGCGCCGTCGTCGGCCTCCAAGCCGGCGCGGCTGCAGGCGGCATGGGTGACGGAGAAGGAGATCCAGGCGGTCGGGGACTGGGTCCGCGACCAGCGCCCGACCGAGTACGCGATGAGCGTCGAGGGCCTCGGCAAGCCGCCGGCCGACGGCGAGGAGCCCGGCGGGCTCGGGGGTGACGACGACCTGCTCGAGCAGGCGGCCGAGCTCGTGATCCGCTCGCAGCTCGGATCCACGAGCATGCTGCAGCGCAAGCTGAAGGTCGGGTTCGCGCGCGCGGGGAGGCTGATGGACCTGATGGAGGAGCGCGGGATCGTCGGTCCCTCGCTCGGGTCGAAGGCGCGCGACGTGCTCGTGACCCCGCAGGAGTGGGAGGAGTCCCGCTCGGCTCGGGCCGGCTAGGACAGGCACCCGTCTCCCTGGCGTCCGATAGGATGCCCGCGATCCGGCCGGGAGGTTCCTTGCAGCGAACGACCGTCAGCGTGGGCCCCGCGCTCCGAAAGGTGCGCGAGGCGCGCGGCGTGACGTTGGAAGAGGCGGCGCGAGACACGCGCGTCCGGCTCGAATTCCTCGACGCGATCGAGGCCGAGGACTTCCATCTGCTCCTGGGTGACGTCCACCTGCGCGGGTGCCTGCGGACCTACGCCACGTACCTCAGGCTGTCCCCGGACAAGGTCGTCGCGATGTACGACGCCGAACTGGGCCGTGACGACGAGGTGGTCGTGGTGCCCCCGCCGGCACGATCCGAGCCCGTGCTGGGCGCGCGACGCCGGCGCGACGACCATCGCCTGTGGATCCTCCTCGCCGCGACCGTGCTCGTGCTCGCGGGGGCGTTCGGCGTGCTCTCGGCCCGGCGGCCAGCGCCCCCACCAGCCAACCTGTCCGGGGCGACCGGCAGCATGGTCGCGGGCGCCGAGCTCGAGCGCCCTATCAGCGTCGCGGTCGAGGCGAAGCATGCGGTCGAGGTCACGATCGTGGCAGATGGCGGCGACCCGAAGTCTTACCAGCTCCGCGCGGGCGAGGGACGGTCGTTCGACGCGGACAACTCGATCACGATCCGCCTGGCCGAGGGCAACACGGCGCACGTCATCGTGCGCGGCGTGGACTATGGGTTCCCGGGCAAGAACGGCGAGCCGTGGGAGGACACCTTCAGCTACGACGAGCCCTCCACGCCGGGGGGCTGATCCCGCCCGTGAGGGCCGAGATCGTCGCGGTGGGGACCGAGTTGCTCATCGGGCAGATCGCCAACACGAACGCGCAGTGGATGTCGGAGCGGCTCGCCGAGCTGGGCATCGACGTGCTGCACCATCAGGTGGTCGGCGACAACGAGCGCCGCATCGTCGAGGCGATCGCACTCGCGGCCTCGCGGGCCGACCTCGTGCTCGTGACCGGCGGGCTCGGGCCGACGCAGGACGATGTGACCCGCCCGGCGCTCGCGCAGGTGGCGGGCACGCGGCTGGTGCGGCACGCCGACATCGAGAAGGCGCTGCGGGACCGGTTCCGCGTCCGCGGCCGCCCCATGCCCGCATCCAACCTCGTGCAGGCCGACGTCCCCGAGGGCGGCCGCTCCATCGCGCCCGAGCGCGGGACCGCACCCGGGCTGGTCGTCTCGATCGGCGGGGCGACCGTGTACGCGATCCCCGGCGTCCCCTCGGAGATGCGGGAGATGATGGAGGGGACGATCCTGCCCGAGCTCTCGATGCTCGTCGGTCCCGCGTCGCTCGTCTCGCGGACGCTCCGCGTCTACGGGCTCGCCGAGTCGAGGATCGCCGAGCTGCTGGACGACGTGTTCCACGGGTCGTCGAATCCGACGGTCGCCTACCTCGCCGGCGGGGGAGAGGTGCACGTCCGGCTGACGGCCAAGGCTTCGCCCACGGAGGCGAACGCCCTGCTCGACCGCCTCGAGAGGCGGGTGCGCGAGCGGCTGGGCGACCACGTCTACGGCTCGGGGGACGAGCCGCTCGAGGTCGTGACGGGGCGGCTGCTCGCCGAGCGAGGCCTGACGATCGCGTGCGCCGAGTCGCTCACCGGCGGCGGCCTCGGCGAGCGGATCACCGCGGTGCCGGGGGCCTCCGCGTACTTCCTCGGTTCGGCCGTGACGTATTCGATCGAGGCCAAGCGCTCGCTCCTCGGTGTGTCCGAGGCGACGCTGGACGGCCCGGGGCCGGTGAGCCGCGAGTGCGCGGGCGAGATGGCCTCGGGGGCTCGCAGGGTGTTCCGCGCCGACCTCGCGGTGGCGCTCACGGGCGCGGCCGGTCCCGAGCGCCACGGCGGCGCGGACCCCGGCCAGGTCTGGATCGCGTTCGAGGCCGAGGGAGCGGCGCACCAGTACGGGTTCCGCTGGCCGTACGACCGCGAGCTCGTCCGCCGGTTCTCCGAGCTGGCGGCGCTCGACCTGGTGCGGCGACACCTGCTTGGCCTCCCACTCCCAGACTGATGCAGAAGGACTGATGGCTCGCGATCGCGCGTCGCGTCCGGAGGCCAAACCGGTCCGGCTGTTCGCCGCGGTCGAGATCCCGGAGGAGATCCGGGGCGCCCTCGCCGAGGCGGTGTCACCGGTCCGCGAGCGGTTCCCGAAGGCGCGATGGGTGCCGATCCAGAACCAGCACGTGACGGTGAAGTTCCTCGGCTCGACGTACCCGAGGTTGGTGGAGTGGGTCACCGAGACGGTCTCGAGTGTTGCGTGCGAGCACGAGCCCTTCGAGACCCGAGTCGAAGGCCTGGGCGCCTTCCCGAACGCACGCCGGGCTCGCGTGCTGTGGGCCGGGCTCGCCGACGCCGAACGACGTCTGGCGCGCCTGGCGGCGAGCCTGGACGAGGCGCTCGCGAGGGAGTTCGCGCCGGAACAGCGGGCGTTCACACCCCACCTGACGGTCGCGCGGTTCGATCCGCCGGTCGGGCTCGAGCCGCTCGAGGTCGTGTTCGAGAGCGAGCCGTTCGGGATCGACCGGCTCGTGCTGTTCCGGAGCCACCTGCGCCGGCCTGCCCCCGTGTACGAGCCGATCGGCCTCTTCCCGTTCGGTCCCTGAGAGCGCGCGGTCGCCCGGGTCATCCCGGCTTCAAACTTCGCGACGAGGCCCCGATCGCTGCTTGACCTCGAACACCTGTTCGAGTACCGTCGGCGGGGTTGCACGGTTCGAACTACAGGGGTGTAATCCATGTCAGACCCTCGCGGTAGCGTGCGGTTCTCCCTCGCCGAGAGGCTCACCGACGCGGTCGCGGGGTGGGCGAGGGCCCAGCGGGTGGGCGGGGATCAAAAGGAGGCTTCACGGATGGACGACCGGGACAAGATGCTCGACGTCACGCTCACGCAGATCGAGAAGCAGTTCGGCAAGGGCGCCGTGATGAAGCTCGGCGAGCACCCGATGGGCGCCGGCATCTCGGTGATCCCGACGGGGTCGCTCGCGCTCGACATCGCGCTGGGCGTGGGCGGGATCCCACGCGGACGCGTGGTCGAGGTGTTCGGGCCCGAGGGCTCGGGCAAGACGACGGTCTGCCTCCACATCATCGCCGAGGCCCAGGACCACGGCGGCATCGCCGCGTTCATCGACGCCGAGCACGCGCTGGACCCGACGTATGCCCAGCGTCTGGGCGTCAACATCGACGAGCTCCTGGTCTCGCAGCCGGACTCCGGCGAGCAGGCCCTCGAGATCGCCGACATGCTCGTGCGCTCGGGCGCGCTCGACGTGGTCGTGATCGACTCGGTGGCGGCGCTCGTCCCGCGGGCCGAGATCGAGGGCGAGATGGGCGACGCCCACGTCGGTCTGCAGGCACGGCTGATGTCGCAGGCGATGCGGAAGCTCTCGGGCACGCTCTCGCGGTTCGACACCACGGCGATCTTCATCAACCAGCTCCGCGAGAAGATCGGGGTGATGTTCGGAAACCCCGAGACGACGCCCGGGGGCCGCGCGCTGAAGTTCTACTCCTCGGTCCGGCTGGACGTGCGCAAGATCGAGAACCTGAAGGACGGGACCGACGTCGTGGGGTCGCGGACGCGAGTCAAGGTCGTGAAGAACAAGGTCGCGCCGCCGTTCCGCCAGTGCGAGTTCGACATCATGTACGGCGTCGGCATCTCCAAGGAAGGGAGCCTCCTCGACGTGGGGGTCGACCTCGAGATCGTCAAGAAGAGCGGGGCGTGGTTCACGTACGAGGGTGATCAGCTCGGGCAGGGTCGCGAGAACGCGCGCCAGTTCCTGGCCGAGCACACGGACATCGCGACCGAGCTCGAACGCCGGGTGCGCGAGGCCGTCGGCCTGACGGCGTTCGGAGCCGAGGGCGACGAGACGCCGATCCAGGTCGTCCCGGACCTCGTGGAAACTCCCGAGCCGGCTCCGAAGGCGGCCAAGGCCGACAAGGAGCGTGAGACGACGGGGGCACGAGCGGGTTAGGGAAAGGCCCGCTCGCCCCCGGCGTCCTCACATGGCGAACAAGCGCACCGTCAAGCAACCGCTCGACTGCCACGAGCGGGCGCTCCGGCTGCTCGCGGTGCGTCCGCGAGCGCGGCGCGAGCTCGAATCGAGGCTGCGTCGGGCGGGGTTCGACACGGCCGACGTGTCGTCGGAGCTCGATCGACTCGAGGACGCCGGGCTGCTCGACGACGGTGCCTTCGCGCGCGAGCTCGCCGACCACCTGACGGTCCGCGGGAGCGCCCGCAGGGCCGTCGCGGGTGCGCTCGCGTCCAAGGGCGTGTCGCGCCAGACGATCGAGCAGACCCTGGCAGGCCTGGAGGGGGACGAGAGCGTCCGCGCGCTCGAGGTGGCGACGGAACGGGCTCGGCGCCTGACGAGTCTGCGGCCCGAGGTGGCGTACGGGCGCCTCGTCTCGTTCCTGGCCCGGCGCGGCTACGACGGCGGCGTCTCCCGGGAGGCCGCGAGGGCGGCCCTGGGGATCGACGACCGCCGCGCCTGAGCGCCCCGGTCGGTCGCCGCGAGGCCGGCACCTTGCCTCTGCCGAACGCACGCCGTAGGCTCTATTCGTACGAGGTTCATCTGTTGGTCAACGTTCAACCGTGCCTGAAAGCTTGAGAATCCAGACCTCACAGGGAGCACACCGGATCGGAGGGCGAGCGGGGCCGCCGGCCCCAGCATCGCTCTAGTCCGCATCCTTCGGACGCACGGCCGAACAGTGCCGGATGGGCCTCGGTTCGGCTGTTCCGTGTCTACGAACGAGGCGGTGAAACGATGGTACCGGTGGTGGTGGGGATCGTTGCCCTTGCCCTGGGCGTGGCGATGGGGTTCGTGATCCGACGAGCGGTCGCAAGGTCGCAGGCGGAGAGTGCCGAGAGCAGGGCGCAGAAGGTGATCCTGGAGGCCGAGCGCGAGGCCGAGCGTCTCACGCGCGTGGCCCTGGTCGAAGCCAAGGACGAGATCGGCGCGATCCGGCGCGAGACCGAGGAGGACGTTCGCACCCGGCGGGACGAGATCAAGCGCCAGGAGGAGCGCCTCACCGACAAGGAGCGGCTCGTCGACCGCAAGGTCGACGAGGCAGACCGGCGTGCGGAGGAGCTGGACGATCGGGACCGAACGCTCACGCTGGTCCGCGAGCAGCTCGAGCATTCGGCGGTCCAGCATCGCGCCGCCCTCGAGAAGATCGCGCGGCTCACGGCGTCCGAGGCGAAGGAGGCGCTCCGCGCCCAGGTGGTCGACGAGGCCAAGCGCGAGGCGATGGCAACGGTGCGCGAGATCGAGCAGCGCGCACGCGAGGAGGGGGAGGAGCGCGCCCGCAAGATCGTGACGATCGCGATCCAGCGCGTCGCCTCCGAGCAGACGAGCGAGTCGACGGTCTCGGTGTTCTCGCTTCCGAGCGAGGACATGAAGGGGCGCATCATCGGACGTGAGGGGCGGAACATCCGCGCGTTCGAGTCGACGACCGGGGTGAACCTGATCATCGACGACACGCCGGAGGCCGTGGTGCTGTCGAGCTTCGACCCCGTGCGGCGCGAGACGGCGCGGCTCACGCTCGAGAAGCTCGTGCAGGACGGGCGGATCCACCCGGCGCGGATCGAGGAGACGTTCGACCGATCGCAGAAGGAGATCGACGAGCAGATCAAGCGCGCAGGCGAGGAGGCCGTGCTCGACACCGGGATCGCCGACATGCATCCGGAGATGATCCGGCTGCTCGGACGGCTCCAGTTCCGGACCTCGTACGGCCAGAACGTCCTCAAGCATCTCGTCGAGTCGGCGCACATCGCCTCGGCGATCGCATCCGAGCTCGGCATCGACCCGACGGTCCCCAAGCGCGGGGCGCTGCTGCACGACATCGGCAAGGCGGTGACGCACGAGGTCGAGGGCTCCCACGCGATCATCGGCGCCGAGATCGCCCGGCGGATGAAGGAGTCGCCCGAGGTGGTCCACTGCATCGAGTCCCACCACGGCGAGGTCGAGCAGCGGACGATCGACGCCGTGATCGCCCAGATCGCAGACGGGATCTCGGGCGGCCGCCCGGGGGCCAGGCGCGAGAGCCTGGAGACCTACATCAAGCGTCTCGAGCGCCTCGAGGAGATCTGCACTGGCTACCCCGGCGTAGGGAAGGTCTACGCGATGCAGGCCGGCCGCGAGGTCCGCGTGATGGTCAAGCCCGAGGACATCGACGACCTCTCGGCGCAGGTGATGGCGCGGGACATCGCCAAGCAGGTCGAGGAGGAGCTGCAGTACCCCGGGCAGATCAAGATCACGGTCGTGCGCGAGACGCGTTCGGTCGAGTACGCCAAGTGAGGCGCGCGCGAGGGTAGCCTGAGGGCCATGGCCGAGCGAGGGGGTTCGGGGGCGGAGCCGAGCCGGAGGCGAGCGCAGCCCATGAGAGAGCCGAGGTACCTGCTCCGCACCTTCGGGTGCCAGATGAACGAGCACGACTCCGAGCGGATCGCCGGCCTTCTCACCGCCGACGGCTACGTGGCGACCCGGGAGGCAGCAGACGCGAACGTCGTCGTGTTCAACACCTGCGCGATCCGGGAGAACGCGGACAACCGGCTGTACGGCAACCTCGGGCACCTCCGACCGCTGAAGCAGGCGAACCCGCGGATGCGGATCGTCGTGGCCGGGTGCCTGGCGCAGAAGGACGGCGGGACGATCCGCGAGCGCGCGCCGTGGGTGGACGTCGTCGTCGGCACCCACGCCTTGCCCGGGCTGCTCGACCTGCTCCATCGGGCCGAGACCGAGGGGCCGCAGCTCGACGTCCGGGAGCAGACCGAGATCTTTCCGAGCGCCCTGCCGGCACTGCGCGAGGTCGCGCACCACGCGTGGGTCTCGATCGCGGTGGGCTGCGACAACGCGTGCACGTTCTGCATCGTGCCGCTCGTGCGCGGGCCGCAGCTCTCGCGTCCGATCGGCGACGTGCTGGCCGAGGTGCAGGGCCTCGCCCGCAGGGGCGTGGTCGAGATCACGCTGCTCGGCCAGAACGTGAACACCTACGGCCGGGACCTCACCGTGCCGGGGTCGGCTCGGCGTCCGCTGTTCGCCGACCTGCTCCGAGCCGTGAACCGGGTGGAGGGGCTCCGCCGGATCCGGTTCACGAGCCCACACCCCCACGACTTCACGCCCGACGTGATCGACGCGATGGCCGAGAGCGACAAGGTGTGCGAGCACATCCACTTCCCGCTGCAGTCGGGCTCGGACCGGGTGCTGAGGGCGATGCGGCGTTCGTACCGGCGCGAGCGGTACCTCGACTGGCTCGAACGGATCCGCGCCGCGATCCCGGACATCGCGGTGAGCACCGACATCATCGTCGGGTTCCCCGGAGAGACCCAGGAGGACTTCGAGGACACGCTCGACGTGGTTCGGCGCGCACGCTTCGACCAGGCATACACGTTCCAGTACTCGCCACGGCCGGGGACGCGGGCCGCCGAGATGGACGGGCAGCTCGACAAGCACGAGGTGCAGGAGCGCTTCGACCGGCTGGTCGCGCTCCAGGAGGCGATCGCGCTCGAGCAGATGCGCGAGCAGGTGGGCTCGTCGGCCGAGGTGTTGATCGAGGGGCTCGGACGCAAAGGCGGCGCTCGGGGCCGGACACGGGGCAACCGCGTCGTGCACGTCGGCGGCGAGCACGCGCCCGGCACGTTCCTCGACGTGCGGATCGTGGGCGCCCACCCGCACCACCTGGACGGCGAGCTCGCGGCGGGGGGCCCGGGGGGCTCAAGGAGCGAGCGCAAACGCGCGAGCGTTAGCCCCCCGGAACCGCGGGAGCCCGCCCCGATCCGGTGATGGCCGCGCGCAACGGCCCCGGCGCCGAACCGCCGCTGCTCGCGCTGGTCGGTCCGACCGCCGGGGGCAAGACGGAGGCCGGGATCGCGGTGGCCGAACGCTTCGGCGCCGAGATCGTCTCGGTCGACTCGATGCTCGTGTATCGGGGGATGGACATCGGGACGGCCAAGCCGACCCCGGAGCAGCAAGGACGGGTCCCGCACCACCTCCTCGACGTGGCCGAGCCCTCCGAGCCGTTCAGCGTCGCGCGCTACCAGGAGCTGGCCATGGCGGCGATCGCGGAGATCCGTTCGCGGGGGCGACGGGTGCTGCTCGTGGGGGGTTCGCCGCTCTACGAGCGTGCGGTGGTGGACGAGCTCGGGTTCCCGGGGACCGATCCGGACACGCGCAGCGGACTGGAGGCCGAGGCCGCGGTGGTCGGGGCGACCGGACTGCACCAGCGCCTCGCCGCATCCGACCCGGCGGCGGCCGCGAAGATCGAGCCGGGGAACGTCCGGCGCACCGTGCGGGCGCTCGAGGTCGCCGAGCTCACCGGCCGACCGTTCTCCAGCTTCGCCGGGCGCTGGGAATCGTACGAACCCGATCGGGTTCGGGCGGCGGGCGTCTGGGCGCCGGCCGAGGTACTCCGAACCCGGATCGAGACCCGCGTCGCGGAGATGCTCGAGTGTGGGTGGCTCGACGAGGTCCGCGGTCTCGTCGAACGAGGGTTCGCCGCCTGGCTCACCTCGGCCCAGGCCATCGGGTACGCTGAGTTGGCCCGTCACCTCGCCGGCGAGCTCACGCTCGACGCGGCGGTCGCGGGCACGGTGAGGCGCACCAGGTCGCTCGCGCGCCGGCAGCTCGGCTTCTTCCGGCGGGACCCGAGGATCCGCTGGTTCGAGGCGGGGCAGGCCGGGGCCGAGCCGCTCGTCGAGGATGTCGTGGCGTCTTTGTCGCGGCGGGTCCGGGGGATCGCGGATGGATGAGCTCCGGTTCTGGAAGTACCACGGGACGGGCAACGACTTCGTCCTGTTCGAGGACCTCGCGGGGCGGTTCGAGCTGAGCGGGGAGCTCGCGCGGCGACTGTGCGACCGGCGGTTCGGGATCGGTGCCGACGGCGTGATCCGCGTCGCGCCGTCCGGGGGCGCTGACTTCTTCATGGATCACCGCAACTCGGACGGCAGCGAGGCCCGGATGTGCGGCAACGGCATCCGCTGCCTGGGCAAGCTGGTGTTCGACCGCGGCCTGATCGACCGCACCGAGATCCGCGTGGACACGCGATCGGGGATCAAGACGCTCGCGCTGCACGTCATTGACGGTGCCGTCGACTCGGTGACCGTCGGGATGGGGCCGGCCCGGTTCGCACGCGGCGCGCTGCCGATGGCAGGCAACCCGGACGAGCCGTTCGTGGGGGAGCCGTTCGAGGTGGACGGGCGCAGCTACAAGGCGACCGCCCTGTCGATGGGCAACCCGCATCTGGTGCTGTTCGTCGAGGAGGACCCCGACGACGTCGACGTCCGTAGGCTCGGGCCACTCGTCGAACACGACGAGCGCTTCCCCGAGCGGACCAACGTCGAATTCGTCGCCGTCCAGGGCGACGGCGTGAAGGTCCGGGTCTGGGAGCGCGGCGCCGGCGAGACGATGGCGTGCGGCACGGGTGCGTGCGCCGCGGTCGTCGCGTCGAACGAGGCGGGCCTCGTGCCAGCGAAGGCGCCCGCGAGGTTCCCGGGCGGTGTCCTGCAGATCGAACGGCTCCGGGGCGACGAGGTGCTGTTGACCGGTCCCGCCGTCCGCGTCGCCGAGGGGGTCGTCGACCCGTCGTGGCTGGAGGCGGTCCCGGGTTGAGGGTGGCCAAGCGCGTCGAGTCCCTTCCCCCGTACCTGTTCGCCGAGCTCGACCGCAAGCTCGCCGCCAAGCGCGCCGAGGGCGTGGACGTGATCTCGCTCGGCGTGGGCGACCCGGACCTCCCGACGCCCGAGCACGTCGTCGAGGCCATGCGAGAGGCGGTGCTCGACCCCTCGACGCACCGCTACCCGAGCTACTACGGCGCGCCCG